>CAYUGC010000219.1:0-6094 GCA_964444085.1 uncultured Bifidobacteriaceae bacterium | reverse complement strand
GTGATGACGGCCACGCCGATTCCGCGCACGCTGGGGCTGACGCTTTACGGCGACCTGGATGTTTCAGTGATTGATGAAATGCCCGGCGGACGCGGCGCGATCAAAACTTTTGTGCGGACGACGGAGAAGCTGCCGAAGGTTTTTGATTTCATCCGCGAGAAAATTTCCGGCGGGCGGCAGGCTTACATCGTTTATCCGCGCGTCGAGGTGGCGGACACGGACAAGGACATCAAGGCGGTGACGAAGGAATTTGAAAATGTGCAGCGCGCGCTGAATGGATTCAAAGTCGGCCTGCTGCACGGGCGCATCAAGGCGGCGGAGAAGGAAAAAACGATGGCGGACTTTCGCGCGAACAAAATCCAAGCGCTCGTCGCCACGTCGCTCATCGAGGTCGGCGTGGACGTGCCGAACGCGACGGTGATGCTGATCGAGAACGCGGAGCATTTCGGGTTGGCGCAGTTGCACCAGTTGCGCGGACGCATCGGGCGCGGCGCGCACGAGAGCTTCTGCATTTTGGTTTCCGACGCGCAGCACCCGGAGGCGCAGGCGCGGCTGAAAATTTTGGAGGCGACGAACGACGGTTTCAAAATCGCGGAGGCGGATTTGAAATTGCGCGGGCCGGGCGAACTGCTGGGCCAGCAGCAGAGCGGCGCGATGCGGCTGCGTTTCGGGAATCTGGCGGAGGATTTGAACCTCATCCGGCAGGCGCGGGAACTGGTGAAAAAAAGTTTTTAAGCACCAAGCCCGCCAAGGTCGCCGGAAAATTCCATTTTGATTTTCCGGCGGCGGAGAGTAGTTTGCGGGCATGAAAACTTTCATTTCGATTTTCTCCTTGATCACCGCTGCGGGTTTGCTGTCCGGCTGCGGCGACCACGCCACACCTTCCGCCCAAACCGTCAACCCGGCGGACGTGAACAATCCGCTGGTGAACGCCAAGCGCACGGCGGACAAGACGATTGATGTGGCTTACATCAACCAGGCGATCCAGTTGTTCAATGTGCAGGAAGGCCGTCTGCCGAAGGATTTGTCGGAGCTGGTGCCGAAATACATCGCCAAGCTGCCCGACGCGCCGCTGGGTTACAAAATTTCCTACGACGCCGTGAAGGGCGAGGTGAGCGTGGTGCGGGAATGATGCGCTGATTTTTCCACCTCATCCTCATCGCCATCCTCTTTCTCAATTCAAAGAATTCGAGGATAAGGAGGATTTTTAGAACGCCAGATACTTCAGCACCTGCACTTCGCGCTTGAAGACCAGCTGGATTGAATTGTCGTCGAAGCAGACATCAATGGGGCAGCGGTCGCGGTCGTAGTATTCCCACAGCAGGCGTCCGTTTTTGGTATCCACGCGGGCGATGCGCAGGAACGCCGGTTTTTGCAGCGCTGCGGTCATGTCATTCATCGCATCTTCGTCGGTTGGATTGGGATCGTAGGACTGCACGGTGTAGATGAACTTGCCCTTCAGGTAGGAGATGAAACCGCCGGGCTTGATGCTCCACAAAGTTTTGCCGGACTTGGAATCCAGCTTCAGCAACACGTCGTCGGTATGCTTGGTGATGTCTATCTGCCGGGAATACTTGATGTCGTCGGGATTGCCGCTGGTGGTGTTGACGAAGACGTTGCCGGCGTCATCGAAGAACAATCCCACCACGCCGACGGACGGCACGCGCCAGCGGGCGTCGCCGCCGGTCAACGTGAAGGCACTCAACAGGGCCTGGTCGAAAATGTAAAGCGTGTCGCCATGTTCCACGCACGGGCCGGCACCAAACCGGGATTCGGCGCGGGCGAAAAACCCGCGTCCGCCAAATGGAATCGGATAGGTGAGCGAGGCCGACCACATTTTTTTGTTCGTCTTGTCGAGCACGATGACGGTTTTTCCGGCCACAACCACGTTCACCGTTTTCAAAACGAAGAGTTGGGGCGGGCCGACGACTTCGTTGGTCCAGACCGGCGAATCCGGCGAATCCGGCAAACGCACGGTGACGAGATAGCGGCTGACATCTTCCTCGACGGTGTCGCCGGCGTTCTTGCGCTGCATTTCGTTCAACTGCTGGTTGATGGCGTCGCCCTCGTTGGCGACGTTGAGGTTGCCGCTGTCGAGAATGGATTTACCGGCGGCAGCGGCTGGCTTCATGGCCGAGTGCGTGACAATTTTTTCCTCCAGCAACCGACGGGAAAATTGCACGAAACTGTTTTCGCCGGCGACCAGTTCAAAATCTTCCACTGCGGCATTGGCCGGTCTCGCGCGCACGCGCGAATGTTGCGGGTCTTGGTCGTCTCGTATCGCGGCCTCCAATGCCTGCTCATGCTGCGCGCTGGAAATCAAGGCCGGCAAGGCGATGCGCGCGGGTAGCGTCAGGCCTTGCGCCTCGGCGGCAACCTTGTTCGGGTCGAGCGGTTGGCCGTCTTTGGAAAACAATCCGCCGGACGGAGCCGTTCCCGCGCCGACGGCGGAAGCCAGCGCGGTCGCGCCTGATTGGCTGAATGTCTCAATGCGCGATTCGCCGGAAGCCAGGCTGACGTGCGTGACCGACTGGTCGCCCACCATGAGCAGCTCGTTGTCTTTCTCAATCAGTTCGCCGGCAAATTCCGGCAGCGTGATTTCGCGGGTCGCCCGCCCTGTCGCCCAATCGTAATGCGTGAGGCGGTTGCCCTGGCCGACCCAGATATTTTCGCCGGAGACGCGCAGTTGCAGCGAGCTTTGCAAAGTAATTTTCACCTCGCGCTCGATGGCGTCTGCGCTTTGACGGTGCGTGTAGCTGGCACCGTCGTTGGCACGGCTTTCGGCCTCCGCCTCAGCCTTCACGGCGGCGGCGAGGGCTTCCTTGCTGATGAGTTCCTGAACCCAGATTGGTTTTTTGGTCTTGAGATCGTAGCGCGCCAGCGTGCCGCCGTGCAGGAACACAATCTGATCCTTGTCCACGAGTTGCGACTTGCCGGCGTATGCGCGGTCGTTGTCCTCGAAGCGCACGGCAAAATATTTGTGCGGCACGGCACCGAACCACGCATACCACGTCCAGACGCCGAGAAACAAAATGACCAGCCCGACCAGTCCGCCGCTGACCAAGCCGGTCTTGCGCCAGTAATTTTTCTGGACCTCGAACTTCTGACCGGCATAAATCGGGGCTTTGATGCCCTGCAAATCCGCCTTGTTCTGGCAATACGGCGAGCAGAAGTAGCCGAATTCCTCCATGCATTTTGGGCAAATGGGTTTGCCGCAAATGATGCACTTGTCCGCCGCCAGCGCGCCGTGATGCTTGGCGCAATACTTTGATGACTTGGGACGCGGTGCCTCGGCCGGGGCTTCCGCCGGTTTCGGTTCGTGGGAAATTTTCAGTCGCGGTGCCGGTGGCGGCGGCTCGGCGGCGGCCTTGGCCTGGGCAATCACCTCGGGAAAGTTTTCGGCAATCTCCTCGCGCACCATCTGGTTGACGTATTCCGACGAGTCCAGCCCGCAGTTGGTGCAGACGAATTTCACCGGGTTCTGCCACATTTCAGGCGCGACCTCGAGCTCGTATTTGACGCCGCAGGAACAACGGATTTTCATGCGCAGTTAGGGCTTGGGATTCAATAGCACGACGCCCGGCGGACAGGCGAGCGAAAACGTCAGCTGCGACCCGCTGTTCTGCACACTGCCGTCGGCGAACAGAAAATTTCCACCGAACCGATGATGATTGTTGCCGGGCGATTTGCCGTCGGCGGAAAAGGCACATTCGCCGGCGCGCTTCGGTTCCGTGTCCACCTGCCGGTCCGACATCAAGGCAAAGGACGGACTCTCGGTGGCAGCCGCGGACAGGCGACGCCCCATATAATAGGCATAGCTGATCTTGTGCTGGTTTAACGGCTCGCCCGCCGGAATCTCTGAATCGCGTCCGCCGGGACAGATGAAAATCGTTGTGTCCGCCGTGTATTTCGGAACCAGCACATTGAGCACGGCCTCGGAAGTTTGGGCGTTGGTGTTCAACGGGAGCATTCCGCCAAAATCATTCGCATAGACCTGCAGGGCGAGGTAAATCTTCTGGAGGTTGTCCGCGCAAAGCTGCTTTTGGCTGCGCTGGTGGTGGCCCGAGGCGAAACCATACATCATCCAAGCCATGATCAGCACCAGCGCCAGCGTGATGATAATCTCGGTCAGGGAAAAGCCCGCCGTGGCGTGGCGGCGGCCGGATGGTTTCATGCGCGACTTGTAGCGCAATCCCCCGGCGCCGGCAAATTTTTTCCTCGCCAAGGCTCCGGGGTCAGGCCGACAATCGTTTCAATTCAACGCCATGGACACAAACAATCCCCTGCCCGGCCGGCCCGCCGGCAACCCGCCGGAAACTCCGGTCTTCGAGCACGGCCTGTGGAACCGCGCCTGGTTCATCGTGCTGCTCTGTCTCGTGTTTGTGGCGTTGGATTGGGAACTGGTGCCGCTGAAGGTGTTTCCGTTTGTCTTCGTCTTCCCGCTGATGCTGGCGGCGTGGAACCGCAGCCTGAAATTCGCGCTGGCCTGCGCGATTGCCCTGGCCCTGACGCGGCTGGCGCACCAGTTTGTTTTTGACGAGCGGCCCATCACGGTGGACGAGGTGGCCGCCGCGCTGGTGCGATTTTTTGTGATGATGCTGCTGGCGACGCTCACCAACCTGCTGGGGAAACAGGCCCGGCAGCTCCGGCACCGCGTCCGCCTGCTGGAAGGCATCCTGCCCATCTGCGCCGGGTGCAAGAGCATCCGCGACGAGCAAAACCACTGGGTGCAGCTCGAAGGCTACATCACCGAACATTCCGAAGCCCACTTTTCCCACAGCTTCTGCCCGGAATGTTTCAAAAAATATTACGGCGAACCGCCCGCCGCCGCGCCAGAAGACAAAAAACCGTAATTTTCGCTGGCAAATCTTCCGCCGGCGCAAGACAATCCGCCTCTGCTTTCAGACATGAAGGAACAAATCGTCATTTTGGATTTCGGCTCGCAATACACGCAGGTCATCGCCCGGCGCGTGCGCGAGTGCAACGTCTATTCTACCATCATCCACTTCAACACGCCCGCCGCCGAGATCGCGGCGATGAATCCGAGCGGCATCATCTTGTCGGGCGGGCCGTCGAGCGTCTATGCACCGGACGCGCCGCTGCCGGATAAGACGATTTTCGAACTCGGGGTGCCGGTGCTCGGCGTCTGCTTTGGCGTGCAGTTGTTCGCGCAATTTCTCGGCGGCAAGGTCGAGAAAGGTCTCAAGCGCGAATACGGTAAAGGCACACTGACCATCAAGGACAAGTCCTGCGCGCTGTTCAACAAGCTGCCGGCGAGCCTGCAGGTGTGGAATTCCCACGGCGACAAGCTCACAAAAATTCCGAACGGCTTCAAACCCGTCGCCGTCACGGAGAATTCCGAATACGCCGCCATTGAAAACCGGGCGAAGAAATTTTTCGGTCTCCAATTCCATCCCGAAGTCGTCCACACGCCGCGCGGCAAGGAGATCATTTCCAACTTTGTCCACGGCGTCTGCGGCTGCGGCAAGAGCTGGACGATGCGCAATTACGTGGATCAGGCCGTCGAGGAAATCCGCGCGCAGGTCGGCAAGGAACACGTCGTGCTCGGTTTGAGCGGCGGCGTGGATTCCAGCGTGGCGGCGGCGCTCCTGCACAAGGCCATCGGCGACCAACTCACCTGCATCTTCGTCAACAACGGCGTGCTCCGCGCGCGCGAGGCCGAAGTGGTGCAGAATGTTTTCGCGCGCAGCTTCAACATCAAGTTGCAATACGAAGACGCCTCCAAGCTGTTTCTCGACAAACTCAAGGGCGTCACCGACCCCGAACGCAAACGCAAGATCATCGGCAAGACGTTCATTGACGTGTTTCAGGCGGCGACCAAACGCGTGGGCAAGGCGAACAAGGCCAAGTTCCTCGCACAGGGCACACTGTATCCCGACGTCATCGAATCCGTGCCGATCGCCGGCAATCCCGCCGCGCTCATCAAGAGCCATCACAACGTCGGCGGTTTGCCGAAGGGCATGAAATTCAAGCTCGTCGAGCCGTTGAAGAATTTGTTCAAAGACGAAGTCCGTTTGCTCGGCGAAGAACTCGGCGTGCCGAAGGACATCGTTTGGCGGCAGCCGTTCCCCGG
>CAYUGC010000218.1:1781-6094 GCA_964444085.1 uncultured Bifidobacteriaceae bacterium | reverse complement strand
ACAAGCTCGACGAACTCCGCGCCCATCCGGAGAAACATTCGCTGGGCATCAGCTTCGAGGAGGAAATCCTGATCATCGAAAAGAAGATCCAGGAGACGCGCCGGCAGATTTTTCTGCACCTGACCCCGTGGCAGCGCGTCCAGCTCGCGCGCCATCCCAAGCGGCCTTACACGCTGGATTATTTCCAGAATACCTTCTCCGATTTCCAGGAACTGCACGGCGACCGGCTTTTCGCGGACGATCACGCGATGGTCTGCGGTTTTGCCCGGCTCGGCGAACACCGCGTCCTCGTCATCGGCACGCAAAAAGGCCGCGACACCAAGGAAAACATCCTTCGCAACTTCGGTTCCGCGCATCCCGAAGGCTACCGCAAGGCGCTCCGCCTGATGCGGCTGGCGAACAAGTTCGGCCTGCCCATCATCACCTTGATTGACACCGCCGGCGCGTATCCCGGCGTCGGCGCGGAAGAGCGTCACATCGCCGAGGCCATCGCCGTGAACCTGCGCGAAATGACCTTGCTCGAAGTGCCCATCATCGCCGCCGTCATCGGCGAAGGCGGTTCCGGCGGCGCGCTCGGCATCGGCGTGGCTGACCGCGTTTTGATTCTCGAAAATTCCTATTATTCCGTCATCAGCCCCGAAGGCTGCGCGGCGATTCTGTGGAAAGACCGCGCCAATGCCGCCAAGGCCGCCGCCGCGCTGCGCATCACGGCGAATGATTTGCTCGAACTCAAGCTGGTGGACGAAATCGTGCCCGAACCGCTCGGCGGCGCGCACACGGACCCGACCACAATTGCCGCGACGTTGCAAACGCACCTGCTCAGGCATCTCGAGGAAATTCTCGCGCTGCCCGTGCCGGAGCGTCTGAAAAAGCGCTACGAAAAATTCCGCGCCCACGGCCATTTCATCGAGAAGGCCGATGACGCCTCCGAAATGAAGCCGGCCAGGAAATCCGCCGAAACCGTTGCTGCCTGACCATGCTTTATCCCTTTGTTTTCCAGCCGATTTTCCAGGACCGCATCTGGGGCGGACGCGAACTGGAACGGCTTTACGGTAAAAAAATCCCCGCCGGCCAGCCCACTGGCGAATCCTGGGAAATTTCCGACCGCCCTGGCGACGCCAGCGTCATCGCCAACGGTCCGCTCGCCGGCCAAGATCTCCGCTGGCTCATGGAAAACCACGCGGCGGAAATGCTCGGCGACGCCCAACCGGCGGCGGCCGGCCGCTTTCCGCTGCTCTGCAAGATTCTCGACGCGCGCGAAAAACTGTCGCTTCAGGTTCATCCGCCGGCCAGCCAGGCGGCGGAATTGAAAGGCGAACCCAAGACTGAGATGTGGTTCATCACCGACGCCGCGCCGGATGCCAGCTTGTATGTCGGTCTCCAGCGCGGCGTGACGCGCGCGGAGTTCGAGCAGAAGATTTCCGACGGCAGTGTGGCGGACTGTTTCCATCGCATCCCGGTGAAAGCCGGCGACACGATGTTTCTGCCGAGCGGCCGCGTCCACGCCATCGGCGACGGTCTGGTGATTTTCGAGATCCAGCAGAATTCCGACACGACCTACCGCGTGTTTGACTGGAACCGCGTCGGCCTTGATGGCCAGCCGCGCGAACTGCACATCGCGCAATCGCTCGCGAGCATTGATTTCAACGACTTCGAGCCGAAGCTGGTGCCGGCGAATTACCGCAACGGGCCAAACTTCAAATTTCGTCAGCTCGTGGAAGACCCTCTGTTCAACGTGCAGGAATTGGTGTTTGAAAACGCCGGTTCCGTGACGCTGGCCGGAAGTTACCCGCGAATCATCGCGGTCACGAAAGGCGCGGCCAAAATTTCTGACGACCGCAGCGGAGTTGTTGCGGAATTGAAATCCGGTGATTTTTGCTTGGTTCCCGCGAGCCTGAAAAACGTCACGGTCAAGACCGAGGCCAATACTTCGTTCCTCATTACCGAAGCCAATTAATCTGCGATTTGCGAGCTGCGGCTTGCGATAAGCGATATGCTATTGGCGAGTTGCCTGAAAATTCACGCGGCGCGTAAATCGTAAATCGTAAATCATCAATTCCAAGAAAGGTCCTCCGGCGTCTGCGCGAGCAGCTTGTTTTTCCAGCCGCCCTTGCGTTCCAGAACCTTCTGCCACAGTTGTTCCGGGGGCAGGTCGAAGACGAGTTCCAGTGACGCGGGAAACGTCAGCCAGGATTTCCGTTTCATTTCGCTTTCCAACTGGCCGGGACTCCAGCCCGCATAGCCGGCGAACATCCGCACCTTCTTCGTCGCGGAAAACGCCTCGCCAATCTCCAGTAAATCGTCGAGCGAGTGGCCGAGCGCCAGGTTCGGCAGCACGTCGGCCTCCGGGATGAAGCTGTCCGTGTGCAGGTAGCTCAGCGCGCCGGGCTGCACCGGGCCGCCGAGGTAGAGTGGGGCGGCCTTGAGCATTTCCGGCAGGTCGGCGATGATCAGTTCGCCCACGGTCTTGCCGACGGTGCGGTTGAGAACCAGGCCGAACGCGCCCTCGGCGTCGTGCTTGCAGATGAGCAGGACGGTGTGCTGGAAAAACGACCCGCCGAGCTGCCCGCTGTCGAGCAGCAACTGTCCGCGCAGAGTTTTGACTTTTTCGCCCATCGTTAAAACCAATGTGCCTCAATCCGTTCCGGCTGGCAAAAAATAAAACTCCGACGAACCTCGTCCGTCCGTCCCAGGCCGGCCCGCCGCCGTTCCACGGCCAAATTTTGGCTTTCCGGGCGGTTGAGTTATGGCCGATTACAATCGCCTTGGCGCATCGGGTGGTAGGGCGGCGCTGCTGCGCCGCCGGGTTCCATCATATTTTTGGGTTTTGCGGCCAACCAATCCTCCTCCTCCTCCTCGAATCTGGGTTTAAAAAAGCTTTCTGGTCTAGGTTCAGAACATGGGTAACGGGGATGGTTCAATACATAGGTAACACTTGTGGTTCAAAAGGTCGCAAGGTCATCCGCAATGAGGGGACTGCTCAGACAGCGCGCCAGCGTCGTGGACTGCGGCAGCCCCCTGCCGCTTCCCCGTCCTCCGCCGAACAGCCTTCCCAAGATTAGCGGTCATTAGCGGAAATTAGCGGTTTTCTTGCCGGTTATTTCAGTTTTTGCGGTCTCAAGTTTCAGGTTTGTTTTTTCAGCATTTCAGCATTTCAGTTTTCAGCATTTGGCTTCAGGTTAGGATCAATCGCCCAGGCAGATTCCCAGCGAGCGCGTGGCATGGACAAAACCTTCGTCCAGCGGCACGGTGCGCAGTTTGCCGGTGGCTTCGGCGAGCGAGACGCTGTCCACGAAACGCCCGTTGTGCGCGACCATCCGGCCAAAGCGGCCTTCGGTGATCAGCTCGACGGCTTTCGCGCCGAACAGGGTGCAGAGCACGCGGTCCATGTAGGTCGGGCTGCCGCCGCGCTGCAGATGGCCCAGCACCATCGCGCGGGTTTCCTTGCCGGTGCGCTGCTCGATTTCCGCCGCCACCACCGCGCCGATGCCGCCCAGCCGCGCCTCGCGGTTTTGCTGCTGCGTGCCGCTGGTGACAAAATCGCCGCCCACCGGTTTCGCGCCCTCGGCGGCGACGATGAGCGTGAAATGTTTTCCGTGCTTTTCGCGTTCCCGGACGGCGCGGCAGACCGACTCGTAGTGGAAGGGGATTTCCGGGATCAAAATCACATCCGCGCCGCCGGCCAGGCCTGCGTAAATCGCGATCCAGCCGGCATAGCGCCCCATCACCTCCAGCACCATCACGCGGTTGTGGCTCTCGGCGGTCGTGTGCAGACGGTCCAGCGCGTCCGTCGCGCAGGCCACGGCGGAATCAAAACCGAACGTGGTCGTCGTCGCCGCCAGGTCGTTGTCAATCGTCTTGGGCACGCCCACGATGGGGATGCCGGCCTCGTGCATCTGCTGCGCGATGGTCAGCGAGCCGTCGCCGCCGACGGATACCAGCGCGGAAATGCCCAGCTTGGCCATGCCGGCCTTGGTGGCGTCCAGCAGTTCTTTCGGCAGCTGCCGCGTTTCGCCATGACCGGTCTTGGCGGAGAACTGGCCGCGGTTGGCCGTGCCCAAAATGGTGCCGCCGCGCACGAGCAGGCCGGCGAGGGACTGGTAATCGAGCACGCGGAAATTCTGCGGTTCCAGCAGCCCGTCGAAGCCGCCGATGATGCCGAGGGTTTCCCAGCCGCGCTTGGCGGCGGTTTTGGCGACGGCGCGGATCACGGCGTTCAAGCCGGGACAGTCCCCGCCGCCGGTGACGATTCCAATTTTCATTTCGAATTGTTATCGGCGGAACCCCGCATCTCCTGAAGCCCGCAATCGCGT
>CAYUGC010000218.1:0-1681 GCA_964444085.1 uncultured Bifidobacteriaceae bacterium | reverse complement strand
TTGACCTTCTTCACAATCGCCGCCGCGTCAATGCCGAACGCCGCCATCAGTTCCGCTGCGTGGCCGGAGCGGGGCAGGCCGTTGACCGCCAGCTTGTGCACCTTCACGCCTTCGCTGGACAGCTCGCCCGCGACCGCGTCGCCGAGGCCGCCTTCGGGATAATGATCTTCCACCGTGATGACGGTGTTGCCGGTCTTCTTCGCGGCGGCGAGGATCACGTCCTTCGCCAGCGGCTTCACGCTGTAAGCATCGATGACCGTGACGGTGACGCCTTCAGCCTTCAATTGATCCGCCGCCTTGAGCGCCTCAAACAGCGTCACGCCGGCGCTGACGATGGTGGCCTTGGTGCCTTCGCGCAGCACTTTCGCGCCGCCGATGGGGAATTTCTCGTCGTTGCCGTAGATCACCGGCGTCTTCGGGCGCGAGGTGCGCAGGAACTGGAGGCCGCGCGTCTTGGCCATTTCTTCCAGCAATTTTTCCGTGGCCACGGCGTCCGCCGGATACAGCACGGAACTGCCTTGCACCGCGCGGAAAACCGCGATGTCTTCCAGCGCCATCTGCGACGGACCGTCCTCGCCGATGCTGATGCCGACGTGCGAACCGACCAGCTTCAAATTGGCCGAGGAAATGCCGGCGACGCGGATCTGGTCCGCGGCGCGGGTGAAGAATGTCGCGAATGTCGAGGCGAACGGCACATGGCCGCGCGCGCCGAAACCGATGGCGACGGCGACGAGGTTTTGTTCCGCGATGAAACATTCGGTGAAACGGTTCGGGAACGCCTTGTAGAATTTTTCCGAGTAGGTGGAATTCTTCGTGTCGCCGTCCATCGCGACGACCGCCGGATTGGCTTCGCCCACGCGGACGAGCGCCGCGCCGTAGGCTTCGCGCGTGGCGATGGTGTCACCGAGCTTGTAGCTGATGGCCGGATAGCTCGCGGGCGCGGCGAGGTTCGGGGCGGGCAGGGCGGTTGGCGCGGAAATCGCGACGCCGAGACCGGACTTGGCGCTCGGAGAAAGTTCGGCGATGGCCTTCGCGGCTTCTTCCGCGTTGAGCGGCTTGCCGTGCCAGCCGTCTTTGTCCTGTAGGAAGGAAACGCCGGCGCCTTTGTAGGTTTTGGCGATGATGGCCAGCGGGCGTTCGTCGAGGCCGACGCCGCTGAGCACTTCCATGATCTCTTCCATGTCGTGGCCGTCGTCGAGCGTTTCAACGCGCCAGCCGAAAGCTTCAAAGCGTTTGACGTAAATGCTGATGTCGTGGCCGAACATCGTCGCTTGGCTCTGGCCGAGGCGGTTCGCGTCCACGATCGCGATCAGGTTGCTCAACTTGTAAAAGCCTGCCAGGTTCGCGGCTTCCCACACGGAACCTTCGGCAATTTCGCCGTCGCCGAGGAGAACGTAGGTGTTGTAATCCAGCTTGTCCTGCTTGGCCGCGAGCGCCATGCCCACGCCGACGCCGAGGCCCTGGCCGAGCGAACCCGTCGCCACATCGGCGAACGCGAGGCGCGGTGTGGGATGACCTTCGAGGTCGCTGCTGAACTTGCGGAGATTCGCGAGTTCTGCGACGGGCACAAAGCCGTTTTCCGCCCACGCGGCGTAGAGCAGCGGTGCGGCGTGGCCTTTCGACAAAATGAAGCGGTCGTTGTTGTAGAAATGCGGGTTCTTCGCATCATACTTCATGTGGC
>CAYUGC010000217.1:0-6134 GCA_964444085.1 uncultured Bifidobacteriaceae bacterium | reverse complement strand
GCACGAGCTACAGCATTTTGGCGCAGGGCCACATCACGCAGATTCTTTCCAGCAAGCCGGAAGATCGCCGGATGATTTTCGAGGAAGCCGCCGGCATCACGAAATTCAAATCGCAGAAAAAGGAATCGCTCCGCAAACTGGAATACACCGAGCAAAACCTGTTGCGCATCGCCGACACGATCAAGGAAGTGAAGCGGCAGATCGGCTCGCTGCAACGCCAGGCCGGCAAGGCGCGCCGCTTCAAACAGATTCAGCAGGAACTTCAGCATCTTGAAACGCAGCTCGTGCGGCACCAGTTTGACGTGCTACAGCTCGAAATCGGCGAGAAGACTGCGGCTGTCGAAAATTTGCGGAATGAAATCGAAACCGGTTCGAATGACGTGCTGCGCTTCGAGAACGAAATCTCGCATCTGCGCGAGCGCCTGTCCGAACTCGAACACGAAGTCGCCGCGCAGCAGCAGCGCGGGCTGGAATTGAAGGGCGAAGCCGAGCGCCACGAGAGCCGTATCCATTTCAATCAGGAGCGCATTCACGAGATCGAGTCGCAGAACGTGAAGGCGCTGGAGGAAATCGCCCAGGCCGAGGAGCGCCATCGGACCGCGCAGGAAGAATTGGTGAGCGTGACGGAAAATCTGGCCGTCGCCGAAGCCGCGCTCGTGCAGCACAAGGAAACCTTGCAGGCCAGGCAAAACGCCGTCCGCGAAGTCGAGGAAGGGTTGCGCCAGCAGCAGGAAACCTTGCGCCAGTCGCAGTCCACGGCGTTCGCCGCCGCGCAGGATTTGTCCCGTGTGCGGAATGAAATCACCGCGCTGGACATGGCCAAGCAGGGCAACCTGGTCCGTCTGGAAAAACTTTCCGCCGAAAAAGTGCAGCTCGAAGAAGAGCGCGTGCGGCTCGAAGTGCGTTTGCAGGAATTCACCGCCAGCGTTGAGCTGGAAAAGCTCACCGTGGCCACCACGCGCGGTTCGGTGGAGCAGCGACAGAATCGTCTGCGCGAGTTGCAGACGGAACATCAGCAAGCGTCCACCGAGCAGGACAAGTATTTGCACCAGCAGTCCGAGAAGCGTTCGCGGCTCCACGTCCTCGAGCAGCTCGAAGGCTCGCACGAAGGTTTCGATGCCGGCGCGGTGGCGGCGTTGCGCCAGTCGCGTTCCGTCATCGGCTCGCTCGCGGACCGCATCCGCGTGCCGGACCAGTTTGTCACCGCGGTGGAAAATGCGCTCGGCCATAATTTGCAACTGGTGCTGACCGAGCAGCCATCCAGCGCACAGGAAATTCTCGCCGACTTGAACACCAACAAGTCCGGTCGCGCGAGCGTCGCCGCCCTGGCCATCCAGCAATATCAGGATGAAAAGCAGTTGTCCTTTGCCGGTGAGATGGCTCCGGGCGAAAAGAGCGAGGCGGCCCAGGCCGGCTTGCAGAACGGCCAGATCGTCCACGCGATGAGCGTCATCCACGCCGAACCGCAGGTGGAAGCGCTGTTGAAATCGCTGCTGGGACGCACGTTCATCGCGTCCGACTTGGGCACGGCGACGGCGCAAATCCAGAACGGTCATGCCGGCTGCGACTTTGTCACGCTGGGCGGCGAACTCTTGAACCGTCACGGGATTTACACCGGCGGTTATCTGAACAAAGGCAGCAACGGCAAGGCGCCGTCGTCCATTCTCGGCCGCAAAAACCAGATCACCGAGTTATCGGCGGAACTGGCCGAGTTGCAAACGCTCGTGGAAGAAGCCAGCCGCAAGCGCGGCGCGCTGCTGGGTGAGCAGACGGAATTATCGGCCTCGTTGCAACAGGCGCAGACGGAATTGCGCCAGCAGGAAGTGGCCATCGCCACGCGCGAAGGTGAATTCAAGGCGCTGCAAAATTCTTCCCGGCTGCTCAACCAAAAGATTGAGACCGTGATGTTCGAGGTGGAAAGCCTCGCGGCGCAGGAACGCGAAGGCATGGAAAAGCGCGAGACGCTGTCCGTGCGCTTGAACGAACTCGAAGCCCGCGAACGCGTGGCGCAGGAGCAGGTCGTGGCGCTCACGGCGGAACTAGAAAATCTCCGCCAGTCGCGCGACGCGGCGATGGCGGCGTTGTCCGAAAGCAAGGTGGCTTTGGCTTCCGACGAGCAATTGGCGTCATCCTTCCGCCAGCAGAAAACGTCGCTTGGCCATCGCATCGGCGAACTGAGTCAGTTGGTCGAGGCGCGGCGCAACGAATGTTCCGCGTTCATCACCCGCAAGGAGCAGGCGGAGACCGAGATTCTGGATTCACAGGCCAAGATTGAGAAACTGCAGCACGAGCGCGGGCAGGTCAGCGCGCAGGCGGCGGAATTGATCGGCCTGAAGAATGCGCAGGAAGGCGAGATTGCCCAGCGCGACGAGACGTTGCGCATGCAGCGCAGCCGGTTGACGGAAATCCAAAACCAGCGCGGCGCGCTCGATGTCGAGTTGGCGCAGAAAAACATGTCCGTGCAAAACCTGCGCGACAAGGTGCAGGAGAAATATCACCTGAACCTCGAAGACATCCGCAGCGAGTGCATCACCATCACGCACGCCGACGAAGGCCAGCCGCAGGTGCAGACGCTCACGCCCGAGGAAATGGCCGCGAGCGGCGCGGGCACGGATTGGAATGCCGTGGCCGAGCAGGTGCAGACGTTGCAGACGAAGATTGACGAAATGGGCCCGGTGAACCTCGTCGCCATCGAGGAATACGAGGAGACCGAGCAGCGCCACACCTTCCTGGCGCAGCAATACGATGACTTGGTGAACGCCAAGGCCCAATTGATCGAGATCATCAACCGCATCAACACGCAGACGCGGCAGATGTTCGTGGAGACGTTCGAGAAGATTCGCGACAATTTCCGCCTGCTGTTCGTGGACGTGTTCGGCGGTGGCAAGGCGGACCTGATTTTGTCCGACGAAAACGACGTTTTGGAATCCGGCATCGAGATCGTCGCGCGCCCGCCGGGCAAACAGTTGCAAAGCATCTCGCTGCTGTCCGGCGGCGAGCAGACGATGGTGGCCGTGTCGCTGTTGTTCTCGATCTATCAGGTGAAGCCCAGCCCGTTCTGCGTGCTGGACGAGTTGGACGCGCCGCTGGACGAATCGAACGTCGTGCGGTTCGTGAAGATATTGGAACGGTTCATCGCCCACTCGCAGTTCATCATCATCACGCACAACAAGCGCACCATCGGCATGGCCGACGTGCTTTACGGCGTGACGATGCAGGAACACGGCGTGAGCAAGATCGTCAGCGTGAAGTTCCACAAGGCGGATGAACAGCAGCCGCAGTTGCCGATAAATCCCGAACCGGTAGCCGCCTAATTTCATTTGCTTTCAAAACAATAAGGCCGCGCTTGATGGCGCGGCCTTTCGTTTTATCGGGAAAACTACCACGAATAATGCACCGTGTAGGTCACGGTCTTTTCCTCGTCCGGCTTTACCGGGATGCGGAACTCGATGGTCTGCGCATCTTTCTTCACGAACTCGTCTGACTTGGCCGTCACGTTCCAGTTGCTCCAGCGGTAGAGATGCTCGACCACGCGAATTTCCACGGCGTCGGTCTTCTTGCGGTTGCGCAGCTTGATCTCGAAGGTCTCGTTTATCCATTTGTCGCCGGTGTCCACCTTGAAATCCGTCTGTTTGCGCTCGCCCACGAGGTCGAAGGAATTTCCCGTCGTCACGCGCACCGTTTCGTTGCGCGGCGTGTGGTCAATGGTGTTTTCGCCGACGAATTGCAACTGGCCGTCGGCATCGCGGCGATAGAAGCGCAGCTTGCCGGCGGGCAGGGCGATGCCGAGTTGGTTCGTCTCCGCGTTCTTGAACTCGCGCTGGACGATGATCTTCTTGTTGTCGCTCATGCCGTAGGTGCGCTCGTAGTTCAGGCCGTAAAACTGGTAGCCCACCGCGCCGTCATAGACGTAGATGGTCGGCGCAAACATCTTTTCGGCGTGAACGAATTCGACCTGCTTCGTCTCGCGGTCGTGCAACGTCGTCGGGCGCGCGATGGAGTAGAGATGAAATTCGTCAAAGGCCTTCTCGGTGACGGCGGGGGCTCCGGTGGCGTCCATAGCCATGCCCAATGCTCGCACCTTGAGGCGACCTTGCCATTCATTCTGTTGCGGCTGGATTTTATTCACGTCGCCGGCGAGTAATTTAATTTTCGCATTCTCGAACGTCTTGCCGCTCTCGTTCTTCATCGTGATCCAGCCGACGAGGTCGCATTGGTCGCCTTTTTCCGGCGAGACGAGATTGTAACTGGCACTCCAGTCGAAGCCGCCGGTGACGTAGCCGACTTCCGCATCGAACGCGCCGGGTTTGTCGGATTGCAACAGCCAGTTGAAGGCCGGCTTGAGAATCGTGTCGCTGCCGAGATCGGGGAAGCGCGGTTCGCCGGGCAGCGAAAACTGCAGCTTGCCGTCCACTTCGATGATGTGCTGCTCGTTGCCGCCGCCGGGAACGTAGCCGCTGCGGATGATTTTGCCGGGAATGATCTCACGCGTCATCGTGTTATCCTTCATCCGCTCGTTTTGAAAATCAATCGTCTTGCCCTCGAAGAGCGAGAGCAGCAGCGGTTCGCTCACCGGATCGTTGCGGTAATTCTGTTCGAGGATTTGCAGCGAATGTTTCCCCGCCGGATCGCGCAGGATGACGGAATCCGGTTCCACCTGTGCGGTGGCGTTGGCGTAGGTCACGGCGTTCGCGCCGGCCTTGAGGTCGAGCGGCACGGTGTCGCGCACGACGGCGAAGTTCTGGTTGTAGATGGTCAGCGCCGGTTCGGCGGCCGCCGTCAGCACACCGAGGCAGAGCAGGGGAAGGATGTGTTTCATATTTGGCAGTTGGTTATGGTTAAGCACCAGGAGTTGGACGGAGTTTCCGCGAAAATGCTCCCGTGCCGGAACGGTGGCAAGATTATTCGCGCCCGCCTGCCGGTTGGGGGCGGTATTGAGAATTGATTCCGCCGTGCAAAAGCGGGGCGCGTGAACCCCGCTTGCTAGCGCCTGCGGCCTGACCGTTTACTCTGGCGCAATGACGTGGACGGTGCCGTTGGAAAGCACTTCCACATTCAGCCCGGCGTAGATGCTTTCGGGCGTGACCCATGCGGCACCGGATTTCATCAGCTTCTTTTCCTGCGCCTGCACCTCGACAAGATTGTTGAAGCGGCGTTCGGCGATGGTGCGCTCGGCCACGTCGCGGCGGAACTTACCTTCCAGCGCGGCATAATCCTGCCGGGACTGGACGAGCGCCGAATTCGTTTGGGACAGGCTCGCCTGCGTGACGGCCAGTTGGTTGGAAACGGACGCGATCTGCGCGGTCAGGCCGGTGATTTGCGCGGCGAGATCGGCCTGCTCTTTTTTCACGCTGTCGAGCTGGCGGTTGAGGCCGGTCATCAGTTCGGCCTGGAGCAGGTTTTTGGCCTGGGCCTCGGCGAGTTGGTTGGAACTGGCTAGGGCCGAGGCGTTGGCTTCGGCGAGGGAATTGGTCAGGGCCACAATGGTGCCGTCGCGCGCGGCGAGCTGCGATTGCGCGGTGCCCAGACGGTTGGAACAGTCGGCGAGCGAAGTGTTGCCGGCCTCAATCTGGGCGTTGTCGCCGTGCTTGGTGATGAGCAGGACGGCCAGCAGCACAACGCTGACGGCGGACAGGGCGATGGTCAGATAGGGTTTCATACGGCAAAAAAAATTTCGAGGCGTAATCTGGTCAGTCCGTCGCCGCATGGCAAGGGAATTTGGTGGCGGAAACCGGACGACTGGGCGGTGCAAAAAGACTTCATTCCGCAGCAGGTTTGCTGTTAACTTGTCCGCCACATGAAGTGGACACAAACCTTGATCCCGACCCTCCGCGAAGCGCCGTCTGATGCGGAGATCGTCTCGCACAAACTTTTGCTCCGCGCCGGCCTCATCCGCAAACTCGCGGGCGGCGTCTATACTTTCCTGCCGCTCGGCCTGCGCGCCTTGCGCAAGGTGGAAAACATCATTCGCGAGGAGATGGACCGCGCCGGGGCCGTCGAAGTCTTGATGCCCGCGCTCCAGCCGCCGGAGATTTGGGAGGCCAGCGGCCGGGCCGAGACCGCCAGCAACGTGCTCTTCAAAGTGAAGGACAGCAGCGGACGCCAATGGTTTTTGAGTCCCACCGCCGAGGAAG
>CAYUGC010000216.1:0-6200 GCA_964444085.1 uncultured Bifidobacteriaceae bacterium | reverse complement strand
TGACGGAGCTGCGCAACCGCTGCGCCGCCAACAACGGCCCGGTGGCCGACCAGTCGCGCGACGAGGTGCAGCTCGTGGACGCGCTGAAGCAACTGCTCGTCGTGGTGGAAAATTATCCGCAGCTCAAGGCCGACCAGAATTTTCTGCAACTGCAAAAGGAACTCGTCAACACCGAGGACCGCATTCAGGCGGCGCGGCGGTTTTACAACGGCAACGTCCGCGACTACCGCAACAAGTGCGAAAGTTTTCCCAGCAATCTGGTGGCGAATGTGTTCGGCTTCAAATCCGAGGGGGATTTTTTCAGCGTGCCGCCGTCCGTGCGCGACGTGCCGAACGTGGATTTTGCGGCGTGAGTGGAGGCGGCGCGGGCTTCACTTCGCCGAGAACGCGAGAAATCTTTCCGAGAGCTGGTCAAGGCTGTGCGCGGCCTCGGTTTCGGGGCTGACCAGCAGCATCAGCAGCCATTGGTCCGGCCGCGCGACGAAGCGAAGGTGGCCGTATTCAAACGCCCACGTCGTCCAGCGCGGGGAAAAATCCGCCGCCGCCAGCGGTTCGTGCAGCTCGGCGAACTGCTTGAGCAGCTCCCCGATTTTTTCCGCCGGAAATTTTTTCTCGTCGCTGAAACCGCCCCATTTGCCGTTCGGCTGGCGCACGCCGCAGGCGATCACGCCCGGCACGGCGGGCAGGCTGGCAAACCAGTTTTTGAAATCATGCTTCATGGCATCACGGCGGAGGCGGCGACCCGCGCAAAAATCAGCCGGTCGGCGCGCGGCTGGAGGATGGCACGGCTGTCGGCCAGTTGGATTTCCAGCCGGTCGAACTTTCCCAGCTGGAGTTCGGAAATCAACGTCTCCGCGTGCCGGGCGACAGTTTTCAGCAGGCCCAGCCGCGCGGCAACGGCGGGGCATTGCCACTGGTAAAGCATTTCGCCGGTGCCGGCGCAGATAAGCAGTTCCAAGGCTTTCCCCGCCGGCTCGGTGGAAACGGCCCCGGTGCCGGCCAGGCCCCCGCCGGCGCGGGCGCGGAGGCCGGACAATTCCCGGTGGCGCGCGGCCTCGCCCAAAAGATATTCCCAGGTGCGGTTGAGCGTGCGTTCCGGCGGCGGCTCAAAATCGCGCAGCTCAAACGTGCCGCCGGCGAGCCCGAGCAGCTTTTGAAAGGCCACCTCGCCGGCCAGCTCGCCGCAGACGGCGTGGATGATCTGGCCCTGCTCGAGATAAATCCGCCCCAGCGAGTGCTCGCGGAAAATTTCGAGGAGCGAGGAGTTGCCCGCCAGACATTCCATCTGGATGAGGTCGGTGAGGCCGACGCCGCGCCGGGTTTCCGCGTTCGGCGGCGGCACCACCCAGCCCAGCAGTTCGCAAAAATTTTGAAAGACCGCCTTCAAGCCTTCGGGCGACACCGGCTTTTCGAGGAACAAATCCGCGCCAGCGGCGAGGCTCGCGGCGCGTTTTTCATCGGTGGCCGTGCCGGCCATGACGACAATTTTCAGTTTCGGCTGCTTGACGCGCAACTGACCGATCAGTTCCGCAACTTCGCCGCCCGACGGCTGGTCATCCAGCACGGCCAGTTTAATCTTTTCCGCCGCGACCGCCGCCAGCGCCGCCAGCGCGCCGGTCGCGGTGTGGATCCGCCAGGTGTTTTCGCTCAACCCATGAAAAGCGTCGCCCGCCGCCACGAGATAGTCGTGGTCGGCATCCACGATCAGGACGTGGTGCCGGGGTTCGGTTTTCGTTTTTGCTTCTTTGGTCACAAAAATCAGTTCATCGCCGCCAGCGCGGCCTGCGCCGCGTGCTGCACCGCGTGGTCGGCGTCGCGCGCGGCGGCGGCGAGGACGGTCGCCGCGCCGCGTTCGCGCAGACGCGCCAGCGCCTCGGCGGCGGCCACGCGCAGATCCCGGTCGCGGTCAAACAACAGATCCGCCAGGAACGGCAGCGCGACGTGCGGCGGCGCGGTTTCCACCTTGGGCGTCGGCGCGGCGCTCAACGTCTCCGTGAAGCGGTCCGCGTCAATCTTCAGTTGTTCCAGCAAAACCGTGGCGCTGTGGCGCACCCAATAATCCGGATGGCTCAACGCCGCCTGGATGGCCGGCACCGCCTCCGCTACGTGCGGCGACTGCTCCCAGTCGGTTTTCATTTTCCGCAACGTCGCGTGCGCCAGGCTGCGCACCGTCCGCTCCACATCCAGCAACGCCGTCATCAGCGGCACCAGCGCGCGCAAATCATTGATCTGCCCCAGCGCCGCGATGCCCGCCTCACGCACATCGCGATCCGGATCCTGGATCAAGTAGCACAGTCCCGGCACGGCGGAATTTTCGCCGATGAAACCCAGCGCCTTCGCCGCCGCGCGCCGGACTTCCCACGACGTGTCCTTCAAGGCGGCCAATAAAACCGCCACCGCGCGCTGCCCGCCGCAGCGCGTGGCCGCATCCACGGCGGCGCTGCGCACGCTGGCGCTGTTATCCTTGAGCAATTTCTCCACCTCGGGATAAGTCGCCGGATCTGCGACGCGCTCCAAAACTTCCAGCGCGGCGATGCGCACGGCGGGGCTGTCCTTTTTCAGCGCTTCCAGCATCGTGCGCACGAGGCGCGGGTCCTTGATCTGACCCAGGGTTTTGACGGCGGAAAGCTGTTTGTTCGGCGGACCGTAGCGCATCAGCTCCAAAAGCGGCTCCACCGCCTCCGGCCCCATCGTGAGCAGTTGCTGCAAATTTCCGAGCGCGAGTATCTGGTGGATTTTTTGGGAATCGGAGGCAGGCCGCCAGCCCAGCCGGTGCAAAGTGCGCGCCGCGACCGCGCGGACAATCGGGTCCTGATCGCGCAACAGCGGCACCAGCCGGTCAATCGCCGCCGGATCACCGAGATGGCCGAGCGCCTCCGACGCGGCGGCTCGCGCGAGCGGCACCGTGTCCTTGAGCATCTCAATCAGCGGCCCGACGGCGCGCCGGTCTTGGAATTTTACGAGCGCCTTGGCCGCCGCGCAACGCACGTCAGCCACCTTGTCCTTCAAGGCGAGCATGAGGGGCGCGATGGATTTTTCCTCGCCTTCATGGGCGAGTTTTTCCACCACGGCCAGCCGGGTCTGCGGGTTCCGGGCGCGCAACTGTTGATGAGTCCACCAGAGCATCGTCTTCTGAACTTCTGAATGAAAGAAGCGGCTGTCCACCTCTAATCGTCAGAGTGTGCGTACAACAGCGGAGATTATCCAGCAGGAAATCTCATTATTACCTGAAGCAATGCACCTTCCGTTGCTGTGGACAACCCCATATTGGGGAGGGCCGGGGTGAGGTGTTTCTCCTACCATCTGGTTCATGAAAAGAATTCTCCCAAACCAAATTCGCGGCTTGCCCCCCCCTGAACCAAGTTCCCGGGAGCGCCGGCATCCTGCCGGCGGGTTCCAGTATTGGGATCCTACCCACAGGCTGCCGCTGCCTACTTGGCCATTTCCCATTCGCCATTCGTCATTTGCGCCTTTTTGCGGCCAAGCCTTTGCCTTGATGGGGCAATCCCGCCTTCAGCTCAG
This sequence comes from uncultured Bifidobacteriaceae bacterium, assembly GCA_964444085.1. GTDB lineage: Bacteria > Verrucomicrobiota > Verrucomicrobiia > Limisphaerales > UBA11358 > UBA11358. The sequence continues at coordinate 2,678 of CAYUGC010000216.1, read as the reverse complement.
CAGCTTTTCAAACCGCGCCGCCGCCGCGTCCCACTGCTCCGCGTCCTGCGGCGTGAAGGTTTTCAGCTCGAAAGAATTCCGCACAATCTCCCGCGCCGCCGCGTGCGATTCCACATGCCCGAGCGCGATGGCCTGGATGAGGATGTTGCCGAGCGCGGCACATTCCGTCGGGCCGGCCAGAACGGGAATCTTCAGCGCGTTCGCCGTGAACTGGTTCAGCGTGGCGTCCTTGCTGCCGCCGCCGACGATGTGCAGTCGCTCGATCTTTTTGCCGGTGAGCCGCTCGGTGCGGCGCAGCGTGACGCGGTAGAACAGCGCCAGGCTCTCGTAGATGCAGCGCACGCACGCGCCGACATCCGCCGGCACGGGCTGGCCGGTTTCGCGGCAGTAATCGGCAATCTTCCCGGGCATGTTGTCGGGGCTCAAGAAGCGCGCGTCGTCGGGATTGATGAGCGAGGCGAACGGCGCGGCGTCGATGGCCAGTTGTTCCAGCTCGGCAAATTCATATTTCTTCACGCCCTTGTTCCAATGGCGGCGCGATTCCTGGATGAGCCAGAGGCCGACAATGTTTTTGAGCAGCCGCGTGGTGCCGCCGTAGCCGATTTCATTGGTGAATCCGAGGCTGCGGCTCTGGTCGTTGATGACTGGCTTGGATTGTTCAACTCCCATCAGCGACCACGTGCCAGAACTCAAATACGCCCAATCCTCGCCGCTGCCCGGCACCGCCGCGACCGCCGCGCCGGTGTCGTGCGAGCAACTGGCCACGACTTCGATCAGCGGCAGGCCGACTTCCGTGGCGAGATTTTTTTTCATCGGTCCGAGCTTCGTGCCGGACGGACAGACGGGCGCGAACAGGTTTTCCCGCAGCCCGAGCGCGCCAAAAAGTTTTGGGGACCAGTCCTGCTGGACGGGGTTGTATAGCTGCGTGGTGCTGGCGAGCGAAACCTCGTTGCGCGCCACGCCGGAGCAGAAATAATTGAACGCATCGGCGATGAGCAAAATATGCTTCGCCTGCGCAAGCCGTTCCGCCGGCTCGGTGGCGATCTGGTAAAGCGTGTTCAGCGCCATGAACTGGATGCCGGTCTCGGCGAAAACCGCCGGCCACGCGATCCGGCCATTGACCTTCGCGACGCCCTCCGCCGTGCGCGCATCGCGGTAGCACCACACCGGCGACAACACCAGGCCGCGCTCGTCGTAAAGCACATAGTCCACGCCCCACGAATCGGTGCTGATGCTGGCGATGGGCAGGTTTTTGGCGGCGGCTTTTTTCAGGCCGGTCTTCAATTCGTTCAGCAGCCGGTCAAACTCCCAATGCAGCGCACCGGAAACCTTCGTCGCGCCGGTGGGAAAACGGTGGATTTCTTCGAGGGAAATTTTGCCATGGTCAAGCGTGCCGAGAATCAGCCGGCCGCTGTCCGCGCCGAGGTCGCAGGCGAGATAATGTGTGGGCATAAATATTTTAGCAATTCTACGCGGCCGGCGAGCGGTGTCAAAAGGTTCCCGTCACTCCACGCCGGCAATTCTGGCGGGGCGCGTCTCGCGGCCCAGCTTCAGCGAAAACGTGTCGCCGGATTTTTTGCCGGCCAGCTGCTCGCCCAGCGGCGACTGCGGGGTGATGACGAGTATCTCCTTTCGGTCATGCTCGATTTCCGTGCCGCCGGCGCGCGGGCCGAGGAAGTAAAAATCCCGGCCGCCGCCCTGCTCCAGTTCCACGAGCGCCCCCACGCCGATGGCGTCCGTGGCGGAAAACTTTTTCACACCGAGCTTTTCAAATTCCGCGATGGCGGCCTCCAGTTCCGCCAGTTGCTTGGACTGGCCGCGCGCGAGGTAGGAGGCCTCGAGACCGCGCGTGTCGTATTTGTTCTCGGCCTTGTTGGATTCGTGCGTGGCCTCGGCGCGGGAAAACTGCGCGGCGCGGAAATACACTTCCAATTCGCCGGCGAGCTTCGCGGTGATTTTGTTGAGGATGGCGCGTTTGTTCATGGCAGAGGCGAAAAAACAACAGAGGATGAAAGCAACGAAGCGGGAAATGTCTGGCTGAATTTGGTTTCTTGGTTTCTTGGTTGTTCAAAGACTTTGCGGTCGTTCACAGATATTTCTCCAAAATGGGTTTCAATTCAGCCACGGTTTTCTTCGGCCAGAATTTTTTGTCGGTGAGAAATGCGTTCTTCAAGGCGGCGTGCGCCTTCCAGTTCGGTTCCGCCGGAATCTGCGCGATGGCGGCGGCGACAATTTTTTTCGCCGTGTCGGCGTTGCGGTTGAGATTGGCGATGATCATTTCCAGCGAAACGTGTTCCTCTTCTTTCCAGCAGTCGTAGTCCGTCGCCATCGCCAGCGTGGCGTAGGCGATCTCGGCCTCGCGGGCGCACTTGGCCTCGCCGAGGTTCGTCATGCCGATGACATCGTAGCCGGCGCGGTGGTTGGCGAGCGATTCGGCGCGCGTGCTGAACGCCGGGCCTTCCATGTTCACATAGGTGCCGCCGTCGTGGACGCGCGCCTTGGCCGCCCTGGCGGTGCGGACGAGGATCTGCCGGAGTTCTTCGGCCATCGGCTCGGCAAACGCGACGTGCGCCACGATGCCGCGCCCGAAAAATGTGTGGTTGAGCGATTGCTTGGTGCGGTCGAAAAACTGGTCAATCACCACGATGTCGCACGGCCGGTATTTTGCCTGCAACGAG
>CAYUGC010000215.1:0-6279 GCA_964444085.1 uncultured Bifidobacteriaceae bacterium | reverse complement strand
TTTGGCCGATGAGCGAGGTCGCCTTCCAGAAATTTTCCACCTTCACCACCGCCGCATTCGGATCCACGACGCGGAAATACATCACCGCGTCCACCGTCGCCGGCACGTTGTCGCGCGTCATGATCTCCTGCTTAGGCACGTCAATCGTCACCACGCGCAAATCTATCTTTACCATCTTGTCAATAATCGGCCAAAGGAGAATCAGCCCCGGCCCCTTTGCACCCTGCAATTTGCCGAGCCGAAAAATCACGCCGCGCTCGTATTCGCGCAGGATGCGGATCGCCTGCGGCAAAACGAAGACGATCAGGATGACCGCGACAGCGATGACCGAGTAGATGCCGCCTTTGATGATGAGTGAGATGAGATCAGCCATATGTTTTTTAGTTTTTTGGTTTTACCTGCAAAGTCAATCCGTTGACGCCGGTGATTTCCACCGGTTGGCCGGCTTCCACCGGCGCTGCGCTCACGGCATTCCAGATTTCGCCTTCAATAAATACTTTGCCGCCCGCCGAATCAATGCGCGATTGCGCGTTCACGGTTTTCCCGATCATCGTGCCGGTGCCGGTCTGCGCCGGTTTGAACTGCGCGCCGATGCCTTTGCCGACGATGAAGATGAAAAACAGCGCCGTCAGCGCCGTCGCCGGCAGAATCCACGCGAGCGACAGCCGGTAGCCGGGGCCGCCGTGGTTAAACAGCATCAGCGCGCCGAGGAAAAAGGCGATAATGCCGCCGGTCGTCAGCACACCGTGCGTCGAGGCGAACACGTCCGCGACGAACAGCAGCACCGCCAGCCCGATGAGCAGCAAGCCCGCGATGTTCACCGGCAGAATCGCCGACATATAAAGCACCAACACCAGCGCAATCGCGCCGACCACGCCGGGCAGGATCGCGCCGGGACTGCTCAATTCGCCGATGAAACCGTAAATCACCATCAGCATCAAAATAAACATCACTTCCGGTCGCAGGAAAATCTGCGCGAAGCGTTCCCACGATTGCATCGGAATTTCCACGACGACGGCGTTTGCGGTGTGCAACGTTTTCGCGCCGCAAACATGGCCGTCAATCTGTTTCAGCAAATCGGGCATATCGTCGGCGAGCAGGTCCACGACATTTTTGTCCAGCGCCTCCTCGGCGGTGATGGATTCGCTGGCGCGCACGGAGGCGATGGCCCAGTCCACATTGCGATGCCGCTTGTCGGCGATGGATTTTGCGAATGCGGCGGTGTCGTTCTCGATTTTCTTAGTCATCGTGTCGTCGGTTTTTTCCACCTGGCCGGATGCGCCAAGTTCCACCGGATGCGCCGCGCCGATGCGCGTGTGCGGGGCCATGGCCGCGATATCTGCTGACATGGTGATGAAAACTCCGGCGCTGCCCGCGCGCGCCGGTGCCGGAGCGACGTAAACAACCGTGGGGATTTTGGCGTCGTAAATCTTCTGGACGATCTGCTCCGTGGAGTCGAGCAGGCCGCCGGGGGTGTCGAGCTGAATGATGAGACATTCGTCGTTCTGCGCGGCGGCAGTTTCCAGCGCGCGGCCGATGAAGCTGGACGTGGCGGGGCCGATGGCGCCGTTGATTTTGATGAGTCCGACCTGTGCGGCATTTGCCGCCGCCCCGAGGAGCAGTCCCAAAACCGCGATGGCCAGATAACGACGCATGGTTTTGCCTTTTGTTGCTAACTTAACAAAAGCCATCGCCTTAGCAACGGAAACTTATGTCTATCAGATGATGCGGTTTCGTGTGTTTCAGGCCGCGCGGATTTTAATTTGAAGACGCCCGGTAGGCGACACCGGCGCAGATGATGATGGAGACAATGTTAAAAATTGCGAAGTTGCCATACATTATCGTGTAGGTTCCTGCGACTGACAGGCCGGCGATGGCAGCGGTGATGATGCCCAAGGTCGTGTCGGTTCCGCGTGCCAGCCAGCGGGCACCGTAGCCGGCCGCCGCACCCACCGCGATGCCCATCAGCGGAAAACGAAAATGCGCCCATTGCCAAAAGGCGAACATTATCGCGCAACCGATGCCGGCACCGGCCATGGCTCCCCCGATGCCGCGAACCATGCTGAATTCACCTTCTTCTTCTTGCGACTTGGCCTTTTTGTAGGTCGAGATCGGCTTGACGGCACTGATGGGCGGCGGTGAGAAAACCGAGTCGGCGGAAGCCAACGGCGGCGGCGCGGTGGTCGGCGCGGGAGCGGGGCGGGTCATCTGCAGTTTGCCGCTGGCGGGTGCGATGGGCGGCGGCGGTGGAACGATCACCAGTGCCGGGGGAAATTGGTTGGAGAGCTGCGCATTGGCCGCCGCCGTGCCATCCGCGTTGCAGACGGGGCAGATCACCGCAAACGGCATCTGTCCGTTGACCGGCTCCACGTCGAACTTGAATTTTTGACCGCAGGGACAGACGAGTTTGAGTTCCATAACAGATTGATTCCTTCATGCGCCCGCAAGCTGCCGGGTGGGATTTCCGAGAATTTAATTTTGCCGGCGGAGGAAGTCCAACCTTTTGTCGCGCGACAAATTGCTTTTGCTTTTGCGCGTCGCCGTTTAATTTGCGGGACGCAAATGGCCTTGAATCTGTTCAACACGCTGACCCGCTCGGTTCAGGAATTCGTCCCGCTCGACCCGCAGAAGAAAAAAGTCGGGATGTATTGCTGCGGGCCGACGGTCTATGACTTCGCGCACATCGGCAACTGGCGCACGTTCGTCTTCGCCGATCTCGTTCGCCGCACGCTGGAGTTTTCCGGCCACGATGTGCGGCACGTCATGAACATCACCGACGTGGAGGACAAGATCATCAAGCGCGTCCGCGAGCAGAAAACCACGCTGCGCGAGTTCACCAGCAAATTTGAAACCGCCTTTCTCGACGACTTGAAAGCGCTCGGCTGCCGCGAACCGCACGTCAAACCACGCGCCACCGAGCACATCGCCGAAATCATCGCACTCATTGAAAAACTTGTCGCGCGCGGCGTCGCCTATAAGGCGGCGGACGGCTCGGTTTATTTTTCCATCGAGAAATATCGCGGTTGCGGCTGCTGCTATGGCCAGTTGCTGAAATTGAATCTCGACGAAATGCGCGCCGGCGAGCGCGTCGCTTCGGACGAATACGAAAAAGAATCCGTCGCTGATTTCGCGCTTTGGAAGGCGCGTGTGCCGGAGGACGGCGATGTTTTCTGGCCGAGTCCGTTCGGCGAAGGCCGGCCCGGCTGGCACATCGAATGTTCCGCCATGAGCATCAAGGCACTCGGCGAAACCTTTGACCTGCACCTCGGCGGCGAGGATTTGAAATTTCCGCATCACGAGGACGAAATCGCGCAGAGCGAAGGCGCGACCGGCAAACCGTTCGTTAAATTCTGGCTGCACGGCGCGCATCTGCTCGTCGAAGGCAAGAAGATGAGCAAGTCGCTCGGCAATTTTTTCACGTTGCGCGATCTGCAGGCGAAAGGTTTCACCGGCCGCGAAGTGCGCTATCTGCTGCTCACCGCGCATTACCGTGAGACCTTCAACTTCACGCTCGACGGCTTGCACGGTGCGAAGACGGCGCTGGCGCGGATTGATGAATGCGTCAGCAAGCTGCGAGAAGTTGGAACGCCGGGCACCGTCCCGGCGGGTTCCAAGCAATACGCCGACACGGCGGTAGGCGCTCCGCTGCTGGCCAGCTTTACCGCTGCGCTGGCCGATGACCTGAACATTTCCGCCGCGTGGGCCTCCGTTTTTGACTGGGTGCGCGAGATCAACAAACGCATCGCCGACAATTCGCTTTCCGTCGGTGCCGCCGCCGCCGCCTTGGCCGCCTGGGATCAGGTGGATGCAGTTCTCGGCGTCGGCGTGAAAGCGGAAGCGGAAGCTCCCGCCGAGATTTCTGCGCTGGCTGCCGCCCGCACCGAGGCCAAGAAAGCGAAGGATTTCAAGCGTGCCGACGCCATCCGCGACGAGTTGAAGGCCAAAGGCTGGGTCATCGAAGACACGCCGAAGGGAATAAAATTGAAAAAGATTTGATTTACTCGGCGGCACATTCGGGGTAAATCGCTGGCGGGATTATGACAAAAGGCTTGTTCATCACATTCGAAGGCACCGAAGGCTGTGGCAAGTCCACGCAAATCCAACTGCTGGCCGAGCAGCTCAAGGCCATCGGTCATCGCGTGCGGACGTTGCGCGAGCCGGGCGGCACGCCCATCGGCGAGGAGATTCGCCACACGCTCAAGCACAGCGAAAATAACCACGCCATGACCCCCGAGGCGGAGCTGCTCCTCATGAACGCCAGCCGCGCGCAGATCGTCCGCGAAATCATCCGCCCCGCCTTGGCTGCCGGCGAAATCATTTTGTGTGACCGGTTTTACGATTCCACCACGGCGTATCAGGGCTACGGACGCGAATTGGATTTGGAAAAGGTGAAATCCGTCATCGAGTTCGCCGTTGGCGGGACGAAACCGGATTTGACTTTGTTCCTGCACGTTTCGGCGGAGATCAGCGCCGAGCGGTTGCGTTCGCGCCAGTCCACGCTGCCGTTTGTGCGCGACCGCATCGAGGAGGCGGACCGGAAATTTTTCGAGCGCGTCGCCCACGGCTACGGCGTCATCGCCACGAGCGAGCCGCAGCGCGTGAAGTTCATTCACGGCGCGCAGCCCGTGGATGTGGTCTCCGCGGCGATCTGGAAAGTCGTCCAGCCGCGCCTGCCCAAGGTCGGCCGGTGGTGATTTTGTTTGCCGGATTCAAAACGCAGGGTAAGTTTCTGTCAGACCATGATTGAAAAAACCATCAGCGAAATTGAGGCGCAAATTGGCGGCGCGGAATCCGTGAGCATTGAGCGCAAGGCCGAACTGCTGAAACTGCTGGGCACGTTGAAGACGGAAGTCGCCGAACTTTCCAAAACCCATGGCGAACAGGCCGACAGCATCGCCAACTTTGCCAAAAGCTCCGCGCATGAGGCCACCCGCGTGGATCAAAATGCGGAACTGCGGGAGATTTCCATCCAAGGACTGCGTTCGTCCGCCGGCGGCTTCGAGCAATCCCATCCGCGCCTCGTCCAGATCGTCAACGCCATCAGCAAGACGCTGTCGGATTTGGGGATCTGAAAAATTGCGATACACGATTTACGCACATTTCGTTTTGCAGTGCGTCAATCGTAAATCGTAAATCAAATATCTTCCTTGGGTTCCAGCCCGGCAATCGCCGCCATGATTTCGTCGGCGACCTGCTGGTAAATTATTTTCAGACGCACCTTGTCGCAGGTTTTGGCCTCGGCGCGCAAGGCTTCAAAATTCATCGGCTTTCCGTATTTCACGGCCACACGATGGGGCCGCGGGAATTTGTGATGCCGTCCGTAAGCCTCGAACGTGCCGAACACTCGCACCGGCACGACCGGCGCGGTGGATTTGATGACCGTCAGGCCGATGCCGGAACGAGCCGGCTGCAACTGGCCGTCCTTCGTCCGCGTGCCTTCGGGAAATAAAATGATGCCGTTGCCTTGAAGGAGCCGGTCCAAAATAGTTTTCAATCCCTTCGCGCCGCCGCCGTCACGATCCACCGGCACGGAATTCCAGGAACGCAACAGCGCGCCGATGCCGGGAAAACGGAACAGCGATTCGCGGGCAAGATAATTGATGTCGCGTTTGAGGCCGGAGCCGACCAGCGGCGGATCGAGAAAACTCGCGTGGTTCGAGGCGATGATCACGCCGCCCTTCAGCGGCACGCGTTCGGCGTTGAAAGCTTGCCACCGAAAATAGGTGGCATACATGGCGCGGAAACAATGCCAGCCGATGCGATAGCTTAAATTCATAAAGCGAGAATGGCGAATGGAGGATGGAAGATGGCGGGGTGTCCTGCGGATGTTTTTTGGCAATCTTCCATCTTCAATTCTCCATCTTCATTTTCCTGCCGCCGGCATCATTTTGTGGATTTCTTCCAGCAGCAGTTTGCTGGTCTGCTCCGAGGTCATGGCCGAGTTGTTGATGACCTTGGCACCGAGCGCGATCATCAGCGGCGCGACGGCGCGCTGGCTGTCGCGCTGGTCACGCGCGGCAAGGTTTTCATTCACGCCGTCGGCGGTGCGCCGAGCGGTGCGCTCGGCGAGCGTCGCGTCGAGGTAAAACTTGTAGTCTGTCTCCGGGAAAACATTCGTGCCGATGTCGCGGCCCTCCATCACTAGGCTGCCGAACTTGATGCACGCGCGCTGTGTATCCTTCATCCATTTGCGCACCGCCGGCACGGCGGCCACGTGCGCCACGGCGGCGGCGGTTTCCGGCGTGCGGATTTCCTTCTCCGGAAAATAGCCGTCCACGA
>CAYUGC010000214.1:0-6316 GCA_964444085.1 uncultured Bifidobacteriaceae bacterium | reverse complement strand
AGAGCGAGAAGTATAACCAATACACGGTCGTCGCCGACCGCCTCGCCACCAAGCCGCAGATCAAGCAGGCCGTGCAGGAACTGTTCAAGGTCAAGGTCGTCAAGATCAACACGCTGAACGTGCGCGGCAAGGCCCGCCGCCAGCGCACCGCGCAGGCCGGCGTCACGAACGCCTGGAAGAAGGCCATTGTCACCCTCAAGGAAGGCGACAAGATCAGCCTGACCTGAAATCAATTCAATCAACACGAACGGCGCGGAATTTTTCCGCGCCGTTTTTTTTTGCGAATGATGAAACCCAGAATTGCAAAAATCAGATTAAACGGCTAACAAATATCAATGAGTGGAACGGGCGCAACAAATTCTGAAAAGGTCGGCATCTTTCAAATTGTAATTTTAATTCTCTCAATCGTTGTGCTTGGCGCTCTCGGCACTGATGCAGCTTTCAAATTGCCGAAGCAAGTTTCGGACATTCTTCAAACGCTTGATACGCTGGTTTGCATTCTCTTGCTCATCGATTTTGGGATTCGATTCTACAAAGCAAAATCAAAGTTGGCGTTTCTCAAATGGGGATGGATTGACCTCATTGCCAGCATTCCGAACGTGCCATTTTTGAGAGTGGGACGTTTCATCCGCATTTTGCGAGTCATCCGCTTACTGCGCGCCATTCGAGCCACGCAAAAAATCACTTCGTTGCTTCTGAAAGACAAACTTCAAACCGGCGTCGCCTCCGTTGCTTTAACCGCGTTTTTGCTCGTCATGTTTTGTTCAATCGGAATCCTCATTTGTGAGCAGCAAAATCCCGACGCCAACATCAAAACTGCGGGCGATGCGATTTGGTGGAGCGTGGCAACAATTACAACAGTGGGTTATGGAGACGTGTATCCAGTCACAGCTGAAGGAAGAATTTTGGCCATGGTGTTGATGATTTCAGGGATTGGCTTGTTCGGAACTTTGAGTGGCCTGGCCGCATCTTTTTTCCTCGGCACGAATCAACAAAACATTGTCCACGAAGAAAACAAGATTTTGGCTCGGCTTGAAAAGCTTGAAGAAAAAATTGATCAACTCAAACGTGACAGTAATTAAAATGGCACTTGTTCTTCCTTGTTTTATTTTGGCCGCACCGTTAGAAGTTTAGCGTATGGCAAATATGCTTCAACTAAAGGCGTGGATTGGGTGGTGCTTACAAATGGAATAATTTGGCAAATCTACAAAGTGACCATTGCCAAATCTGTGGATCACGAAAAAATTGTTGAAATTGATTTTCTCAACATAGACCACCATAACCCCGACCATTTGGAATCGCTTTTTCGCCTTACAAAAGAAGGCTGGCTAAAATCCGCATTGAACGATTATTACCAACAAAGACAGGCGTTGAGCAAGTTTTCCATTGCCGCAATTCTTTCAACGGATTCTGTGCTAAATGTCATTCGTAAAAACCTCAAGCTGATTTCTCCCGATACCAGAATCAATGTTGAACAAATCCGTTCGGTGCTTGAGCAGGAGGTTATCAACAAAGAAATTTTGGAAGGCGATAAGATTGATGAAGCTCGCAAAAGAATTGCAAGAGCGCTTAAAAAATCTGAAAGAGAATCTGCTGACGAAAGTTCTCCTGTTGCGGTTCAGCCAGTTCAAAATTCATCGCCAGAAGTTTGCCCGCCAAGCGCAGAACCGATTTCAACTTCTCCGCCAGTTTGACGTTTTGCCCGCCGACGCTTCACTTCGGCGCGACATCCTTCGCTTGCACTGCGTTCAGCGAAGGATGGTGGAGCCAAGGAGGCTCGAACTCCTGACCTTCTGAATGCCATTCAGACGCTCTACCAACTGAGCTATGACCCCATCCACGAAACGGACGCACAATTTATATTTTCCCCGCGACAAGTCAAAACATTTTGCCACCGTAAATCGCAGATGACTTTGTTGGGGCGAGCGTCCTCGCGAGCCGCAAATCATCCGGGGTGTTGTCTTGCAACCATGGCTCGCGGGGACACTCGCCCCACCAGGATTTGCATCTGTCCGCCACCAAGCCGCGAATTGGATTGAACCGGCGCGGCAAAATCCCTAGCGTTTCCGCGTGCCGTTGCCACTCCGCATCGCGTTTCTCACGCATGAACCGTTTTATCCGCCGTCCGGCGGCGGTTCGGCGGAGGCGGTTTTTCTCGTGCAGGAAATGGTGAGGCGCGGCCACGCCGTCCACGTCTTCGGCCCGAAAATCCCCGACGCGGACCTCGTCGCGAAAAAATTCGGCGTCCGGCTGCATACGTTTGAAAAATGGGAGATGGGCCGCTACGCCAAAAACCGCAACCTGAAATATCTCGCGTATCCGTTCCAGCTCGAAAAGCTCGTGGCCGCCGCCGCGCCGACGGTGAAGTTCGATTTGATTTTTTCGCAGCACGCCATTTCCGCCGTCGCCGCCGGCAAGTTGAAAAAGAAACTCGGCGTGCCGGTGGTGATGAATTTTCCCGACCTGCTCACCGGCTTCATGGAAACGTGGCCGGCCTACGTCGCGCCCAAGCCGCTCGTTCGCGCGCTGATGAATTACGAGATCTCGCTGCCGGGACGCTACGACGTGGACGGCGTGTGCGCCATCTCGGACGAGTTCGCCGACCGGCTGGTGGCGCGCGGCTATCCGCGCGCGAAAATCTGCCCGATTTATTACGGCTACGATGCGGCGGCGTTTCCGCTGCGCAGCCAGTTACCGCCGCCCGGACAGCCACCGGTGGTGGTGATGCACGGTTCGTTCGACGCGCACCACCTCGGAAAAATCGCGCTCGGCGCGGTGAAAACCGTCGTGGCGCAAAGGCCGGAGACGATTTTCCGTTTCGTCGGCAAGCGCACCGGCGGATTGGAAAAATTTCTCCAGCGCGCCAAACGCATCCGCAATTTCAAATTCGAGGCGACCGGTTTCACGCCTTACGCGGAAGTGTCGAAGCAACTCGCCAGCGCGAAGGTGGGCATCGTGCCTTACGAGGAATCCGCCGGCACGCATTGCGCGTTCGTGGCGAAGATTGTGGAATATGTCGCGAGCGGTTTACCGACGGTCTGCACGCCGTTGAAAAGCGTGCGGGGCTATTTCAAGAATGACCCGATGGTGAAGTTTTCCGAGTTCAGCGGCGAAGATTTTGGGCGCAAAATCCTGGCATGGCTCGATGCCCCGCTGGAGGCCTGGGTGCCGCACGCGGAAACCTCTTCGCTGCGTGTGAAGCGGGAGCTGGACTGGCAGCCGCTCTGCCGCAAGGCGGTGGATTTCGCGGAGAAAGTCTGCGCCACCGCCAAGGCGCAAAGTTAAAATTATTCCGCCTCGTCCTTGAACAATCTTTCCGTGAGCTGCCGGCTCCGGGCGATGAGGTAAAACCCGATGGCAAATTCCGCGACGGGCGTGAGCCAGTAAACCATCGAATAGCCCATGGAGGAATAATGGTTCACGCTGTTCGGGTTGCCATCGTGCATGGCCTGGATGAGGAGGGCGACGCCGGCGACCAGGACTCCGATCAGCGCCGGGATGCCGTGGACAATCAGGGACAGGCCGAGGACACGGATGAGGACGTTGGCCAGTTGCTTGGGTTTCATCCGGCGATTGTCTGCCGATTGGGAAACGATTCAAGCCTTTCCGCGCTGCCGGTTCACTTCGTAGAGAAACACCGCCGCCGCCATGCTGACGTTTAGTGAATCCACCTCGTTTGCCATCGGCACGGCCACCGCCTCGTCGCACGCGGCGAGCACCTTCTGGGAAATGCCGTGGCCTTCGCTGCCGAAAACAACACAGCAGTCGCCGGTGAAATCCGCGTGCGACAACACTTTTTTGTCCGTGTGCGGATGCGCGGCGAGGCAACGAACGCCCTGCGCTCGCAACTCGCCCAGGGTTTGCACCAGATTGGCTGACTCCAGCACCGGCAGTTTGAAGATGGCGCCCATCGAGTTGCGCACGGTGCGGCGCAAATACGGATTGCAGCACGTCTCGCCCGATATGAGCGCCGAGACGCCGAACGCCACGCAGTTGCGCATGAGCGTGCCGACATTTTCCGCGTTGGACAATCCATCCATGGCCACGAACAATCGCGGGCGGGCGCTGAGGGCGAGAATATTTTCCAGCGCCAGCGGCGGCGGCGTCTTAGCGATGCCGAGCACGCCCTGATAAATTTCAAAGCCCGCGAGTTCCGCCAGCACCGGCTTGGCGCAGACGAACACGGTGATGTCTTGTTCCGGCCGCGCCTTGAGCCGCGCCTCGTATTGGGCGAGGCGTTCCTCGATGACCAGCACGGAGACGACTTCAAAGCTGCTTTCCAGCAGGCGATCCAAAACCTTGTCGCCTTCCACCACGAAGAGGCCGAGCTTCGCGTGGGCGGCGGAGCGCTTGAGCGTGCGATACGGCGCGAGTTCGGGCCGGTCGAGCGCGGTGATGGTTTCGACGTGAAACATTTTCGGACAAAATAATTGAACGCCGGGCGTTTGTCGCGCTCTGTGATTGCGGTATAATTTGCCGCCGTTATCATGGCCGAGTTTCGAATGACTATTTTGCGATATATCTTTGTGGCGCTCGAAGTGGTGCTGCTGTTCAACCTGCTCATCGGCGTCCATGAGCTTGGCCATTTTCTCGCGGCCAAGTGGCGCGGGCTGAAAATCGAGCGCTTTGCCATCTGGTTCGGCAAGCCCATCTGGAAAAAGAAGATCGGCGACGTGGAATACGCGCTCGGCTGGATTCCCGCCGGCGGCTACGTCTCGCTACCGCAGATGGCCACGATGGAGGCCATTGAGGGCAAAAGCGAAGCGTCAACCAAATCGGAATCAGACATGGCCGCTCTTCGCCAAGGTGATCTCACCTCGATTGACACGCTGCCCAACGTCTCGCCGCTCGACAAGATCATCGTGGCGTTCGCCGGGCCGCTGTTCAGTTTTTTGCTCGCGGTGGTATTTGCCGTGGTCGTCTGGCAGGTTGGCAAACCGGGCAACGAATCCGACAACAACGCCATCATCGGCTGGGTGGACCCGACCGGCCCCGCCGCCAAGGCCGGGTTGCTGCCCGGCGACACCATCCTCGAAATTGACAGCCATGTCGTGCGGCATTTTGCGCCGATCTCCAGCATGATGGACAGCGTGACGTGGCGCATCGTCACCAGTTCCGGCACGAACATCGCCATCAAGTATCTCCGCGACGGCAAGGAGGCCACCACCTTCGCCACGCCCACGCACCTCGCGACGCATTGGTATGAACGCAAGTCTTTGCGCAAGGTGCTCATGGTGGGCGCGAGCAAGTCCACGGTTTTTGAAGTCGCCACTAACAGCCCCGCCGCCATTGCCGGCATCAAGGAAGGCGATGAAATCGTGGCGCTCAATGGCGAAAAAGTTTTCAGCCCCGTCGCCGTGGATTACGCGCAACTGGCCATGAGCAACGGCATCATCAAGCCGCTCACGCTTACCGTCCGGCGCGGCACGAACCAATTTGACCAGACCATGCTGCCGGTCAAACCGCTTCAACCGACCAATGCCTATCCCCTGCTCGGCATCATGTCGTGGCTGGGCGATACCAACATCACGCTCATGCATCCCAGCCCGGCGGACCAGCTCAAGCAGAGCGCGGGGCAGATTCTCAACACCTTCGGCGCGCTGTTCTCCAAGGGCGACATCGGCGTTCAGCAGCTCGGCGGCGCGGTGATGATCATCCGCGTCTATAGCAACCTGTTTCAGGACGAAGACGGCTGGCGGCGCGTGCTTTGGTTCAGCGTAATCCTCAACGTCAACCTCGCCTTGCTCAACATGCTGCCGTTGCCGGTGCTGGACGGCGGGCACATCACGCTGTCCCTCATCGAATGTATCCGCCGCCGGCCGGTTCATAAGAAAATACTAGAATATATCCAGACCGCCTTTGCCGCGTTGCTCATCACCTTCATGCTTTACATCGCGTTCTTTGACACCGGCGACTGGCTCCGCAGCGCGAAAGCGGACCGCGACGTGCCGGTGGTCTTTGCCGCCCCAGCCAAATAATTTTTTATGCGTTACTGCGAATCGGCCTATTTCTTTCAACGCCGCCAGACCCGCGAAATCACCATTGGCGATCCCGCGCACGGCGGCGTCATCATCGGCGGCAACCATCCCGTCGTGAAGCAGTCCATGATCACCTGCGACACGATGGACACTGCGGCCAGCGTGCAGCAGACCTTGGACTTGGTGAAGGTCGGCTGCCAGATTGTCCGCATCACCGCACCCACGGTGAAGGACGCCGCCAATCTCCAGAACATCGTCGCCGAGTTGCGCAAGCAGAACTGTTTCGTGCCGATTGTCGCCGACATCCATTTCAAGCCCGAAGCCGCGATGGAAGCGGT
>CAYUGC010000213.1:0-6387 GCA_964444085.1 uncultured Bifidobacteriaceae bacterium | reverse complement strand
TGCCCGCCGACGATATCAGCCATCCCGTGCCCGACCTCACCGGCTACATCACCGAGGGTCAAATTGTTCTCGACCGCGATTTGTTCCAGCGCGGCGTTTATCCGCCAATCGCCGGGCTGCCGAGTTTATCGCGACTGATGAAGGACGGCGTGGGCAAAGGATTTACGCGCGAGGATCATCCGGCGCTGGCGAGCCAGTTGTTCGCCGGCTACGCCTACGTCAAGCGCGTTCGTGCGCTGGCCGATGTCATCGGCGAGGAGGAATTGAGCGCGCTCGACAAAGTTTACCTGAAATTCGGCGAGGCGCTGGAGCACCGGTTCCTGAGCCAGGGCGAATTTGAAAATCGTTCCATTGCCAACACGCTCGATCTCGGCTGGGAAGTGCTCTCGCTGCTGCCGCGCGACGAACTGCACCGCGTAAGCGACGAGATGCTCAAGCAACATTACCGCGAAAAAGTTGAAACCGCCGCGCCCGCCGCCGCCGCGCCAACTGGAAAATAATCTATGGCCAGGCTGAACATTGCGCCGACGAAATCGAACTTCCTTTCGATGAAGCGCCAGCTTGCCTTCGCCGAGGAAGGCTACGACCTGCTGGAACAAAAACGGCAAATTCTCATTTTCGAGCTTATGAGCCGGCTGGCCCGCGCCAACGAACTAGAACGCAAGGTTGCTGAATTGCTCCACCGCGCCCACGCTGCCCTGCGCGAGGCGACGCTCGACATCGGTTCGGCGGCGTTGGACCGGGTGGCGCCGGGCGTGAAGCAGGATTCGGACTTGAAGCTGGCCGGCCAGCATGTGATGGGACTGACGATTCCCCGCGCAACGTTTCATTCGGATGCGCCCGTCATCCCGTTTGGCGTCAGCGGAACATCGGCGAACACCGATTTGGCCATGCGTCGTTTTGTGGAGTTGCTGCCGCTGCTGACCGAGTTGGCGGAATTGCAAAACGCCGTGCTGCGCCTGGCGCGCGAACTGCGCAAAACCCAGCGCCGCTGCAACGCGCTGTCGAAGATTTTCATCCCGTCCTACCGCGAAACACTCGCCTATATTTCCGGCACGCTGGAGGAACGCGAGCGCGAATCACTGAACATCCTGAAGATCATCCGCGACCGGCTAGCAACCGCTTGAAGAAACAACCCGTCGTTGAACCACGGTTTACGCGACAGGTGGGACAGAGCCGTTTACTGTCCGCCAAATCAAAGGCCAGCTCGACAGCGGTTGCTTTCTACCGGATGAAATTTTACGATTCCTGACGGATGCACTGGCTTGACCATCTGGCGCGCTTCTGGCCACACCTCGCGGCGGGCTTCGATTTTCTCGCCGCCGCGCTGGCCTCCGCGCACGCGCTGCTGCACAAGCGCGATTCCCGCGCCGCGACGCTCTGGCTCGGCGTCATCTGGCTCATGCCCGCCATCGGCCCCCTGCTCTACCTTGCGCTCGGCGTCAACCGCATCCGCCGCCGCGCGGTTCACCTTGCGGTGCACAACACCTTGAGCCGCCCCGTGCCGGACGACCTCGGCGAACCGGAACCCGCCGGCGCGGAGCATCTCCAGCACCTTGCCCGCGTCGGCAACCGCGTCGCCGCGCGCCCGCTCACCACCGGCAATCGTTTGGAGCCGCTCGTCAACGGCGACACCGCGTTTCCCGCGATGCTCGCCGCCATCGAATCGGCAAAAAAGTCCGTGACGCTCTGCACCTACATCTTTGACAACGATGCCAGCGGCGCAAAATTTGTCGCCGCCCTGGAACGCGCCGTCCGCCGGGGCGTGGCGGTGCGGGTGCTGGTGGACGCCGCCGGCACGCGTTATTCGTGGCCGCCCATCACCTACAAATTGCGCGCCGCAAAAATCCCCTTCGCCAGATTTTTGCCCGCGTCGCTGCTGACACCGTGGCGCGCGGCCACCATCAATCTGCGCAACCACCGCAAGTCGCTGATCGTGGACGGACAAATTGCCTTCACCGGCGGCATTAACATTCGTCACGGAAACGTCCTCACCGAAAAACCCCGTCATCCCGTGCAAGATCTGCAGTTCCGCGTCGCCGGCCCGGTCGTCACGGAATTGCAGGAGGCCTTTGCGAACGACTGGACGTTCACGACCGGAGAAGTTTTGGACGGCGAACTTTGGTTCCCGGAAATCAAGGAAGCCGGCGACATCATCGCCCGCGTCATCACCGACGGGCCGGATGCGGATTTTGACAAGCTGCGCCTGACCTTGCTGGCTGCGCTGGCGGAAGCGCAAACGTCGGTGCAAATCCTGACGCCGTATTTCCTGCCGGATCCCGCGCTCATCTCGGCGCTCAACCTCGCCGCGCTGCGCGGGGTGTGCGTGGACATTATTCTGCCGGCGAATAACAACCTGCCCGTGGTGCACTGGGCTTCGCGCGCGCTGTGGTGGCAGGTGCTGGAACGCGGCTGCCGGCTTTGGCTAACGCCGCCGCCGTTCGACCATTCCAAGCTGATGATTGTGGACGGCCACTGGGTGCTGCTCGGCTCGGCCAACTGGGACGCGCGCAGCCTGCGGCTGAATTTTGAGTTGAACGTGGAGTGCTACGGTCGCGGCTTTGCGCAGGAAATGGAAAAGGTCATTGCCACCAAAATGTCCGCCGCGCGCGAAGTCACCCTGGCCGAAGCCGATGGCCGTTCCCTGCCGGCCAGACTGCGCGACGCCACCGCGCGATTGTTTTCACCTTACCTATGAAATCCTTCGACGAACTCACCGCCCAGGAAATCCTCGCCCTCGCCATCTCGCTGGAGGAGGAAGACGCACGCATCTACGAGGATTTCGCCGCCGGCCTGGCGGCGGATTATCCTGAACAAGCCGTAAAATTCCGCGAGATGCGGCGCGAGGAAGACGGTCACCGCCACCGGCTGTGCGAACTTTACAAATCGCGTTTCGGCGAACACATCCCGCTCATCCGGCGGCAGGATGTGCGCGGCTTTGTGGACCGCAAACCAGTCTGGCTCGTGCGTCCGCTCGGTCTGAAGACCGTCCAGAAAACCGCCGAAAGCATGGAGGTGGAAACCACCCGTTTCTACGAGGCCGCCGGCCGCCGCACCACCGATACCGGCATCCGGCAGTTGCTCGGCGACCTCGCCGAGGAGGAACGCAACCACGCGCACACCGCCGAAAAAATCGGGGCGACGAAATTGAACGAGGATGAAAAATCACAGGCCAAGCGGCTGTTTCTCCTGCAAGTCGTGCAGCCCGGACTCGCCGGCCTGATGGATGGCTCCGTCTCCACGCTCGCGCCGCTGTTTTGCGCGGCGTTCGCCACGCACAGTAGTTCGGCCACATTTCTTGTCGGCCTCGCCGCCAGCGTTGGGGCCGGCATCAGCATGGGCTTTGCCGAGGCGTTGTCCGATGACGGCAGCCTCACCGGCCGCGGCCATCCGTGGGCGCGCGGTTTTGTCTGCGGCCTGATGACGACGCTCGGCGGCCTCGGCCACACGCTGCCCTACTTGATTCCAAGCGTGAAGACCGCCACGGGCGTCGCCGTGTGCGTGGTGCTGGTGGAACTCGGCATCATCTCCTGGGTGCGCCACCGGTTCATGGATTCGCCGCTGGTGTCCGCGATTTTGCAAGTCGCGCTCGGCGGGGCGCTGGTGTTTCTGGCGGGAGTTTTGATTGGAATTTCGTAAATACCATCCCCTTTTTGGGCTTAACAATTTATTCCCATGGAAGACGAAGATTATCAAAAACGACCCACTAGAATTTTCAGATATTTTCCTCCTGAAGCCTCAGACATTTTTTCCGCACGAAAACTATGGTTTTCTGCGGCGAAGGATTTTAATGATATTTTCGAGGTTGTTCCTCGATACGACAGTTTGATTTCCGATCAAATTAAAGAAGCTCTTAAAAAACAATTTGCATTTTTACCACCAGAAGTTCTGGCGGATTGGCAAAGTTACAAAAAACACATGCAAATTTATACGTCACAAATATATTCCGAAACACTTGAAACAATCCCTCAAGGATTTCAGGATAAATTCAGTGAACATTTCGGGATAATTTGCCTTTCAGAAACCCTAGACAGCTTATCAATGTGGGGACATTATGCAAAATCGCATCAAGGTTTTGTTGTTGAATTTGACCCCAGACATTCTTTGTTTGCATCAAAAGAGCTAGGAAAAGTTTTGTATTCAAACGAACGCCCCGAGGCTGAAGCCTCCCAAGGTTTGAATAGTTGGAGAATTATTCTCACGAAGAGTCCAGCATGGGACTACGAATGCGAGTATCGCCTTGTAAAACCGTTAAAAGGATTGAAGCGTGCGACGAGGCGAAATGGAGATGGAACTGAAAAACCTTATATTGATCTCCCCTGCGACGCTGTGCGTTCCGTTTATTTCGGTTGCAGGATCCATCAAAAAGCTCGTGATGAAATATTGAACGATCTGAAAGTTGATAACTGGAAGCACGTTTTGAAATTCATCATGCGTCGGCATGACATAAAATATGAAATTCAGCCGTTGCCTTTTGAAAAATTGCGCAATGCACCGGCGGATGCGCGTAAAGACTTCGACGAATTGTGGCAAGCGATTGGATTATGAAAAATGCCAATAGCCGCCAGCGAATGGCCACCTGATTCGCAGGGAATTTCAGCTCTTCCAGTCGAAGGCTTTTTTCTTCACCGCGTAAAGATAGCCGGCAAACAGGATGCCGAGGAAGGAAATCATCGAGCCGAAAATCAGATTGCGCGTGGCGTGTTCGGCCAGCATATCGCGATAGATGACCGCCCACGGATACATGAACACCACTTCGATATCGAACAGGATGAACAGCATCGCGACGAGATAAAATTTCACCGAGAACCGCGAACTGCCTTCGCCGATGGGGTCCTTGCCACATTCGTAGGCGGCGTCCTTGGCCTTGGAGGACTTGGCGAATTTGCCGAGCAACAGCGACAGCAGCAGCGTGCCGCCCGCGAAACCGATGGCGGCGGCGAGCAGAAACAAAACCGGGATGTATTGCGCGAGTTGCGACGATTGCAAATTATCCATGTGACAAGTTTAGAAACTGACGGGCAAAATTCAATGAAGAAAACTGCCGGTCATTTCGCATTCGCGTCCAGAAACCTGACCATCGCCGCGCCGAACGGGGCGCAGTCCTTCGGCGTGCGGCTGGAGATCAGGTTGCCATCCACGACCACCGGCTCGTTTACCCAGACGCCGCCGGCGTTTTCCAGATCGTCCTTGATGCCGAGTGAACCGGTGACGCGTTTGCCTTTGAGAATCTTGGCGGAAATCGGAATCCAGCCGCCGTGACAGATAAAGGCGACGAGTTTGCCCTGCTCGAAAAATTCACGTGTCAGCGACAGCACCTTCGCATCGCGACGCAATTTGTCCGGCATGAAACCGCCGGGCACGAGCAGGCCGCAAAAGTCTTCGCAGCGCGCATCCTTGAGCAGCAAGTCCGACTGCGCGGGATAACCATGTTTGCCGGCGTAAGTCTTGATCTCCGGCGCGGCGCATTTCAACGCGTAGCCCGCTTCCTCCAACCGCAGCTTGGGATACCACAACTCCAGGTCTTCATAAACGTCGTCCAGAAACGCGAGCACGGTCTTGTTCTTTTGCATGAGGGTTTGTCGCACATCCCGATTGGAAAGAAAACCGAAAACGGGAGTATCCGGCCGATATTTCCGTCTTACTCATTGAACCGGCTTGGCTTAAACTCAAAATCACCGCGCCATGAACTCCGCAAAAACATCCGCCGCCCCGCTCGGCTGGAAACCATCTTTGCTGTGGCTGACGCTCGCCGTGGCGTGTTTCCATGCGGCTTACACTTCCATCCATTATCCCGCCGCCGGGCTGCTGATTTTCGGCTACGCCTTCGGATTGGTGAAGCTGACGGATCAACCAACGGTGCGCCGCGCGTTTTATTTTGGGCTGGCGACGGGTTTCCTCTGCTATGCGCCGCAACTGTTCTTCTTCTTTCGCATTTTCAATGTCGCCGCCGTGGTGCTGTGGCTGGTGCTGGCGTTTTGGGTGGGGCTGTTCGCGGCGATTGTCTGCGGTGCCAACCGCCGCTGGGGCAAAGCCAGAACCGCGTGGCTGATTCCGATTGTCTGGACGGGCGTGGAATACTTCCGCAGCGAACTCTATTTCCTGAAATTTTCGTGGCTGAATGTCGGGTATGTATTTTTCGATTCCGCTCCGGCACCCGTCTTGAGTTACGGGATGTATGGCATTGGATTTCTGATTTTTGCCACAGCTACAATGCTTTTCTACAAAACACAAACCAAACGAAATGTCGTGGCATTGATTTTGATTTTGCTGCCCTTTGTTTTCATCGGTGCTTTTTTCCTTCAAGTATCTACCGGACTCCGATTCAAACGAATCTCACAACTTTCCCTCGTCGGCGTCCAATTGGAATTTCCGCCCGCCGGCATC
>CAYUGC010000212.1:0-6391 GCA_964444085.1 uncultured Bifidobacteriaceae bacterium | reverse complement strand
GAACGTCAACGGCCTGCGCGCCGTGCTGAAGAAAAACTTTCTGGAGTTTCTCGACACGGAAAAGCCGGACATCCTCTGCTTGCAGGAGACCAAGTGCACGCCCGACCAGGTGGAGCAGCTCTGGCCGCAGTCCTACACGACTTATTGGAACTGCGCGGTGAAAAAAGGTTATTCCGGCACCGCCATCTTCACTAGGGAACGCCCGCTCAAGGTGACGCCGCACATTGGCATCCACGAACACGATCAGGAAGGCCGCGTGTTGACCGCCGAGTATCCGGATTTTTTCCTGGTGAATGTTTACACGCCGAATTCCAAGCGCGAACTGGAGCGGCTGCCTTACCGTCAGGTCTGGGACAAGGAATTTCTCGCCTACTTGAAAAAGCTGGAAAAGAAAAAGCCCGTCATCTTTTGCGGCGACCTGAATGTGGCGCACACGGAGATTGATCTCGCGAACCCCAAGGCGAATGTCCGCAACCACGGCTTCACCATTGAGGAGCGCACTGGTTTCACCAATTTTGTGAACGCCGGTTTTGTGGACACCTTCCGCGAGTTCGAAAAGGGCGGGGGACACTACTCTTGGTGGAGTCCGATGAGCGGCGCGCGCTCACGGAACGTCGGCTGGCGCATTGACTATTTTCTCATCTCGCCATCGCTGCGGCCGGATCTCAAAAAAGCGTTCATCCGTCCCGAAGTGCTGGGCAGCGACCATTGCCCGGTGGGGATTGAAATTGATTGATCCCGAACCCTGAACCCCGAAGCCAGAAACCGCTGATTCCCGCTATAGCAGTTTAATTAAAAGCGTGGCCACTTTTATGGCGTGCCAAGCGCCGTCGGAGCGCGGGCTTTAGCCCGCTTCAATGCGGATTTACCAGGCCACGCTGAAGCGGCGTAAACGCCGCGCTCCGGCTACAGGTTTTTTGAAACCACTCTAAAAACCGCTTATCAAGCCGGTCTTGTGAAGTCCAGGGCCACACCGTTCTTTGCCGCCGGCGGGGGGCATTTTCGCCGGTTTATCAGCGGTAATTAGCGAGGATGAGCGGTTTAATTTCGGAATTCGGGTTAAGCGCGGCGCGGCCTGCGCCGGTTTACTTCGACACTTCGCGGCGGCGCAGCCAGGCCTCGCCCAGTTCCGCCAGCGTTCTGGTTTTGAGCACATGTTCCGCCATCGGGAACACGATGCGTTCTTCCTTGTCGAAATGGCTGCGGCAGGCGGCGATCGCGCTTTGCAGAACTTGTTTGGCCGTATTCAGGTCGCGCGCCTTGTGGACTTTGGCCAGCAGGGCGTCAATCTGCTTGTGCTCTTCATGAAACAGCTCGTTCTGCCCGATCTGGTCGAAGTAATGCTCCAGCGGCTCCATGAACAGGTCGTCCTCCGTTTTCGCGTGCGGCGCCAGCAGCTTCTCTGCGACGGTGGCCAGCGATTTCACCTCCGCCAGCGTCTGGGTGCGCGGCAGCACGGCTTCGATGTGGTCGAACAAGTTGTGGAACACGGCGTGTTCCGCGCGCAGGACGTCGGTGATTTTCATGGCGACCTTCAGCTTGCGGAAGCGCCCATTTTGAAGCAAGCGCAAATCCATTTGCCGCCGCCAACCGACTGGATTGCGGTGCCGACGAACCGCGCGCGGAACTGGCCGCCGTCCGGGCTGAATTAACCACGGATGGACACCGATGGACACGGATATTTCTCCCTCTCCTCGCCCAACGAGGAGAGGGCCGGGGTGAGGAGTCTCAATCTTTCGGAAGTTTGATCTGCTTCAAATCGGGTGGAATGAATCGTTGCTCCGCCGCGTTCTTCATCACCCTCACACAGCCAGACCTTTGCTGAACGGCGTTCCAGATTTCCAAAAGGCAGCCTTCTTGGTTCTCGCGCCATTGACGATTCCAAAAGCGCAGTGTCGCGATGCCTTGTTCCGCCAGAAATGTCTCCCGCTTGGCGTCGCGCTGCATGCCTTCGGGATGTCCGTGTTGCGAGCCGTCCAGTTTCACGGCCAGTTTTGCGTCCGCACAATGGAAATCCAGGATGTAATCTCCGATCGTGTGTTGCCTGCGGAATTTGAAACCGGCAAAACGCCGGCCGCGCAACGCCCGCCAGAGCGTCTTTTCGTCGTCCGTCTGGTTGCGGCGAAGCTCTCGGGCGATTTGTTTCAGGCTCACGAGGGAATGATGTTCGGTGGCGGAAAAATTTCAAGCCCGCCGCATATTTTCTCCCTCTCCTCGCCCAACGAGGAGAGGGCCGGGGTGAGGAGTCGTTGCCGCTTAAAAAACATAGCCCCTCACCTCGTTCCTCGTTTAACGGGGAGAGGAGGAACCAAGCGGAGCGCAGTGGCTGCTTGATGGCCAAGTGTCAGTGATCACCCCAGTCTTACTCCGTTTTTTCGAAGCAAGCCCACTCCCTCTCCTCGCCCAACGAGGAGAGGGTTGGGGTGAGGAGTCGATTACAAAGTCAAAACGCACTGAGCTGCCAATGCTGCCGATAATGCTCCTGACGATAATCGGGTTGTTATGTCGGGCATGGTGTTTACTTTGTTTGTTGGTTTACGAATAATTCTCCATCCCCGCGCACGAACAGACCGGATTCCGGTCGCCATAGACGTTGTCCACGCGGCTGACGTGCGGCCAGAATTTGTAGTCGTGCAGATCCTTCGCCGGGAACGCCGCCTGTTCACGGCTGTAAGGCCGGTTCCAACTGTCGCTGGCAATCTGGTCCGCCGTGTGCGGCGCGTTTTTGAGCAGGTTGTTTTTCGCATCCGCCGAGCCGTTTTCCACGGCGGTCATTTCCGCGTGGATGGCGATCATCGCGTCGCAGAAACGATCCAGTTCGTATTTCGATTCGCTTTCGGTCGGCTCGACCATCAGCGTGCCGGCCACCGGCCACGAGAGCGTGGGCGCGTGGAAGCCATAGTCCATCAGGCGCTTCGCCACGTCCTCGGCGGTGACGCTGTGGAACGCGCGCAAATCGAGAATGCATTCGTGCGCGACGAGGCCGTGATTCCGGTAAACCGTCGGGAAATAATTTTCCAGCCGCTGGGAGATGTAGTTCGCGTTGAGGATGGCGTATTTCGTCGCCTCGGTGAGTCCGTCCGCGCCGAGCATGGCGATATACATCCACGGAATCGTCAAAATGCTTGCGCTGCCCCACGGCGCGGCACTCACCGGGCCGATGTGTTTCTTGGAATGATCCACTTCTTCGAGCCGCCCGGTGAACACCGGATGGCTCGGCAAAAACGGCACCAGATGTTTCGCCACGCCAATCGGCCCGACGCCCGGGCCGCCGCCGCCGTGCGGAATGGCAAAGGTCTTGTGCAGGTTCAAATGGCATACGTCCGCGCCGATGAAACCGGGCGATGTCAAACCGACCTGCGCGTTCATGTTCGCGCCGTCCATATAGACCTGTCCGCCGTTGGCGTGGATGATGTCGCAAATCTCGCGGATGGTTTCCTCAAACACGCCGTGCGTGCTGGGATACGTCACCATCAGGCAGGACAAATCATTTTTGTGCGCCTCGGCCTTCGTCTTCAGGTCGGCCACGTCAATGTTGCCGTTCGTATCGCAGGCAACCGCCACGATCTTCATGCCGGCCATCGCCGCGCTGGCGGGATTCGTCCCGTGCGCCGACGTGGGAATCAGGCAGATATTGCGGTGCTGGTCGCCGCGCGATTCGTGCCAGGCGCGGATGACCAGCATGCCGGCGTATTCGCCCTGCGAGCCGGCATTCGGCTGCAACGAAATGCCGGCAAAGCCCGTGCATTCCTCCAGCCAGTCCTCGAGGTTTTGAAAAAGAATCTGGTAGCCGCGCGCCTGGCCGAGCGGCGCGAACGGATGCAACTGGCCGAACTCCGGCCACGACACGGGAAACATCTCGGACACGGCGTTCAACTTCATCGTGCACGAGCCGAGCGGAATCATCGAGGCCGTGAGCGAGAGGTCGCGCGATTCCAGCCGCTTGATATAGCGGAGCATCTCGGTCTCGCTGTGGTGGCGGTTGAAGACAGAGTGTTGGAGGAAGGGGGAGGTTCGGGCCTGTAGCGCAGGCATCCTTGCCTGCGGGTTCTCCGGGCATCCCTGCCCGGAGTTTGTGGCACTGGCGGCGATGTCTGCCACGGTGAAACTCGCAGCCTTGTCGCCGTTGAAAATCTGCCAGATTTCAGCCACGTCCTTGGCGCTGGCGGTTTCGCCGAGTGAAATGCCAACGGCCTTTTCGTCAATGACGCGGAAGTTGATGCCGTGTGCTTCAGCGAGTTTCAAAAGTTCAGCGGACGATTTCACTTCAACGCGCAGCGTGTCGAAATAATTTGCCGTGGAAACCTTGTGGCCGAGTTTCGTCAGTCCGGCGGCCAGAACTTGTGTCAAAGCGTGGACGCGTTGGGCAATCTGCTTCAGCCCTTCCGGCCCGTGATAAACCGCATAGAGCGAGGCCATGTTGGCGAGCAGCGCCTGCGCGGTGCAGATGTTGCTCGTGGCTTTCTCGCGGCGGATGTGCTGCTCGCGCGTGCCCAGCGCCAGGCGCAGCGCAGGCTTGCCGCGCGAATCTTTGGAGACGCCGATGATGCGTCCGGGCATCTGGCGCTTGAATTCATCCCGCGTGGCGAAGAATGCCGCGTGCGGTCCGCCGTAGCCCAGCGGCACGCCGAAGCGCTGCGCACTGCCCACGGCGATGTCGGCACCAAATTCGCCCGGCGGCTTCAGCAGCGTCAGCGCGAGCAGATCCGCCGCCACCGTGACCATCGCCCCGGCGGCGTGCGCTTTCTCGATGAACGGCGCGAAATCATGGCTGGTGCCGAACGTGTCGGGATATTGCACCAGCGCGCCAAACACCTTGCCGGTGAAGACAAAGGTTTCGTGCTTGCCGACGACGATTTCCACGCCCAGTGCCGCGCCGCGCGTGCGGACGACCTCGATGTTTTGCGGATGACAGTTTTCGGAAACAAAAAAGACATTGCGGCCTTCGACGGCCTTGAACCGGTGGCTCATCATCATGGCCTCGGCGCAGGCGGTGGCCTCGTCCAGCAGCGAGGCGTTGGCGATGTCCATCGAGGTCAGGTCGGTGACCATCGTCTGGAAATTCAGCAGTGCTTCGAGCCGGCCTTGGGAAATCTCCGCCTGATACGGCGTGTATTGCGTATACCAGCCGGGATTCTCCAGCACATTCCGCTGGATGACCGGCGGCGTGATGGTGTCGTAATAACCCTGACCGATGAACGAGCGGAAAACTTTGTTCTCGCTGGCGATGCGCTTGAGTTCGGCGAGCGCCTCGTGTTCCGTCTTGGATGCCGACAGGTTTAATTTTTTGCCCGCCCGGATGGCCTTCGGCACGGCGGCATCAATCAGTTCATCCAGATTCTTGCGGCCGAGCAGCGCGAGCATGGCGCTGGTTTCAGCGGCGTTCGGGCCGATGTGGCGGCGGACAAAGTGGTCGGGATGTTCCAGGGATTTTACTTTCAAAGACATTCGTCCAAAATAAAGTTCGTGCGAAAAAAAGCGAGTTTGATTTGAACCCGAAAACGATGGCCACCGCCGGCGCTTCCCGGCCGCGCCCGGCCGCGCCGATTCTGCCCCCTCGCCCCCTCAAGCAGGACGAACTTCCCCGAAAAAACCTCGCGCTTTGGCGCCTTGAACCACCCGGTGCAGTTCAACAAGATGGCAAATTTGGTTAACCTTGGCACAGTTTGGCCACCCGCGGGAAAAGTGGCGGCGAGCCGCCGCATCTCCAAGACGCTGGCGCGCGGAACGGAACGCCCGGCGAACGCGAAGCGTCTTGGAGTGCTCCAGTCCTCTGGAGCTTTGGCCGCGTGAGCCGAGTGGGTCTATCTCAATATGAACTGCTATAGCCGGTTTTTTTGTGTGCGGCATCCGTGTTTATCCGTGTCCATCCGTGGTTAATCAGTTTTTTAGCCCATGAAATTGCATTTTATATTTCATCGGGCCTTGGTTGTTCCCCCGTTTCCGCTTTGGGGCAGGTCTCAGGTTTCAACTCCGTCAAATATATTTTTGCGGAAAAAATTGTGGTCGCGTGGGGGTGCGGTGGTGGTCGCCTGGGGGTGCCGTTCGGGCGACGAAAATCCGCCGCGCCGTTGTGAAAAAATCCCGTGCTAAGGTTCGCCCGTGCCGGCGAACTCCGCACCTCTTGATTACGACTTGACCTGTAACCATCAACCGTTCGTCGGGAATAAAAGATCGGCGGACAAGACCCAGCTCAGCTCGCGCAATCGGGGTGAGCGGGAAAGGACCCTATGCACGACGAGAACACCGGCCAACGAATGAAATCCCGGCGGAGGAATATCATGAACAGATGCCGGACTGGCAGGGGTAGGGGTGGTAGGGCGGCGCTGCTGCGTGGTCCTTCTCCGCTCTGGGGAGACGTTCGCAATGTGGGAAGTTGCGAACGGAATTC
>CAYUGC010000211.1:0-6410 GCA_964444085.1 uncultured Bifidobacteriaceae bacterium | reverse complement strand
CGCACGAAGTCATCGGCATGGCGAACTACAACAAGAACATTTTCGTCGGCACCGGTGGCGTCGAGGGTATCAACAAGAGCCATTACGTCGGCGCGGCCTACGGTATGGAACGCATGATGGGCCGGGCGAACACGCCGGTTCGCAAGATTCTGAACTACGCCTCGGAGCATTTCACCAAGCATCTGCCGATTGTTTACGTCCACACCGTCATCGGCCGTGATGACGACGGCAAACTCGTCGTGCGCGGCTTGTTCGTAAGCGACGATGCGTCTGGTTTTGAACTGGCGGCAAAACTGTCGCTCGAAGTGAATTTCGAGATGCTTGCCGAGCCGTTGGAAAAAGTCGTCGTCTATCTTGATCCGTCGGAATTCAAGAGCACCTGGCTTGGCAACAAGGCGGTTTATCGGACGCGCATGGCGATGGCCGACGCCGGCGAACTCATCATCCTCGCGCCCGGCTTGAAGGAGTTTGGCGAAGACCACGAGATTGACCGGCTCATCCGCAAATACGGCTATCGCGGCACGCCCGCCACCCTCGCGGCGGCCAAGGCCAATCCCGAGTTGCAAAATAATTTGAGCGCGGCGGCGCACCTGATTCACGGCTCCAGCGAAGGGCGTTTCGGCATTACCTATTGCCCCGGCCACCTGACGCAGCGCGAAATTGAAGGCGTGGGTTTCAAATACGCTGACCTGGACACGATGACGCTGCGTTACGATCCGAAGAAGTTGAAGGACGGCTGGAACACCATGCCCGACGGTGAGAAAATTTTCTATATCTCCAATCCCGCGCTCGGCCTTTGGGCTTGTCGCCGCCGGTTTTCAGATTAGTTTGGACGTCAGCACCTCATGGTATTGGTTTCAAATGTCAAAATTGGGAAATCTCAAATTGCTAGTAGAAAGTAAGTCTGGCCAAAAACTGGTTTCTTACGATAGCGAAGCATTGCGTTGTCTCTTGAGATACGACATTGCATCAATGCAGCAAAATGGATTCGATCCATCAATTGTCCGGGAACATCAAGGCTTTAATGACAAGCTGGAGTCTGCATTCAGACACCCAGATGTTTCTGAATATCTTTCGGATTTGACTGCGGAAAACATTTATTTTGCATCGGGAGTTAGGGTTTTGACGCTTGATTCAATTAAACAGGAAATTCAACAACTCGAACCGGGTGCTCTTCTGTTTCAATATGGCTATTTGCCAATAGCCAGTTCGATTGGTGGAAACATTATCTGTTTTCACTTGCCGACAAACCAAGTTGTCTGGGCTGACCATGGCAGCTTTGGTACAGAAGAAATTTCGTTCGAAAACAGATTAACAGGGGAGTGGGAATATATTCCATTTTCACCTGAAAATATTCAGAGGGCTTTAGTTCCTTTAGCGACAAATTTGGAGGCTTTTCTATTTGATTTGTTGACTGATAAAATGGAAAAGCATCTCGACGAACTGGATTAGTCTTTTAAAATCGAAGCCCATTTATGTCCATTCAACTCCGCGACAAGGCCGGTTGCACGTTTGACCAGATTTCTCTTGGCGAAGTCATGCTTCGCCTCGACCCCGGCGAAGGGCGCATCCGCACCGCGCGCTCGTTCACCGCGTGGGAAGGCGGCGGCGAATACAATACCTCGCGCGGCCTCCGCAAATGTTTCGGCTACAAGACCGCCGTCTGCACGGCGTTTGTGGACAATGAGGTCGGTCATCTCATCGAGGATTTCATCATGCAGGGCGGCGTCGCCACCGACTTCATCCAGTGGCGCGCGGACGACGGCATCGGCCGCAGCATCCGCAATGGCCTGAATTTCACCGAGCGCGGCTTCGGCATTCGCGGCGCGGTGGGCGTTTCGGACCGTGGTAATTCCGCCGCGTCGCAGCTCAAGCCGGGCGATTTTGACTGGGATCACATCTTCGGCAAAATCGGCACGCGCTGGCTGCACACCGGCGGCATTTTCGCCGCGCTGTCCGCGACGACGGCGGAATTGACGATTGAAGCGGTGAAGGCGGCCAAGAAACATGGCGTCATCGTCAGCTACGATTTGAATTACCGCCCGTCGCTCTGGAAATCTATTGGCGGCCAGAAGAAGGCGCAGGAAGTGAACCGGGAAATTGCCAAGTACGTGGACGTGATGATCGGCAACGAGGAGGATTTCACCGCGTCGCTCGGCTTTGAAGTGAAAGGCGCGGATCACAACTTGAGCACGATCGAAACGGATGCGTTCAAGGCAATGATCGAAACCGCGGTGAAGGCGTATCCGAATTTCAAGGTGGCGGCGACGACGCTGCGCCGCGTCATCACCGCGACGAAGAATGACTGGAGCGCGATTCTCTGGCACGACGGCAAATTTTTTCAGAGCCGGAAATATCCCGGGTTGGAAATTTTGGATCGCGTCGGCGGAGGCGACAGTTTTGCCAGCGGGTTGCAATTCGGTTTTCTCGAATTCAACGACGCGCAAAAGGCCGTGGAATATGGCGCGGCGCACGGCGCGCTCGCCTCGACCACGCCCGGCGACACGAGCATGGCCACGCGCCAGGAAGTGGAAAAAACTTTCGGCGGCGGCAGCGCCCGCGTGCAGCGGTAAAAACATGGTAGGGCGGCGCTGCTGCGCCGCCTTTGGCAGACCAGCAGGTCGGCCCTACCGTTGATGATTATGAAAACACCAGCGGAACTCTTCTCACTCAAAGGCAAAGTGGCGGTCGTCATCGGCGGCACGGGTGTGCTCTGCGGCGAGATGGCCGAAGGTCTGGCGATTGCCGGCGCGACGGTCGCGCTGGTTGGCCGCGATGCGGCCAAGGCCAAAGACCGGCTCGACAAAATCGCCAGGGGCGGCGGCACGGCGGAATTTTTTCCGTGCGACGCGGCTTCCAAAACCGCGTTGCAGCAGTTGCTGGCTGACGTGCTGAAGAAATTCGGCCGCGTGGATATTCTGGTGAACGGCGCTGGTATCAATTCGCCGACGCCGTTTTTCGACATTCCCGAGGACGAGTTTGACAAAATTATGACGGTGAATCTGAAGGGAGTCGTGCTGGCATGCCAGGTTTTCGGCAAACATCTGGTCGGGCAAAAATCCGGCAGCATCATCAATCTCGGCTCGGCGTCCGGCCTCACGCCGCTGTCGCGCGTGTTCACTTACTCGGCGTCCAAGGCGGCGGTGCACAATCTTTCCAAAAACCTCGCCCGCGAATGGGCGGCGAGCGGCGTGCGCGTGAACATTCTGGTGCCCGGCTTTTTCCCGGCGGAGCAGAACCGCAAGGTGCTCAATCCCGAACGCGTGGCGCAGATCATGGGCAAGACGCCGATGAAGCGCTTTGGCGAGGCGCATGAACTGGTCGGTGCGACGCTGTTGCTGGCGTCGGATGCGGGCAGTTTCATCACCGGTGCGGAGTTGGTGGTGGACGGCGGTTTTGATGCGATGAGTATTTGATATTTCGCAAATAGAAAAGCCCGTTGAAGCAAGCCTTCAACGGGCTTTTTGTTTTTGAATTTTTAGATGTCGGTGATCGGTTTGTGGCGCGGCACCAGCATTTTCATTCCGGCCCACGCGATGAGATAGCTCAAGGCGCAGATGAAAAACATGATGAGGTAGGCTTTCTGCGGCGTGGCTTTGTAGGTGTCGGTGAGCGTGCCGGCGATCAATTGCACGATGACGCCGCCGAGGCCGCCGGCCATTGCGCCGATGCCGGTGACGGAGCCGACACTCGTTTTCGGAAACATGTCGGAAACGGTCGTGAACAGGTTCGCCGACCAGGCTTGGTGCGCCGCCGCACCGATGCAGATGACGGCCACGGCATAATATTTTGCCATGTCGCCGAAATGCTCGACGTTGCCGAAATATTGCGTGGTCAGCACCGCCAGCGGACACAGCGCGATGAGAAACATCGCCGTCATGCGGGCCTTGTAAACCGGCATGCCGCGTTTCATCAAGGTCATCGGCACGCTGCCGCCATAGACGCTGCCGACGATGGCGACGCCGTAAACAATGAAGGTTGGCCACATGGTGTCGTGGATTTTCATGTTGAACTGTTTCACCAGATAGTCGGGCAGCCAAAAAAGGTAGAACCACCAGATGCCGTCGGTCATGAGTTTGCCGACAAAAAAGGACCACGTCTGCCGGTGGCCGAGGAGGCCGGGACTGGCGGTGTTGCCAAATTTGTCCGGCCCGGCGAGGCCCGCCTTGAATCCGGCCATGATCATGGCGATGACCGCCCAAGCCACCGCGACCAGATAGATTTTATTTTCAAAGCCCAAAACGATCACCGAGACGAAAGCAGCCACCACCGGGATAACGTAGGTCAATGCCAGCCAGCCGGATTTGTCCTGATCGTGCCAGCGGCGGACGTGCAAAGCGAGGCTGGCCGCCAGCGCGACCGCGACCGTCACGCCGAAGAAAACCAGCGAGGGCGTGTTTTGCAGCACGTTCGGGCCGACAATTTTTTGGGTGATGAAAAAGATGAAGACGCACAAGATGTGAATCATGATGGTCATGCCCCAGAACGCGGAGCGCGGCACGCTGCCGGCGAAGGAAAAAAGACTGGCGCCAACTTTCTTGCCGGATTTATCACCATCCTGCACCGGCTTGGCCTCATCTTTGTCGCTGTGGATGTAATCGTATTCTGCTGGCGACAGCCGCTTGCTTTTGCTCGGCGTGTCGTAGAGCCAGAACCAAAAAATCAGCCAGATGAAACCGGCCGCGCCGGTGAGAATAAACGCCATCTTCCAACCTTTTTCGTTGCCGAAATAAACGAGACACCACGGCACAAATAGCGCCGCGATCATCGCGCCGAAGTTGGAGCCGCTGTTGAAGATGCCGGTGGCCAGGGCGCGTTCACGTTTGGGAAACCACTCGGCGACGGTTTTAATTGAAGCCGGAAAATTCCCCGCTTCGCCGATGCCGAACAAACTTCGCACCATGACGTGCATCATGACCAGTCGCCCGACGAAAGCATTGGCGATGCCGAAGATTGACCAGACAATTAGCGAAAGAGCGAGACCCATTTTGGTGCCAATTTTATCAATCACCCAGCCGGCGAGAATCGTCATGCCGGCGTAAAAACCGGTGAAGAAAGCGGTCAGGTGCGAGAAGTCGGTGTTCGACCAGCCGAAGCCGCCCAACTCTGCCGGTGTGCAGAAAAATTCCTTCAGGTAGCTGATGACCTGCCGATCCATGTAATTAACGGTCGTGGCAAAAAACAGCAGCGCACAGATGACCCAGCGAAAGCTCCCGCCTGCGGGCTTCTGATTAGGGGAATTCATGCCGGGCGAGGATTGCTTAAACCGGATGCCCTTTCAAGCGTGTAAATCAACTTTACAATCCGGCGTTTTTTGGCAATTTTCATGCATGAATTTGAAGAAGTTTTTGCCGTTGCTGCCGGTTTTGCTGGTCGCGGGTTGTGCCTCCACCGCCACGTTCACGCATATGACCCCCAGCCGCCAGCCGCGTAATGCCGATAACCAATATCCCGTCGAGGTCGCGTTTACTTCCCAGCAGCAGTCGCTCCGCTGGGACAGCATCCAGCCGCACGTTTTGGTGAACGGCGAGGCCTATCCGCTGCGTCCGGTGCCGGTCGTGAAAAACCGCTGGGAAGGCCTCATCCCCGTGCCGCCCACCGCGAACTCGGTGACCTACCGCTTCAAGTTCGACTACCGCTACAACGCGTTCGGCAAAAATCCGCAGCCGGACAGCTCCTGGTCGCCGACCTATTCGCTCAAGGTCATTGACGCGCAATAAACCATCTCAATTAAGCAAAAGGCGCGGACAAAATTGTCCGCGCCTTTTTCATTTCGGTCGAAAATTCCGATCAGCTCAGTGCTTCTTCGGCCGGAGCAGTAACGCCTTTTTCTCCGTGCCGTCCACTTCCACGCTTTGCGTCTCGACATCCGGGTCGTCGCGCAGCGCAGTGTGCACGATGCGGCGGTCGAAGGCGTTGAGCGGCTCCAATTCCACAATGTCACCCCAGCGGCGCACCTTGTCGGCGGCCTCCTTCGCCTTTTTGATGAGCGCGTCGCGCGCCTGCCCCCGGTAGCCGCCCACGTCCAGCATCACTTTCGGCGCGCTCTGGTCCTGCTCGAACAGGATGCGGTTCACGATGTATTGCAGATCCGCCAGCGTCTGGCCCTGGCGGCCGATCAGGCGGCCGGACTCCTCCGTTTTCACGTCGAGCATCAGGTCCTCGCCGAACTTGTGTTCCTCCACGGTTGCGGCAAAGCCGAGCGTGCCGAGGATTTTTTCAACGATTGCTTTCGGTTGTGCGGGCATGGGTAAACTATTTTTTCTTTTTCGTCGCCGGTGTCAATGCCGGATTCGTCGTCGGCGCGGCGGGCAGCAGCGGCTTGATGTTCTTCGTCAGCTTCGTCTGCAAAATCGTCAGCAGGTTGTTGACCGTCCAGTAAAGCGCCAGGCCGGACGAATAATTGTAGA
>CAYUGC010000210.1:0-6437 GCA_964444085.1 uncultured Bifidobacteriaceae bacterium | reverse complement strand
ACTTCCAATCCGCCGGCTTTCGGGTAGATTTCCCGTCGCGACATGATTCTCGTTTTGGACAACTACGACTCGTTCACCTACAACCTCGTCCAGTATCTCGGCGAACTGGGCGCGGACGTGCAGGTGCGCCGCAACGACGAGATCTCCCTCGACCAGATCCGTGCCCTCAAGCCCGAACGCATCCTCGTCTCGCCCGGGCCGTGCTCGCCGCGCGAAGCCGGTTTGTCCAACGACGTCATCAAGACCTTTGCCGCCGAGGGGATCCCCATCTTCGGCGTCTGCCTCGGCCACCAATGCATCGGGCACACGTTCGGCGCGGAAGTCGTCGTGAACTACCGCATGATGCACGGCAAGGTTTCGCCCATTAAGCACAACGGCAAAGACCTCTTCGCCGGCATGCCCAATCCCTTTCTCGCCACCCGCTACCACTCGCTCGTCATCAAGCGCGACACGATTCCCGCCTGCCTCGAGATCACCGCCGAGACCGACGAGGGCGAAATCATGGGTGTGAAGCACCGGACGCTGCCCATCTGGGGCGTGCAGTTCCATCCCGAAAGCATCCTGACCGAGAGCGGACGCACCATCCTGCAAAACTTCTTGAAGCTGAAATAAATTTTGACCATGCAGATTCATTTGCTCAAATCCAAGATCCACCGCGCCACCGTCACCGGCGGCGACGTGAACTACGAAGGCAGCCTCACCATCTCCGGCGACCTCATGGACAAGTGCGGCCTCCAGGAATACGAGAAAATCCTCTGCGGCAACATGGCCAACGGCAACCGCTGGGAGACCTACGCCATCCGCGGCAAAAAGGGCGCCGGCGAAATCATCATGAACGGCGCCGTGGCGCATCTCGGCAAAAAGGGCGACGTTCTGACCATCATGAACTTTGCCGCCGTCAGCGAAAAGAAGGCCAGGAAGTGGAAGCCCCGCGTCATCGTCCTCGGCAAGGGCAACAAGATCGTCAACACCCGGGGCATCTAGGGCGGGAGCTGGAAGATAGAAGCTGGAGGATGGCCGATGGCAGGAGGAAAAATGCTTGGCCACCTTCAATCCTCCATCCTCTATCCTCGGAAATTTCGCGGGGCGCGTTTTCTATCGGGTGAAAGTTTCCAGTGCCAATCCAGTTGCGGGATTTTCCAAGACGCGGAAACCGTTTCTCCCTCTCCTTGGAGGAGAGGGCCACTAAGACTAGGCTTCAAAACTCCCAACGAAGTCTATTACTGAAAACCGCCTTTTTGTCGCACTACAAATGTGAAACTAAACGGCAACGGTTTCACAGTCCTAATCCGGTCTTAAAATCCTGAAAAGGCATGTCACCGACATAACATTGCCGAACAAACATTGCTCCACCACCAAGAAATGCTTGTGAAGGGTCAGTATCATGTGGAAAAAACATGACAGCACCGTCCGCCAGAGGCTGGCCGGTAGGCCATGTCATTGGAAACTGCA
The DNA here is from genome assembly GCA_964444085.1 of uncultured Bifidobacteriaceae bacterium. Lineage (GTDB taxonomy): Bacteria > Verrucomicrobiota > Verrucomicrobiia > Limisphaerales > UBA11358 > UBA11358. Next base: position 4,985 of record CAYUGC010000210.1, on the reverse strand, counting down.
TACCGTTGGTAATTCCAATCGACTTAGCGTCATCTCCACCCTTCCAAAACTCGGAAACTATTAAAATAACAGTAGGTGCATCATTTGTATTTACAGTGGCATAAGCCACTACCTGACTTTCAGCAGCCCGTTTATGTTCCCACTCTAGAAACTCCTTCGTTGCCGTCTTTGATGAGTGAGAAGCTGGCTTGTTCTGTTGCTGCTGTATCGTAGTGCAGCCGCTAAACAGAAGCGGCAAAGTCAAAACCAGAACGAAATATTTTTGAAACGATTTCATGCTCTCGCCGCCTAACTATGTATTCGGCCGCAGTCTGTGCACGGATGCGTGCACGGTAGTTTTGGCGACGGCTTTTGGTATCATGGGCTTATGAAAGCGGACTTGCGAATTTCTGTCAAAGATTATCGTCATTCATTTGGACCTCACCTCACCCCGTCCCTCTCTCTCCCGCGATGGCGGGCCGGAGAGCGGATGGACATGTTCTGCCGCACGCTGGTGAAATAAGCTGACGCCATCCAAGGCTGCTGCCTAGCGAGCCGGGTTGAGAGTGGAGGGTGCTGCCCGCCTAGTTCCGCTGAAACCCGCACCGCCCGCCGGGCAGACGATGTTTGCATCCACGTCTGTCCGGGCTCCCAGCTCTGGTTGGTAAATACCCCCGCAACTCCGCCGAGATTTGATCCACCCACCGGCGCAGACGCGCCGGCAGTTGCGAATGCCGCACGAAAGTCCCGCCCCGCCGCTGGCAGAGATACTCCAGCAACGCATCATCATCCGCCGCCTCTGTGACCGCTGCCACGCGTTCCACCGGATTCCAGCCGCCGGAAGCCTTGCCGGCTTAAGGCGTTCCGCCATCCGTGAGGTTTAGAATGACAGCGAATCTCCATCGCACGGTGCAGACCCAAAGCCGGTCACAGACCGACGCTTCACAAAATAGAAAACGCGCCGGGAACCACTCCGGCGCGTTTTCCACAAACAAACCAAGCGGATCAGAACTGCAAACTAAACACTACGTTACCTTTTTTGTCCTTCGCCTCCAAGACTTGGAGGTCCGCCAGCTTCGCGGGTCCGAAGCCAGCGGGGTTGAAAATAGCAGAGGCACATTAACCGCCGGTGAACGGCGGATTAAAATATTTTTATCTTTGTCGCCCAAAGGCAAAACGCGCCGGAAACGAGTTCCGGCGCGTCGGTGGGTTGGGTGGGGGGAATCAGTATTGAACCGCGTTCCAGTTGACGACATTCCAGAAGGCTTTCAGGAAGTCGGCGCGCTTGTTCTGATATTTGAGATAGTAGGCGTGTTCCCAGACGTCGCAGCCGATGACGGGCTTGCCTTCGCAGCCGGCGACGGCTTTGCCCATGAGCGGATTGTCCTGGTTCGGCGTGGAGACGATCTCAAGCTTGCCATTGTTGCTGACGAGCCAGACCCAGCCGCTGCCGAAACGGCCGATGCCGGCGGCCTCGAACTTGGCCTTGAACTCATCGAAGCTGCCGAAGGCGGCCTTGATGTCGTCGGCGAGTTTGCCGGTGGGCGCGCCGCCGGCGTTCGGTCCGAGAATCTTCCAGAAGAAAGAATGGTTCCAGTGGCCGCCGCCGTTGTTGCGGACGGGGCCGCGGATGGCGTCGGGGACGACGCTCAAATCTTTGATGATCTGTTCGAGCGACTTGGCTTCGAGCGCGGCGTTGCCGGCGATGGCCTTGTTGAGGTTGTCCACATACGCCTTGTGATGGCGGTCGTGATGGATCTCCATCGTGAGGGAGTCGAAGTGGGGTTCAAGTGCTGCCTTGTCATAGGGCAGGGGGGGGAGTTCGTGGGCCATAGTTTTTAATCCTTTATTGTTTTTTCCTAAACGGAAATTGCTGACAAATTGCGACAATGGCGCGGAAAAATCAAGTACGGAGAAACCCGTAGTAACGTTTGCTGCCTTTGGCGGACCCGTTTGCACTTGGGAACCGGTGAAAGTCTCCCGGTCGGAAAGCGGCGGAAGGCCGCCGCCGTCCCCTGGCACTTTGGGCGGGTGGCATGGGGTGAACACCCCATATCTTTTTATTTTATCATTTTCTTATTCTTGAAGCGTCGTGGGTTCCTCACGGCCTTGGCCGTGACCCAGTCGTGCGTTACTAATCCATTCAGCGCATGAAATGGCTGCCAGTCGGCGACCAACTGTGTCACGGCCTTTTCCTGCGGAAAACAGAATTGCCCAGCCTTTCAAGGCTGGGTGGTTGGCACAGGGTTGATAAAAGTCGCGTCAGGGACGGTAGAACCACGGAAATGGATGGGCGCGAGTCGGGCGGGTGGAAAGCTAGACAATGAATCACGTTATGAATAATTTCACGGCATGAAATTCCTCCTGCCCTTGATTCTTTTGCTCGCAATCGTGGGGTGTTCGCCTGACAAGCCGCAATCTCCCAAAACGGCCGCCAGCAAACCAGAAGTGTTCGGACGATTTGTGGTGAGGTTTGCCGTTGTAAAAATTCCCAACAACATACTTGAACAGCACGGCTGTCCGGCTCATGGAACGAACGGTTACTATTTTGAATCCAACGAGGCCCGCACTAAATTTGCAGCCTATATACTGGCGCATACAAACGATTTTTCATTTACCACAACCACCGGGAATTATGTTCCCATTGTGCATACGCATCAGCAGACCAGTGTGAAATTCATTCTTGATCCCAAGCAGGAAGCGGACGATTTGGAAAAATACGGGCTTCAGACCGAGTGGTTTGAAGCCAGCATCGACGTTCACGAAGAGGATGAGCATGGCTATGTGTTTTGCCAGTCTTTCTATGGTTATCGGGTTAACTTGAAAGAGCCCATTGGAAACTCGACGGGTCACGGAGGAGGTATTCCCGGGGCTTTGGAAGGGCTATGTCGTATTGGGCAGCCTGATATGGCAATTCTATTTCAGACAAAAGCGAGCAGTCTGTGGGCATTATCCGAACTAAACCAAGACCAATGATTGAATTGGCCATGGCTGGTGCGGCGCGCCCGGAGTGAATTGCCCAGCCGTCAGAACTTTACCAACGCCTTCTCAATCCTCGCCATGACGCGTTCTTTGCCGAGGACTTGGAGCAGGTGGTAGAGGCTCGGGCCGGAGGTCTTGCCGGTCACGGCCAGGCGGCAGGGATGCACGAGCACGCCAGCCTTCACGCCGAGCGCTTTGGCGGTTTCCTTGAGCGTGGCTTCCAGCGTCTCGGCATTGAACGCCGGGGCGTGGGCGAAGGCGTCGCGGAGCTTTTCGAGCCGCGGCTTGGCTTCCGGCACGAAATCTTTCTTCGCGGCTTCCGCGTCGTAAACGATTTCGTCGGTGAAATAAAACCCGGCATACGCGGGTAGTTCGGAGAAGGTTTTTATCTTGCCGCGACAGGTGTCGAGCGCGGCTTTGACGTAGTGAACGTCCAGCTTGTTCGTATCCATGCCGGCCTTGGCCAGGGCGTGGACGCCGAGTTCGTAGAATCGGTCGGGCGCGACTTCGCGGCAGTATTCGCCCTGCAACCAGAGGAGTTTCTCCATGTCGAACTTGGCGTTGTGCCGGAGAATCTGCGGGAGGTCAAAGCGTTCAATGACGTCGGCGAGCGAAAGTTTTTCCAGGTTGTCCTTGGGCGACCAGCCGAGGAGGCAGAGATAATTGTCCACGGCTTCGGACAGGAAACCTTCGTCGAGATAGGTGGTGAGGCTCGCGCCCCGGTCGCGTTTGCTCATCTTGCTGCCGTCGGCATTCAGGATGAGCGGGATGTGGGCGTAATGCGGCGGTTGGACGCCGAAGGCCCGGAAGAGGGCGATGTGCTTGGCGGTGTTGCTCAAATGATCTTCGCCGCGGATGACGTGGGTGATGCCCATTTCCAGATCGTCAATGACGTTGACGAGGTGAAACACGGGCTGGCCGTCGCTGCGCACGAGCACCCAGTCGGGATCCAGCTCTTCGCGGTCGGTGAGCGGGCGCAGCACATCGCCGACGACGAGGTCGGGAATGAGGATCGGCTCGCGCGTCATGCGGAATTTGATCGTGCCATCGGTGTGCTTGTAGGCGAGGTCGCGCGACATCAGGGCTTCGATGCGGCGCAGATAATTCTCCTTCCGTTGCGATTGGAAATACGGCCCGCGATCGCCCTTGCTCGGCCCGGTGGCGTCGCCGGTGAGCGGGCCTTCATCCCAGTCGAGCCCGAGCCAGCGCAGGCCGTTGAGGATGACGTCCACGGCTTCCTGGGAATTGCGCGCGGCGTCGGTGTCCTCGATGCGCAGGACGAACGTGCCGCCGGTGTGCCGGGCATACAGCCAGTTGAAGAGCGCGGTGCGCGCGCCGCCGATGTGAAGGTAACCGGTGGGCGAGGGGGCAAAACGGACGCGTGGTTTCATAAATCAGTGGCCACAGATTTTCACAGTTGGGCGCAGATGAAAAACAAAAAAATGGCGCCATTAAAAACTGGTGCGCCGGAAACTGCCGCACATTTTGCACAAATGTGACTTTTGGGAGACTGTTTGTTTGCTATCCTCGGCGGAATGAAATGCTTTTTCCTGCTGCTGTTGTCCGCCGCCGCCGTGTCCGTGCGGGCGGAGCAGGTCGTCTTTGCGCCGGATTTTTCGCACGGCCTGTCGAACCGCTGGACGAACGTGTCGCTCTACAAATCGCGCACCGTCTATTCGGTGGTGAGCGAGGGGACGAATTTTTTCGTGCACGCGGCGGCGGACAATTCCTGCTCGGCGTTGACGGCTCGGCTGAATCTCGCGCCCTCGGCGAAAAAACTGAAGCTGCGCTGGCGCTGGCGCATTGCTGGCGTGGCGACCAACGGCTCGGACCTCATTCTGAAAAAGTTCGACCACGCGGCGCGGGTGTTTGTGGCGTTCGACACGTTCATCGGCCCGCCGCGCACGCTGAATTATTTCTGGGCGAACCAGGAACCGGTCGGGATTCTGCTGGAACATCCGCTGACGGGCCGCGCCAAGGATTTCATCGTCGAGTCCGGCAACGAAAAGGCCGGGCGGTGGGTC
>CAYUGC010000209.1:0-6460 GCA_964444085.1 uncultured Bifidobacteriaceae bacterium | reverse complement strand
CATCAACCATTTTGTCGCCGTCGGGCCGATGATGAAATTGCCGCCGTTCAGCGCCAGCGCGCCGCGACCGGCACCGGCAAATTCGACAATCACGTCATTGGTGGAAATGACCGTGCCGCCGCTGTTCACAGTGACGGTGCCGGACATGGTATTGTCCAGATAACTTCCGCGCGCGACAGCGAGCGAGCCGACCGACAGCGTCGCGTTGGCCACGGTGACGGCGCCGGTGGCGACATATTGCGAGCCGCTCCGATCCGAGCCGCCGACCTGAAGTTCGCCAGCGATCGCGAGCGTGCCGGCGGACAGGGCGAGGTTGCCGCTACCCGTGAGATAGCCGACGGTGGAAGTGCCGCTGCCAAAAGCACTGATGCCGCCGGAAATGTTCACGGTGCCGTTGCTGACGGTCAAGCCGCCGCCGAGCGCGTTAGTCCCGTTCAACGTCAGCGTGCCGCCGCCGGTTTTGGTGAAACCATAACTGCCGGACAGCGGCGTGGAAATCGTTGCGGTGTTTTGATTGACGGCAATCGCCGGCGTGACGCCGCCGCCAGCGTCGAGCGTCAGCGTGTTGGTGCCGGCCAACGTCCAAGTTTGCGCGCCGGCCAGGTCGCCACATTTCAATCCGCCGACAGTGCGGGCGCTGTCGAGCGTCACGGTGCGATTGGCCGTGATGTCAATGGTGCTGAAATCCGCGAGATAACTGGCCCCGCTGGCGACCGCGCCGCCGCTCCAGTTGTTGTTTGTGCCCCAGTTGCCACTGGCGTTGGTGGTCCAAATTCCACCGGTGTAGGCCGGAAACTGCGCGCTGCTGTAACGCGCCGAGATTTGGGCGGCACTCAGGGCGTAATCGGCGATTTCCACTTCATCCAATTTACCATTGAACAACGGATCGTTCGGGAAATTACTTTTGCCGAGATAATTTTTGATCGGGGCGAAAGCCGACGGCGCAATGGTCAGGCTGCTGTTGGTGGCGACGGGCGCGCCGTTGAGGTAAAGGATGGCCGTACTGCCGTTGAGCGTAACGGCGACGTGTTGCCACGAGCCGGACGCCAGCGCGCCGGAGTGTTCGACGATTTGCTCGCTGCCGCCGTTTTTGATGGCGAACCGCAGGCTGCTGCCGGAACTGGGGGTCAGAAACATGTATTGGTTCGGATCGCCGCCTTGAGTCGTGCTCACGCTACCAAAATCGAAAATGCGCTGCCAGTTGCCGCCGCCGTTCCAGTAGATCCATGCGGCAAAAGTGAACGCGCTGCCGGCGGCGATGTTCGCGGGAAGCTGAACGTAACTATTTGTGCCGTCCAGGGCGATGGCCTGCGACTGGCTGCTGTGGCCGGTGGTGTAAGCGGGCGAACCGACCGCCATGCCGTTGTTGTCATAGCCCGAACTGTCCCAAGCGTTCGTGAGAAAAAGAAATTCCGCGATGCCACGCGTGCCGTTGTCCGGCATAGCCTGCGAGTAGCCGATACTGGAAACGAGGTTGGAATACGTCGTGCCCGCCGCCGTGACGGTGTTGCTGCTGGTCACCAAGGAACGCTGATCCTCGACCCAATTGTAGAGTGCGTAGCGCTCCACGAACGGCGTGCTTTCAAGCATCTGCGTCATGGCGGCGATGCACGCCTGCTGTTGCGAGTAGGTGGGAGCCGGCCAAGTGCCGTCCGTCCAGTTGGCGCCATTATTCCATTCCGTGACCCAAATCGGCCGGTGTGTGTTGTTCCAAATATTCAACAGAAAATTATACATTTGCGAAGCGCAGCCGCTGGGATCAGCCGGATTGTGACTCTGGTAATAATGCTGCGCCACGAAATCCACACGCAAACCGGGGGCGTTGTCCTCATTGGCCTGTGACGTCGCTATGTCTGTCATAAACGGCAAGAGCCAACTGGAAACCCCGCCGTCCGTGCATGCCGGAGAACCCACACGCAGCCCGGTGCCGAGCAAATCCGGCCAAGACCAGTTGGCGTCGCCAACCGCAATATTTGCCTGTGCTGTGTTGTCCGGCTCATTGTAGCCGAGCACGGTGTTTGCGCCGATCGTCTGCCAGCTCTGCGACAGACTCGGATCCCAGCGAACTTGGCGAATTGGGACATATTCCAAATCGCGTGAGGAGTTCTGGTTAATGGCCCAACTGTAATTCCAGAGCACACTCAGATACTGCCCGGCACCGATGCTAGTGCCTGTTTGGCCCCAGCCTTTCTTGCTCGTCCAGCGCCACGGCGTGACGTAAATGAACTGCACCTGCTTGTCGAGCATCGCCGGCAGCACGCCGATTTCCAAATCGCCGTCCTGCGCGACATAACATTTGCTGTAATTCGCGCCGTTCGCGGACTGCGCGAGGACGGCCTGATAGCCGCGTTTCAATTTGAAAGAACTGATGTTGGTGTAGGCCGTGCCCGTGTAATAATTCCATTGGCTGTAGGACGTCGCCGTGCCGGTGAACTCCGCGCCGGTGAAAACGGTCAGTGGCTGGAACGATGACGATTGCGGAATCACGACCGCGCCGTTCTGCCCGTATTGCACCACGCGGCAGTTGCTGTCGGCCACCGCAGCACCGTTGGCAATTTTGATCTGGGCAAGATAAGTGGACGCAACCACGGAAGGTTTCACGCCGGTGAGGAACAGCCACGCATCCACGGAATTCAAATTGATTGTGCAGCCAGACAGCGGCGTCGTCGCGCTGGTGACGCGCAACTCGCAGCGGTTGCTCATGATCACGGTCGTGCTGGAAAGCGTGGCGTAGGTCTGGACGCCGCTGGTGATGACGGTTTGCGCGTTGGCCAGAAGCGAAACACTCATCAACACCGCGATCGCAAACCGACTAATTACAATCGATCTCATCCAGATAAAGATTCCATATGCGTAAAGAACTTCAAGGATAGACCAGCCGGTAAAATTCCGCCGCCGGCGAAGGATTGACCGGCAAAACGATCTGATTTATCTGCGAGGAATTGGTGACCGCGCCCCAGTCGTTTATGTTGAAACTGATGCCTTTAGTGAAATTGTTGGTCAGCATCAGCAGCCGCCAACCGGTGTGATCGGACGGCCAGGACAGCGTCAGATTGGTGCTCCCCATGCTCCAGAAAATGTTCGTCTGCGTGGTGGTAATCACCGCGACGTTCGTCAGCACGATTTGTTTGCCGACATTTGCCAGTGTCCCGCGCCAGCCGTAGGGCATCTGCAACTGGAGATTCGCGAAACTGCCACTCAACGTGCCGGCGTAACTGACCAGCGGATAGCTGTTGCCGGCCGCCAGCCCGCCCGCGCCCGTGAGCTTCACCGCGCAACTGATGGCAACCGGTTTCCCATCACAAAATAGCGTCGCGCAGGTTTCATTGAGGGGATTTTTCTCAATCTTTGACCCAACCGTCCTCCAGCGTTTGTGATCTCCCCGGGGTTATCAATAGTTCCCCATTGTCCTTTTGCCATACCGACAAAGCACATTCCCACCACCAGCTACGTGAGAATATATCCCGCCCATCTTCATTGCACATTCAGAGAGCCCCGAACTTCCACTTCCGCCAGCGCCGGGGATTTGCCGGTGGGCGAGTCGGTAATAGTCACGCGCAGGAAACGTCCACGCGCGCCGGCCATTGCCGTCCGGGTCTGGATTTTTTCGTTATCCGCATATTGCGTCTGGACGAAAACCGCTTTCCAGCCATTCTCGCCATCATCCGAGATTTCCACTTGGTAACGCCAGTTGCCTTCCGTCGGGAAGGTCAGCTTCGTCTGCTTGACCATCACGATACGTTCCAAGTCCACGCGCAACCAGGCGTTCGTGTCGCCGGGAGCAGCCTGCCAGAATGTCGCCGGATTGCCGTCGTTGGCCAGACATCCGCTGTGGCCGGGCGCCTCGCTGCTGGTGCGGGTCGGATTTTCCAACCCCAAAGCAACCGGTGAATCGTTCGCGTCCTTGCCCGTAAAACGCACATACGGACGCGGCTTCACCGACAGCGTCTGGCCGGCGTTGAATTTTGGTTCGCCACGGGAAACGATCTGAATCGTCGCGTCCTTCAAGCCCGGCGACGTCGCGCGTATCACGGTTTTGCCGGCGTAATAGGAGCGGAATTCCATCGCCGCCTGGCCGTCGCGAATCGTGATGTCCGCGTTCGCCGCGAAAGTAATGTTCGGGCCGGTGGGAAATTCGCCGGGGCCGGACTCGATCGCCAGCGTCACCGAAGGACAGTTGTTGAGCGCGTTTCCGTCCTTGTCCACGACCGTCACGATGATTTGCGCGTCGTCCGTGCCGTCCACGGAGTTCAGCGTGGTTTTGTCCGCCGTCAGTTTCAGCGCGGCGGGAATGCCATTGCTTGGCCATGCCGGCGGCGCGATGTGCCGATACGCATTGCGATACCAATACCATTGCCGCTTGGGCAGGCGGAAATAATCCACGAAACCCATCGCGCCAAAATTCCGGCCCGCGATGCTGCCGTGGTCGAATGCGCACCAGATCGCCTCGCCGCTGCGCCACGGCAAGCGCCACGAGCCGGTTTGGCTTTTGTCCGCTCCGGGCGTGCCCGGCAAGTCACCCCAGCCCGGCCCGTATTTGCCGGGACGATCCGCACTATTCGAACCGTATTCGCTCACCACGCTCGCCACGCCGGGGTTTTGATATTCCGGCAACCGCGCGCCGTCGCCGTTGTAGCCGGCGATGTCGCCCAGCTTGTCAATGTCGCCACGCTGACAGCCACCGATTGCCGCCGGGCGGGTCGGGTCAAGTTCATGCGAATACGCCACGAGGTCTTTCAAAAACTGCCGCACCTTCGGCATCACCGAACTGTCACTAAAGAAAGGCTCGTTGCTCATGCTCCAGACGACAATGCTGGGATGATTCCGGTGGATGCGGATCATGTCGCGCAGACTCGCTTTCACGCTCGCCTCAAACTCCGCTTCGTCCGCCGGGTTCACCGGATACGCGCTGCAATTCCAATAGCCGTCGCCCTTGAAACCGCCGGTGCCCCAGAAACAGTTTTCCGACCAGAACAACATGCCCAGTTCATCACACGCGGTCGCAAAGGCCGGCGCGTGCGGATAATGCGAACCGCGGATAAAATCAAAGCCCGCTTCCTTCACCAGTTTCACGTCGCGGAAAAATCCGCCGTCCGCCACCGCGTCGCCCCAGCCGGCGTGGTCCTGATGCACGTTCGCGCCTTTGAAATAATAGTGCTCACCGTTGAGAAAAAAACCCTGATCGGCGGTGAACTTGAACCAGCGGAAGCCCAGCGGCGATATGTAATCGTCCACCGGCTTCTCGCCATCCAGCACGACGGTTTTGACCGAATAAAGATTCGGCTGCTCCGGCGACCAGAGTTTCGGATTCGCAACCGGTGCGCTCGTCTGGTCAAAGACATTCGTTGCCCCCGCCACGATGGCTTGCGTGGAATCCATCTCAGCGACGGTTTTCCCTTTCGCATCCAACACGCAAGTTTTCACCGTGACAGATTTTGCTTTGGCGGTTTCATTCACCACTTCCGTCTTCACGTTCACCGTGCCGGATACCTTCGACACCTGCGGCGTGGTGACGGACGTGCCATACCACGCCACATGCAGCGGCGCGGTGACAACGAGCCGCACATCGCGATAGATGCCGCCGGAAAATACGTGTTCCCCGGCGCGCGGCGCAAGGCGGGCGTTCCAAAGATTGTTCACCCGCACCGCCACGACGTTGTCGCCGGCCTTCACCTGCTCCGTGATGTCGAAGGTAAAACCAGTATAACCGCCTTGGTGTTCGCCCACGCGTTTACCATTCACATAAATTTCCGCGACTTGAAACACGCCGTCGAATTCCAGATTGATGCGTTTGCCGCTCCACGCCGCCGGCTCATCGAAATGCTTCCGATACCAGCCGTAGCCAACGTAAAACTTGTCGTTCGCCGCAAAATACGGCAGCGAGAACGAGTGCGGCAGGCCGACATTTTCCCATTTCGCATCAGCAAACGCTGCCACATCCGCCCCAGCAACATCGCCGAGCTGAAATTTCCACTCACGGTTGAAATTGAGGTTTTGCCGCAGGTCGGCCGCTGTCAGCACGCTGCACGCGCTCCACGCAACAAATGCAATTGCCACCCGTTTGATCCAGACATTCAATCTCATACCTTGAAAAACAAATCAGATCTCGCCAAATACGAAACTTAGGCGCTCCCACCCCGTCATGGATAAACCAGCCGGTAAAACACGCTGCCATTGGTCAACACGACTGGCAGATTGATTTGGTTGGTCAGCGTCACCAAATTGCTCGACACATCCGTCCAATTGGCGCTGGCCAGATTGGTGTTCATCAGCAAGCGCCAGCCGGTGTGGTCGGATGGCCAATTGAATTGCATCAGACCATTGGTTGCTCCAAAGCTCAGGGATAGCGGGGTCGTTGAAACCACCGCGACGTTCGTCAGCACGATTTGTTTGCCGGCATTCGCCAGCGCGCCGCGCCAGCCGTAGGGCATCTGCAAATGGAGATTCGCAAAAGTGCCGC
>CAYUGC010000208.1:0-6485 GCA_964444085.1 uncultured Bifidobacteriaceae bacterium | reverse complement strand
GATGCCGCCGCGTGGAATGCCGGCGACGTCGAGGCGCAGCTCGCGATTTACGACGCCAAAATCAAAGTGAAAATGCCCGACGGCAGCGAGTTGGCCGGCCACGACCAACTACGCGCCGCCATCGAAAAACAAATGGCCGATGCCAAGGGACTCGTTCGCGCCGAACTCGGTGAGTTTCGCAAATTGCCGGCGCTACTGCTGTGGCAATACGGCAAGGGCGGCACGAAGACGAAGTTCGCGATGGTGCGTGCGAAGAATTTGAAAAAGGGACTCATCGCCCGTGCAGAATATATCGCCGAACCGAAGCATCTTGCCAAGGTTCAGCCGAGTGGCCTGATGCCTTACGATCCGGCGTTCCGCTTCGATGCTAATGACTGCATCCGCACACAAGAAACGGCTTATACGCCGGACGGCGGACTGGCGATTCTTTACGGCCAGCTCGCGCCGGCAGGCAGCGTGGTCAAAACCGCCGGCATCAGCAAGGCGTTCAAGGAAAACTGCGGGCCGGGCTTTGTCTTTGAAGGCCCGTGCGTGATTTTTGAAAACCAGGACGACGCCTGCGCCGGCATTCTCGCCGGCAAGGTGAAGGCGGGCGACGTGGTGGTCATTCGCAACGAAGGGCCGCGCGGCGGTCCAGGGATGCAGGAAATGCTTTCGCCCACGAGCTACATCGTCGGCATGGGGCTGGGCGACAAAGTCGCGCTCATCACCGACGGGCGTTTCAGCGGCGGCACGGCGGGCGCGTGCATCGGGCATGTTTCGCCGGAAGCGGCGGAAGGCGGGCCGATTGGCCTGCTCAAACAAGGCGATCGCCTGCGCATTGATTTTCCGAACCGGAAAATGGACATTCTTGTCCCCGAAACCGAACTGGCCGAGCGGAAGCAGCATTGGCAGCCGACGACGCGGCATCCCGGCGGCTGGCTGGCGCGCTACCAAAAGCTCGTCACCAACGCGAGCCAGGGCGGCATTTTGAGTGTTTAGGCGGTATTTTGAGTAAAAAATGTTGGCGCGACTGTTGCTTTAAGTTCGGTATATGTTGCAGCATTATACCGAACGAAACCGCAGCCCGTTGTGCTACCTGATTACCGACTTTCGCTCGCCGCTGGAGAAGCGGGTGGCGCGCTTTGATCTGTGGGGCGTGCTGACGTCTGTGGCGCTTGCCAGCCTGATGGTGGGCGTGGTCCGCCTGTTTGTGGCGCGCTGAACACGCCGGCAGTTTTCACGCGAAAGCCGCGCAGAGAAACCGAAGGGGCAATTATCCCCGGTTTTTCTGCGCGGCTTTGTCGTGTAAAGCGTGGTCGTAAAAAATAGGCCATGTGCGTGAGGTCGCGGCTGGAAAGAGTGTGGAATCAGGGTGCCGCTTACTCGGCGTTGACGCGCGGCGTGAAGGTGAGGTCAAGGTCGCCCACGGCCACTTCCATGGGTTTGCCCGCTTGGGCGACGATTTGCGTGACGGCAAAATGGCTGGTCTCGCCGAAGTCATTCTTCGATTCCAACGCGAGGGTGAGCTGGACATTGCGCTTGTCGAGCAGGCGCGGCGTGAAGGTGCAGGTCTCGCCGGTGGACAGGATCAGGCAGGTCTCGTTGTGGTTGGTGAGGGAGATTTCGCCAAGATTGCGTTCGGCGGCGTTGCCGACGCTGTTGGTCCCGGCGCTGGCGGCGACGGGCGGCGGCGTGGATTTCTGCTGCGGCGCAGCTTTGTGGCAACTGGCCGGCAGCAATCCGGTCAGGAAAATCATGACGGCTGAGGTGGTTTGGGCGATTCCCATGCCGCTGAAAAAGCAGGAATCAGGCCGAGTCAAAACCGCTGGAAATGCGGGGAATTCCGCCGGAAAAAGTGTCTCAAATTGTGAACCGCCGCCCCAAATCAGTCCGCGCGGTCGAAAATCAGGAGGTTCTTGCCGTCCTTGATGGACAGGCGCAAATCCTCCGCCGTGCCGGTCAGGAATTTTTCATCGCTGTTGAGTGTGATGTGCAGGTCGTAGTTCGCGCCGTTCGCGCTCCAGTCGCCCTTCCAGTCCTCCGGCGTGGAGATGGGCTGGCCGGGCTGCGGCTGCGTGACAAATTTTGGCAGCGCCTTCACGAAAACCTGATTGTCGCCGGTCACGATCACCCGCGTGTCGGCGTAGGCTTGCGACCACATCGCGCGGATGGCGCGCATTTCGCTGGCGGACATTTTCGGGCGGCCCTGACGCAGCCACGCGACGGTGACGGCGGGGTTGAACTCCCAGCGGCCGATGATTTTCTGCCCGTCATATTTCGCGGACTTGCCGGTCTTCAGATATTCCGTAAGATCGTCCAAGTTGGTTTGGATGATGCCGGTGACGAGCTTGACCTGGTCTTTGTTCGCGAGGAACGCCTGCACGGACGGATTCTTCATCAGTTCGCCCAGCGACGTGCCGGCGGCGAGGGCGTTGGTGATGGCCGGGTCGTTTACCAGCGGCCGTATATCGGGATTTTCCCACAGCGAGGTGAGGCCGGGATATTCCGCGAAGCGCGGGCCAACCTGCGGATTCTGCATCAGGAAACCGGCGAGGTCGGAATATTGATAGAACGTCGGTGCCAGCGTGCCGACCGCCGTGGCCGTGCGCGCGAGGTGCGCCGCCTCAAGATCCTCGCCGAGCCGGTTCACCAGCCGGACAACCGCGCCCGGCTGCGCCCCGGCGGAAACCTGCGTCGTGACGTAGGTGAGGTTGAACACGAGGAACGTGACCAGCACGAAATACAGGACGCCGTTCAGCAGGCCGAGGCAGATGCCCACGCGGTTGTTCAGCCGCTGCCACAAAGCCAGCCGCAGGTCGCCGGCGTTGTATTTGTAAAAATGTTCCACCCGTTTATGCACCGGCTGCGCGATCGCCGCGAACACGAGGCTGACCAGAATAAAGCCGATGACGGGCGCCAGTGCCCAGGCCAGGATGGGGTTGTCCGCGCCGACGTGCGGCAGGATGGGGTGGACGATTTTGCCGGCCAGCCCAGCGAGCAGCCACGCGAACAAAATGCCGACGAAGTTGATCGCCGCGCGGATCGCGCCCTGCCGCCAGCCGGCGAGCGCCGCCGCACCGAGCACCAAGAAAGCCAGAATCCAAATGGTCATGCCGCCATTAAAAAACATCCGCAAAAAAATGCACGACGAAAATTGCACCAGCCGGTTGAAAAAGCCACCGCAACGGCTATGCTCACCGTGTGAAAATTTCCGTCATCGTCCCCGCCTACAACGAGGAAAAGCTTCTCGGCGCGTCGCTGACGGAGATCAAAACCGCCGCCGCCGCCTTCGCCGCGCGCGGCTGGGAATTTGAACTGGTCGTCTGCGACAATAATTCCACCGACCGCACCGCTGACATCGCCCGCGCCGCCGGTGCGCAGGTCATTTTCGAACCGGTCAACCAGATTGCCCGCGCCCGCAATGTCGGTGCGAGCATCGCCACCGGCGACTGGTTCATCTTCGTGGACGCCGACTCGCATCCGAGCGCGGAATTATTCGCCGATGTCGCCGAGCGGATTGTGGGCGGACGCTGTCTGGCCGGCGGCTCGACCGTCCGGCTGGACACGAGCCAGCGGCTGGCGTGTGCCGCCGCCGCGCTGTGGAATGGCATCAGCCGGCTGGGCGGCTGGCTGGCCGGCGCGTTCATTTTCGTGGAGGCGGCGGCATTCAAAAGCGTCGGCGGCTTCAGCCACGAACTGTTCGCGGCGGAAGAACTGGACTTGAGCAGGCGGTTGAAAATTTTCGCGAAGCCGCAGGGCAAAAAAGTGGTCGTGTTGCACCGGCACCCGTTGAAAACCTCCGCCCGCAAAATGCACCTCTACACCGTGGGCGACCATTTGAAATTGCTGTGGCGCGTGGCCTTCAACCGTCGCATCCTGGCCGACCGCGATTCCTGCACGCTGTGGTATGACGGCCGGCGGTGAACGGTAGGACGGCGCTACTGCGACGCCGACTGACCGGCTGGTCAGCCCTACCAAGGTTTTTACTGTGAAATCGCCGAGCGCATGGCGGCGAAAAGATTTTTGCCGGAATCCTGCGCGACGGGCGTTTTGGATTTGGCATCCGAATGCTCGACGAGTTCCGCCGGCAGTTCCTTCAAAAACGGGGAAGGGTGGCAGGGCAGCACCTGGCCGTATTTCTTCCGTCCGCCGCAATGGCTGATGGCCAGCGTCTGCATCGCCCGCGTCACGGCCACGTAAAACAGCCGGCGTTCCTCATCCTTCGTGCCCTCGACTTTCGAGCGCGTGTGCGGCAGCAGCCCGTCCTCCAGCCCCACGACAAAGACGTGCGGGAATTCCAGCCCCTTGCACGAGTGCATGGTGATGAGCGTCACGGCGTCCTGGGTGTTTTCCTTTTCCTCTTCGCGGTCGCTGTCGAGCGTGATGCCTTCGAGAAAATGTTCCAGCCGTTCCGTCGGCAGGTTGCCGGCACCGTCCATCGTGGCCATTAATTCTTTCAGGTTGCGGACGCGCGCTTCGGCGGCTTCGGGCGTTTTTTCCAGCCGGCGCAATTCGGCGAAGTAACCGGTCTCGGCCAGAAAATCGTCCGCCCATTTTTGCAGGCGAAACTCGTTTGCGGTCGTCTGCAACTCGCCTTGCACGCGGTCAATGAAAGCCACAAACGCCTCGATGCTTTCGCGCGTCTGCTTCTGGAACGTCGTCGTCACCAGCGGGTTTTTCATGGCGGTGAAGACGGAGCATTTCCGCTCGTGGCTCGCGCCGAGCAGGCGTTCCATCGTCACGTCACTCAGGCCGCGCGCCGGAACGTTGGCGATGCGCAGCAGGCTGATGTCATCGTGCGGATTGATGAACATTTTCAGGAACGCGAGAAAATCCTTGATCTCGCGCCGGTCAAAAAAGCTCTGCCCGCCGATGAGGTGATAGCGCACGTTAGCCGCGCGCAGGGCGGTTTCCAGCGGCCGCGACTGCTGGTTGGTGCGAAAAAGAATCGCGCAATCCGACCACGGAATCCGGTGGGCCAGCCGCTTAAATTCAATCGCCGCCACGACTTCGCGGGCCTCGTCCTCGTCGTTGCCGTAGGTGTTCAGCAGGATCTTGGCACCCGCGCCCTTGCTCGACCAGAGCGACTTGCCGCGCCGCTGGACGTTGTTTTTGATGATGGCGTTGGCCGCGTTGAGAATCGTCGTGGTGCTGCGGTAATTCTGTTCCAGCTTGACGATTTTGACTTCGGGAAAATGCTTCTCCAGGTTCAGCAGGTTGGCGATCTCCGCGCCGCGCCAGCCGTAGATGCTTTGGTCGTCATCGCCGACCACGCAAAAATTCCGGTGCTCCTGCGTGAGCGAATGCACCAGCTCGAACTGCGCGGCGTTGGTGTCCTGATACTCGTCCACCATGACGTATTGATATTTGGCGCGGCACGCGGCCAGCGCGTCGGGATGCTCGCGAAACAGCCGCAGCGTGAGCAAAATCAAATCGTCGAAGTCCACGGCGTTGCACGCGTGCAGCGCGGATTCGTAGCGCTTGGCAACGTGCGTGGCGAGCGCGCGGAGATTGGGGTCCACGAACGCCTTCGAGTTTTCGCCGCCGTTCTTGAACTTGCTCAACAGCGCCAGCACCGCGCCGGGATCCACCTTCTCGCCCTTCACGGAAATGGCGGACAGGATCTTCTTCACCGCCGCGAGCTGTTCGGATGCGTCGTAGATGACGAAATTCTTTTTGTAGCCGAGCTTTTCGATGTGTTGCCGGAGGATGCGCACGCAGAGCGAGTGAAACGTGCAGATGGTCGGGCGGTTCCGGGCTTTTTCTTCCGGCGTCTGCGGTTTGATTTTCGGCTTGGGCAGCAGCTTGGTGACGCGCTCCTGCATTTCGCGCGCAGCCTTGTTGGTGAATGTTACGCCAAGGATGTGGCCCGGCGCAATGCCGTGGCGAACCATGTGCGCGATGCGGAAGGTGATGACGCGCGTCTTGCCCGTGCCCGCGCCGGCGAGGATCAGCACCGGGCCGCGAATCGTTTCGACGGCCTGGCGCTGCTGCGGGTTGAGCGTGGACAAATCCAACATCGGGCGCGGAGTTTAATTTGCGGCGGAGCGAACGCAAGCAAACTGGACGGGCTTTTCTCTCAACATCGGTGGACACGGATAAACACGGATAAAAAACTTTGACGCGAATTACGCGAATTGCCGCGAATTTAATTTCAGTCTTTTAATTCGTGTAAATTAGTGAAATTCGCGTCAAAAGCTTTGTTTCCTGGTTTCTTGGTGGTTCAAAAAACCGTGTTCATTCGTGTCTCTCTGTGGTTGAAATTTTGTGGTGCCGGGAAAAAATTAAGTTGCGCAACCGGTGTCGCGCGGCTTAAAGATTGGCGAGTCACATGGGAAAAGCCCTCATCATCGCGGAAAAACCGTCCGTCGCCAGCGACATCAGCAAGGCGCTCGGAAAGTTTGAAAAACATGACGACTACTTCGAGAACGACCAATACGTCGTCACCTCGGCGGTCGGCCATCTGCTCACCATCGTGCCGCCGGAAGGCGTCGAGGCCGCGC
>CAYUGC010000207.1:0-6530 GCA_964444085.1 uncultured Bifidobacteriaceae bacterium | reverse complement strand
GCTGCTCGCGCGTCAAATCCCAATGCGCGTAAAGCCAGTGCGGGTCGCGCGCGGTGAGGAAAAGCTTCTTGGTGCCGTAGCTTTCGGGCAGTTCGCCGCCGGAAAAAATCTGCGCGGGCGGCGTGGCCCCGAGGGAATATTTTTCGCCGGGGCCGCTGGCGGAACCGCCGGACGGCGCATCGCCCTCGAGCAAGATCGGCGGCACTTCGAACGACTCCTCCTTTTTGCCGCGCGTGTAGCTGCGGCGAACGACGGTGGGTGCCTCCACCTCAACCTTCGCCGGGGCGGCGGGCGTTTTTTTGGCGGCGACCTTCGGCTGGAGCATTTTTTTCACCGAGTCCACGGCAGCGTCCAGCAGCGGCCGGCGCGGGGCGCGCGCCGATTTTTCAGTAGCAGAGCTTTTGACCGGCGGGGGCGGCGGCGCTACATCAGTTTTGCTGGTGCTGCGGCTTTTGGCGGCGCTGACTTTTGAAGATTCTGGCATGGACGCTGATTTTTTTTTCATGAATGCGGTTCCTTGTTTGACAGCCAATTCATCAACCATCCACAGATTAGGCAGGCAGACGGCGGGACGCAACGGTAATTTCAAGATGGGCGCAAAATCTTGAGCTTGCGAATGGCGGCGCAACAATTGTAGATTTGCTTGAGATTGCATCCCTATGCCTGCTTCCAAAAAACAGCCGACGCCAGTCCCCACGGTTTTCGTGGTGGATGACGAGCCGCTGCTGCTGGAACTGGCGGAGACCATCCTGACGCCGCTGGGCTGCAAGGTGCGCACGTTCACCGACCCGGAAAAGGCGCTGAAGGAATTCACCGCCGCCGCCCCGGCGGTGGTGCTGACCGACTACGCGATGGGGCGCATGAGCGGCATGGACCTGATCCGGGAATGTCGCCGGCTGAACCCGAAGCAGAAAACCATCCTCGTCAGCGGGACGGTGGACGGCGAAGTTTTCGCCGGCGCGGCGGTGAAGCCGGATGAATTTGTCGCCAAGCCCTACGACGTGAACAAACTCGTGGACATGGTGCGCAGGATGATGGCCTGATTTTTTCCGCCCGGGCGCGCGGAAAAAATCCTTTCTAAAGCCGCCCGCTCCTGACAATTATTTCCGCCTATGAAAAAGAAAATTCTCCTTGGCACCGGCATCGCCCTGCTCGCCCTCGTAGTCATCGCGGTCATCGTGGTCGGATTTTTCCTCGGCAACGTGGTGAAGGCCGGCATGGAAACGGTCGGCCCCAAGGTGACGCAGACCACGCTCACCGTCGGCGCGGTTCACGTCGGCATCCTCACCGGCTCCGGCGGCGTGGACAACCTCGTGCTCGGCAACCCGGACGAATACAAAGCCAAGTCGCCCATGGCCATCAGCGTCGGCAAAGCCGCCGTCCGCCTCGTGCCCGGCTCGCTGCTGTCCGACAAGATCGTCATCAAAGCCATCGAGGTGCGCGCGCCGGAAATCAGCTTTGACGGAAATCCGTTCGGCGCGAACAACCTCCAAAAGATCATGAACAACGTGAACGCCTTCACCGGTGGCGCGCAAGCCAAAGCCGCCAACCCCAACACCCCCGCCACCACGGCGGAAAAGAAGGCCGGCAAAAAACTGGAGGTGGACGATTTCCTCATCATCGGCGCGAAGGTGCACGCCAACATCATTGGCATACCCGGCGTGGCCATCAAGGAAATCACCGTGCCGCTGCCCGACATCCATTTCAGCAATCTCGGCACCGGTCCGGACGGCATCACCGCCGGCGACCTCACACAAAAGATTCTCCGCGAAATCACCGTCGCCACCATCAAGGCCGTGGGCGATGCCGCCACCCAACTCGGCAAGGACGCCGCTGACGCCGCCACCGGCGCGGTGAGGGACGCCGGCAAAAATCTCGGCGACAGCGCGACCAAACTCGGCAAGAGTTTCGGCGGATTGCTGGGCAAATAAAACCGCCGGAAATTTTCCGCCGCCGCGTTGAGCGATTTTCATTGCCAGCGCGGCGGTTTGCTTTTAGTGTCGAATCAACCCAAGGCAATTTATGTATTTCGGCGTAGATTATTATCCGGAGCAATGGGTCTTCCCCTTTGCTGGCACCGCAGAAAACCCCGAGGCGCAATGGCAGCGCGACGCCGAGCTGATGGCCGCCGCCGGATTCAACATCGTCCGCATCGGCGAATTTTCCTGGGGCCTCTGCGAAACCGAGGAAGGCAAATTCAACTTCGACTGGCTCAAGCGCGTGATGAACGTGCTGGGCGAAAAAGGCATCCAGGTCATTCTCGGCACGCCCACCGCCGCACCACCGGCCTGGCTTGCGCAAAAGCATCCGGAAATTTTGCCGGTGGACGAACACGGCCTCATCAAGCACGCCGGCACCCGCCGCGCCGTCTGCATCAACAGCGAAATTTATTGGAACTACTCCAAGCGCATCGTCGAGGAGATGGCCCGCGCGCTCGGCAACCATCCGCAGCTCGTCGCGTGGCAGATTGACAACAGCCTCGGCGGACATTTCACCGAATCTTCCTTCAACGAGGACACCCGCCGCGACTGGCACCTGTGGCTCGAGGCGAAATACGACACCATCGAGAAGCTGAACCAGCGCCTCGGCCTCCGACATTGGGGCCAGACCGTCACCACGTGGAACCAGGTGCCCATGCCGATGACCGCGCCGACCATCCACAACCCCGCGCTCGTGCTAAACTGGAACCGTTTTTGCAGCGACACCATTGTGCAATTCGTCAAGATGCAGGCCGAAGTGCTGCGCGAAATCACGCCCGACCGGCCGGTGACGACGAACCTCCGCGCGCTGCGGCATCGCTTCGACCATTTCGACCTGGCCGAGCAACTGGACTTTGTCTCCATCGAAAGCACGGCGGCAATCAAGGCCAAGCCGTCCGAAATCGCCTGCGAGATTGACATGCTCCGCTCGCTCAAGAAATCCGGCATCCGCACGCCCGATGGCGACAGCGGCTTCTGGGTCATGGAGCAAAAGGCCGGCAATGTGAACTGGCAGGAGGTCAATTCCCTCGTGCGCCCCGGCGTGCTGCGGATGTTCACCTACCAGCTCATCTCCCGCGGCGCGGATGCCATTTTATTTTTCCGCTGGCGGCAACCGCGCATCGGCACCGAGCAATTTAACGGTGCCGTGCTGCCGCACAACCTCGAAACCGGCAGCCGCCGCGTGTTCGACGAAATCGCCCACATCGGCGAGGAACTCAAGGTGCTCGCGCCGGCGCTCAAGGACACGAAGGTTTCCGCCGAGGCCTGTATCCTCTACTCGCACGACAACGACTGGCTCCTGTCGCAGCCGAACCAGCCGAGCAAACATTTCAACCTGCGCGAGCACATCCAGCTCATCTACAATGCGCTCCACGACCGCAACATCCTCGTGGACTTCGCGCGGCCCAGCGAGGATTTGTCGAAATACAAAATCGTCTTCGCGCCGTCGCTGCATTTGCTTTCCGGCAACGAGGCGGACCGACTGAAGCTATTCGTCCAGAACGGCGGCACGTTGATCAGCACGTTCAACACCGGTCTGGTGGACGAACACAACATCGCGCCGGACTCCGGCTTCCCGCATGACCTGACGGATTTATTCGGCCTCGAAGTTCAGGAATTCGACATGCTGCCGCCAACCGAGGACAACCTGCTCACGTTCAAGGGCGCGTTCCAGACCAGCCATATGCACCCGGCGCGCATCTGGTGCGACATCATCCAGCCCAAGGGCTGCCAGATTCTCGCGACGTTTGGCAAAGATTTTTACGCCGGCAAACCCGCCATCACGATGAACGCCTTCGGCCTGGGCAAAGCCATTTACATCGGCACCCAAAGCCACCAGCATTTCTACCAGGACCTCGTCGCGTGGCTGCGCCAGATGAGCGGCCTGTTCCCGCTGTTGAAGGTGCCGGAAAACATCGAGGTCTCCATGCGCGAAAAGGAAGGCTCTCGCGTTTATTTTCTGCTCAACCACCAGAACTCCCCGGTGCGCGTGCAGTTCTACAAGCCGATGCACGACTTCCTCACCGGCCAGAACATCGTCAGCGCCTACGACCTCCCGCCGCACGGCGTGCTGGTCATTGACGAGCATCCCGACGTGAAATCCGCTGGCTAAAGCGCAAAGTTTTTCGTTTCCTCTGCGCGGTGATTTTTCTGGAATACACTTTTGGCGCGCTCGCGGCGTTGAGCTGCGGCCTCATGCTCTGGCAATGGCTGGCCGCACGGAAATTTCCGCTGCACCAAAAAAACACCGGCCCAGATTTTGCGCCGGCGGTTTCCATCCTCAAGCCGATCAAAGGCGGCGACGCCACCACCCGCGAATCGTTGCAAAGCTGGCTCCGGCAAAATTACGCCGGGCCGGTGGAAATCCTCTTCGGCATCGCGGATGAAAATGATCCGGCGGTGGCCATCGTCCGCGCGCTCCTGGCTGAAAACCCCGCCGCCCACGCCCGGCTCGTCATCTGCCAGAACCTCGCCGGCACCAACGCCAAATCCGCCAAGCTCGCGCAGCTGGAAAAACTCGCGCAACACGATTTGATCCTCACCTGCGACGCCGACGTGCGCGTGCCGCCGGATTTTCTCGCCAATTTTGTCCCGCCACTGCGCGCTGAAAAAATTGCGCTGGTGAACTGCTTTTACCGCCTCGCCAATCCGACAACCACCGCGATGCGCTGGGAGGCCGTCGCCGTGAACGCGGATTTTTGGAGCCAGGTCCTGCAGTCGCAGACGCTGAAGCCGCTCGATTTTGCGCTCGGGGCCGCGCTGCTGGTGCGCCGCAGCGCGCTCGCGCAAATCGGCGGGTTTGCCGCCTTTGCCGACCATCTGGCCGACGATTATCAACTCGGCCAACGCATCGTCAAAAACGGCCACGGCATCGCGCTCTGCCCCGTCGTCGTGGAATGTTGGGGCGCGCCGATGAACTGGCGGCAGGTCTGGCAACATCAGCTCCGCTGGGCCCGCACCATCCGCGTCTGCCAGCCCCTGCCGTATTTCTTCAGCATCCTGGCAAATGCCTCGCTCTGGCCGCTGCTGTGGTTATGCATTTCACTCGCCGCCGGCAAAACCTTCTGTGCGCCGCTGGCGGCAATCGTTTTTCTACTGGTGCGAATGCTCCTCGCGCAAAACTTGCAACGGCGGTTCACGCCGGGAGGCAAACTGGTTTCGCCCGCGTGGCTGGTGCCGGTGAAGGATTGGCTGGCGGCGGCCATCTGGCTGGCGGCGTTCGCCGGCAACACGGTGGAATGGCGCGGCACCAAGCTGAAGCTGCACCGCGACGGGACCCTGGAAAAAATTTGAAGTGGTGGGCACTGAGGGATTCGAACCCCCGAC
Organism: uncultured Bifidobacteriaceae bacterium; assembly: GCA_964444085.1. GTDB lineage: Bacteria > Verrucomicrobiota > Verrucomicrobiia > Limisphaerales > UBA11358 > UBA11358. The sequence continues at coordinate 1,224 of CAYUGC010000207.1, read as the reverse complement.
CTTCTCCGTGTAAAGGAGCAGCGCTAACCACTGCGCCAAGCGCCCGAACCGGAATGGTGCCAGCGAGTGGAATCGAACCACTGACCTCGGGCTTATGAGTCCCACGCTCTAACCAACTGAGCTACGCTGGCAACCGAAACGGCCTACCATTCTGCGGACATTTTGCCTTCTGTCAAACCGGGAATTTCATCCGCGACTTGGACCGGTGAAAGGAAACCCTCCGGCGCTTCGGGAAATTGCCCCCCGCACGTCCTATCCAGCGCCGCCGCCGGACGCGGCGGAAATGTTTTGTCGAGCGGCGTTCAAGCCGTTCAAAAATCCGCGCCACTTCAGCGGCTGGCCCACGCTGATGCCGTGCTTCAAACAGTAAGCACCGTTATCCACGTATTTCTGCGCCCACCATTTCAGACCGGCGCGTTCGGAAAACTTTTTGACACCCTTGACCTCACCCTTTAGCTTTCCGACATGAAAGTTTTGCTCACGCCGCATCAGCAAAAATTCGTCGGCCGGAAAATGAAGGGCGGCGGCTATTTGTCGCAAGACGAGGTCATCCGCGAGGCGTTGCGCGTGTATGAACTCATCGAGCAGGAGGACAACGACCCGCAACTGGAAGCGGCTTTGCGCCACGCGCTCCGCAGTCCGTTGAAAAAATTCAAGCCCGGCCATTTCGCCGCCCTCGCCGCTTGAAGCCAGTTGAAATCTTCGTCCGTCACGACGCCGAGCTGGACGCTTTCGGCTACTTTCAATACATCCGCGAAAACAATCCCGAAGCCGCCTTGCGCTTTCTCCAAGCCATAGACAGCACGGTTGAAAGCCTGACGCGGCAACCGCTGAAAGGCCGGCTGCGAAAATTTCGCGGCCAGGATTTGAAGCACATCCGTTCGTGGCGCGTGGATGGCTTTGAAAATTACCTGATTTTCTACCGATTTGCGGAAATGCGGCTAGAAATTCTCCGCATCAAGCACGGAGCAATGGATTTTCCACGCGCGTTGCTACGGGATTAACTCGCCAGCGGTTTGCCCACGCTGATGCCGTGCTTGAGGCAATACGCGCCGTTGTCCACGTATTTCTGCGCCCACCATTTCAGGCCGGCGCGTTCTTCCTTGGTCAGCTTGCGCACCACTTTCGCGGGCGCGCCCAGCACGAGCGAGCCGGGCGGGATCTTCGTCCCCTGCGTCACCAGCGCCTTCGCGCCGATGATGGATTGTTTGCCGATGACCGCGC
>CAYUGC010000206.1:0-6530 GCA_964444085.1 uncultured Bifidobacteriaceae bacterium | reverse complement strand
CCGCCGGCCAGCTCGCGCGCGATTATCTCGCCAAGCGCGGCGTTTCGGCGGACGCGATCAAACTCTTTCGCATCGGTGCCGCGCCGGAATTATGGGACGACACGGTGAATTGGGCGAAAAGCAAAAATTTCGACCTCGCCACCGTCGAGCAGGCCGGCCTCATCATCAAAAAAGAGGAAACCGGCCGCTGTTACGACCGTTTTCGCGGGCGGCTGATGTTTCCGATCTGCAACGAGCAGGGCCGCGTTGTCGCCTTCAGCGGACGCGTCCTGCCCGGCGACGAAAGCCCGGCGAAATACGTCAACTCGCCGGAGACGCCGATTTTTACCAAGAGCAAAATCTTCTTCGGCCTCGACAAATCCAAGCGCGCGATTTTGGACAAAGGCTACGCGATCATCTGCGAAGGCCAGTTGGATTTGATCGCGTGTTTCACGAACGGCGTGCAAAACATTGTGGCACCGCAAGGCACGGCGTTCACCGACCAGCACGCGCGCATCATCAAGCGCTACTGCAACGAAGTCGTGCTGTGCTTCGACTCCGACAACGCCGGGCAGAACGCCATCGTGCGCTCGCTCGACCATTTGCTCGCGGCGGAACTCGCCGTGCGTGTGGCCGTCGTGCCCGCACCGCACGACCCGGACAGCTTCATCAAAACCAATGGCGGCGAGGCTTTTCGCACGCTCGTGGAAAACGCGGAAGGATTTTTTGATTACCTTTTGAAACGGCTGTTGGCCACGAACGACGCCACGAGCGACAAGGGTCGGCTGGCGATTTTGCGCGGCATGGCCGAGGCATTGCACAAGACCGGCAACTCCGTCCTGCTCGACACGCACGCGCAGAAAACCGCACTGCGCCTCGGCGTGGCAGTGGACGCCGTGCGGAAGGAATTTTCCAAGGCCAAACCGCAAACCGCCGTCGCGCGAAACGAAGATGAACCGGATGAATCAGTTCTGGCAGGCGAAGCCGAAGAAGAAGCGCCCAGCCGTCCGTCAAACCACGAATTGCACCTGCTGAAGATTTTGCTACTGCACGACAACCTTGTCGAATGGACGGCGGCGCATATGGATGTGCAATGGCTGGCGCATCCGCTGGTGCGGCAGATTGTAGCTGCGCGTCTCGCCGCCTTTGAACATGGCGCGTGGCACGACCTCGCGAATTTTTTGGGTGGCATCGAGTCGCCGCTGATGCGCCGCCTCATCACCGAGGCCGTGGCGGAAGAACGCCAGTTGCCCAACCCCGAAATCCAGCTTGCCGACGTGACCAAAAAATTGCGCGACCAGTTCCTCGAACAGCAGATCGCCACACTCACGCAGACCATCAGTTCGCCGGAAACCGACGACGAGCAGAAAATGGAATTTCTTCACGAGCAGCAGCGGCTGAAGCAGCAGAAGCGTTTACCGCTCACTCCGCTGGAAAAATAGAAACGGCGCAATCGTTTTTGCGACTGCGCCGCGCGAAGTTTGCTTCCCGAATTTATTTGGCGCCTTGGTTGATCCAGCCAATGACCAGACCGATTTGCTCCGGCGTCAGCGTCTTGGCACCGGCGCGGTTCGGCATCGGCGGCATCCAGCCGTCGTGATCCTTGGTCTGGTGAGCGATGGCTTTGACCACAATGCTATTGGCGGCGTCGCCGACCTTCACGGCGGGTCCCCACTTGTTGCCTTTGAGAATGCCTTCAAGCGTATCCAGCTTGAGATGCGCCTTGGCTCTATCGCCGCTGTGGCACCTTACGCAGTTGGCGTCGAAAAGCGGCTTGATGTCCGTGGCGTAGGTGAGGTTTTCCTTGGTGGACGCAGCGGGCAACTTGGCGTCCTGCGCCGGCGCGCGGTTAACGGCCGCAAGGGTTGCAGCCACAGCAATGAGAATGGTTAGTTTCATAAATGTTCAAAAGCAGTCTGCGTTAAAGACCGGTTTCACGTCAAAAGGTTTCATAAAAAATTGCATTAGCCGGCTTGCGGACGGCGGGGCTTCCGGCAAAATTCCCGTGTGGAAAGCGAAAACTTCTCCGACGCCGCGCTCGTCGTGCTGGGCCACGGCACGACATTGAACGACCAGTCCGCCGCGCCAGTGTTTCAGCACGCGGCAGAATTGCGCCGCCGGAAAATATTCCGCGAGGTGCGCGAGGCGTTCTGGAAACAGGAGCCCCAGGTCAAAACCGTCCTGGCCCAAATCACCGCACCGCGCGTTTTCATCGTGCCGTTTTTCATCAGCGAAGGCTACTTCAGCACGGAAATCATCCCGAAAGAATTAGGGTTTCCGTCTGTGCCATCCTCCATCCTCCATTCTCCATCCTCGCTTCATTATTGCCGCCCTGTCGGCTCGCACGATTTGATGACGACGGTCATCCTCGCCCGCGCCAAGGAAATGGCGAAACAATTCCCCTTCCCGCGCGCGCCCAAGCCGGCGGACACCACGCTGCTCATCGCCGGCCACGGCACGGAGCGCAACGCCAATTCCCGCAAAACCGTCGAGCGCCAAGTAGAATTGATCCGCAACTTGGATATTTTCTCGGCGGTCGAACCGGTGTTCTTGGACGAAGCACCGTTCATCAAAGATTGCTGGCAAAACGCGAAGACGAAAAACATCATCGTCGTGCCGTTTTTCATCAGCGACGGATTGCATGTCGTTGAGGACATTCCGGTGCTGCTCGGCGAACCGGAGCGCATCGTGAAGGAGCGCCACGCCGCCGGCCAGCCGACCTGGCGCAATCCCACAGAGCGCGACGGCAGACGCATTTGGTATTCGCCGTCCGTCGGCACCGAGCCACTGCTGGCCGAGGTGATTTTAGAACGCGCCGCTGAGGCGGCGAGGATGGAGGATGGAAGATAGCAGATGGAAAGGATGGCGAGGCACGTTTGCCATCCTCTATCCTCAATCTTCAATCCTCGTTTTAGTGACATTAATTATGAAGAAACTCCGCATCGGCTTCTTGAGCACCGCCGGCATCGGCCGGAAAAATTGGAAGGCCATCCTAAATTCCGGCAACTGCGTCGTCTCTGCTGTCGCCAGCCGCGATGCGCAGAAAAGCCGTGATTTCATTCGCGAATGTCAGGACGAGCATTCCTTCGACCTCATTCCCGACGCCTTCGGCAGCTACGAGGAACTGATCGCATCGCCAGACGTGGATGCGGTGTATGTTCCGCTGCCAACCGGCTTACGGAAAGAATTTGTCCTGCGCGCCGCCGCCGCCGGCAAACACGTCCTCTGCGAAAAACCGTGTGCCGCCAATCTCACCGAACTGGACGCGATGCTCGCCGCGTGCCAAAAACATTCCGTGCAGTTCCTCGACGGCGTGATGTTCATGCACAGCCCGCGCCTGCCGAAAATCCGCGAGGCTTTGGACGATGGCACAAGCCTCGGCCAATTGCAGCGGCTGTCCTCGCTGTTCAGCTTCCATCTCGGTGCGGATTTTTTCCGCAACAACATCCGCGTGGACGGCGCGCTGGAACCCGCCGGCTGCCTGGGCGATCTCGGCTGGTATTCCATCCGTTTCTTTTTGTGGACGCTGGGCTGGCAACTGCCGCATACGGTCACCGCCAAAATTCTCGCGCAGTCCGCCAGCGGTGCGCCGACGGAATTTTCCGCCGAACTTTTTTTCGACGGCGGCATCTCGGCGGAATTATATTGCTCATTTCTCACCGCGCGACAGCAGATCGTCGCCGTCGGCGGACGCAACGGCTGGCTGCGGATGCCGGATTTCGTCCATCCGCGCAACGGCTACGAGCCGGCATTTGAATTAAACGGTGCCGAAGTGCGCGTAGAGTCGGATGCCAAATGTCCACCCGACGGCGACCCGACCGGCTACGGCCACGCCACCGCGCAAGACACGCGGATGTGGCGCAATTTTGCGAACCAGATTTTCTCCGGCAAACTCAATGAAGACTGGACGATGTGGGCGCGCCAAACGCAAATAGTTTTGGACGCTTGTCTCACGGCCGCGCAGCAAGGCTCACCGGTGAAGATTTAGGAACCACGAAATACACAAATCACACGAAAGCTGATTTTGTTTTCGTGTATTTGATGTATTTCGTGGTTTATCAAAAAAGTTCATTCGGCTATCTTTTCCGCCGTGCAATTTCGGAAGATCACCATCATCGGCGTCGGCCTGCTCGGCGGCTCCCTCGGTCTGGCCGCGCGCAAACGCCGCCTGGCAAAGGAAATTGCCGGCTACGCGCGCCGCAAAAAAACCATCGCCGAATGTGAAAAGATCGGCGCGTTGGACTACGCCACCACCGATTTACTGGCGGCAGTATCCGGCGCCGACTTGGTGATTCTTTGCACTCCGCTTGCCCAGATGGCCGCGCTGACAAATCAATTTCTGCCCGCGCTCAAACGCGGTGCGATTGTCACCGATGTCGGCAGCGTGAAAGCCGATGTTGTGCGCGAGCTGGAATCGCTCGTGAAAAAGGCCGGCGCACATTTCGTCGGCAGCCACCCGATGGCTGGCGGCGAAAAAATGGGCGTGCTGGCGGCCAAGGCGGATTTGTATGCCAATGCCGTCTGCGTGGTGACGCCGACCAAAAAATCCAATGCCGCCGCCGTCCGCAAAGTGGAACAATTTTGGAAATTGCTCGGCGCCAGAACGTTACAATTAGATGCGGCGAAGCACGATTTACTCGTCAGCCGCACGAGCCATCTGCCGCACGTCGCCGCCGCGGCTTTGGCGGGACTGGTTTTGGACCCGAAACATCCGTCATCGCAGGTTGGTTTATGCGCGACCGGTTTCCGCGACACCACGCGCATCGCGTCCGGCTCGCCGGAGATGTGGCGCGACATCGCGCTGGCGAACCGCAAAAACGTGTCGCAGTCCCTGGATGTTTTTGTCGGCGAATTAAAACGGTTTCAAGCAGCGCTCAAAAAAGGCGATGCTAAAGCCGTGGAAAAGTTTTTCGCCACCGCGAAAGAACGCCGCGACAACTGGTGCGCCTGCTGCGCTTCGCCTTCGTCTGAATAATTTTCCAGATGGCTTTGCCCGACCTCATCGAAATCGTCCCGCTTGTCGCGCCGGTGCGCGCAGAAATCACCGTGCCCGGCTCCAAGAGCATCACCAACCGCGCGCTGATTCTCGCGGCGCTGGCGGACGGCGAGACAATTCTGAAAGGCGCGCTATGGAGCGAGGACACTCAGATCATGGTCGAATGTTTGCAGGAACTCGGCTTCATGGTGAACGTCGAGGCCGACCCGAACGAAGTTTGCAACCGCACCATCACGGTCTATGGCAACGGCGGCGCGGTGCCGCGCGGCGGCACGGAAGCGCAGCCGCTGGATTTGTTCGTGGGCAATGCCGGCACGGCGGCAAGATTTCTTGCGCCTTTTCTATGTCTGGGCAGCGGCGTGTATCGGTTGCACGGCGTGCCACGGATGCACGAACGGCCGCAGGCGGCGCTGTTTTCGGCGCTGCGCGAACTCGGCTACCGCGTCGAATCGGAAAAGGGCAACGACAAGCTGCCGGCAAAGATTTTCGGCGGTAGCAGCCGAGGTTACGAGGCTCAAACTGAAAATGAAAGTGAGAGCCTCCTCACGTCGGCTGCTACAAAGAAATGCCGTATCAGCATTGAGGAAAGCTCGCAGTTTGCCTCGGCGCTGCTGCTGTCAGCCAAACACGGCGGCTGGGAAATTGAAATCATTGGCGAGAACGCGGACGAATCGCCGTATGTGGCGATGACTTCGAAATTGATGGAAGGGTTTCCGAAAAGTGGAGGAATTTTTCAAATTGATTCGGACGCGAGTAGTGGAAGTTATTTTTGGGGAGTATTTCGGAACAATAAGCTTTCTTTCATCGAACCCCAAAAAAAATCGCTATGCCCAAAGATTATTGACTGGCCAGTCTATGTTAGAAACTGGCCGTTTAGCATCGGCTGGCAAATTGACTCGAATTACCCAGATATTTTGAGCCATGCGATTTTCGCGGAAGCAAATCAGCAAATTTTGATCTCTCGTAAAGATGACCTTGGGGACAGCATTATGACTGCGATTGTATTGTCGCCACTATTTGAAGCTGTCTCCAAATTCACCGACCTCGGTCGTTTGCGCGTGCAGGAATGCGAGCGCGTCGTCGCGTTGCGGACGGAGTTGACCAAGTGCGGCGCGAAAGTCGTCGAGGAAGGCGACACGCTGACGGCTTATCCGTCGAAGTTGGAAGAATTGCGCGGCGCGGAGATTGAAACCTACAATGACCATCGCATGGCGATGTGTTTTGCGGTTTTGGGCTTGAAAGTTCCCGGCATAAAAATAAAAAATCCCGCCTGCGTGAAAAAAACGTTCCCGAATTTTTTCCAGAAACTCGCCGCCGCGCCGCCGCACGGTTTGGGCGCGGAGATTTGGGAGATCAAAGACGGCCAACGCACGCGGAAATTGGGCGGACAGGATTTGTTCGCCGATTAAGATTACGATTTGATGAAACACCCGATTGTCATCGCCATTGACGGCACGAGCGCCAGCGGCAAGAGCACCAACGCCAAGCTCGTCGCCCGTTCGCTCGGCTACGTTTACGTGGACACCGGCGCGATGTATCGCACGCTGGCGTGGTA
>CAYUGC010000205.1:0-6552 GCA_964444085.1 uncultured Bifidobacteriaceae bacterium | reverse complement strand
ATGAAGCGGTCGTTGTTGTAGAAATGCGGGTTCTTCGCATCATACTTCATGTGGCCGAAGAACAGCGCGGCGACGACATCCGCCGCCGAGCAGCAGGAGGTCGGATGGCCGCTGCCCGCCGCCGTGGTCGCGGTGATGGAGTGGATGCGCAGTTGGTTGGCGATGCCCTTCAGCAATTCAATGTCCGTTTCAATCATAAATAATAAGTGCGGTAGGTTAATTGACCGATGACGAAAGCCAAGGCTGAAATCGGTAATGTCCTAATTATGGGGCGCGGCATTTATGCCGCTTCAGCATCGCTTGGCAAATCCACGATGAAGCGGGCTGAAGCCCGCGCTCCACCGACAAATTGGGACACAACCCTGAAATCCGCAATCTGCCGGTGGCCTGGTGGGGCGAGCGTCCCCGCGAGCCGGATGTCGCCAATGATCAGCGTCCCGCGCCCCCTTCCGCCCGCCCCCGGGCGCATCTTAACCCTGCCGCCGGAGCGCCGGCTTCCAGCCGGCTTTGTGCATGACTGGAATACGAACGCTTCAATGAATCAAGAACGTCGAAAGCCAGCCGGAGCACCGCCACTCCATCCGTGTGTGGTGTGTGGTGGAGGACGGTGCGCTGCGCCATCCTCTATCCTCGTTTTTGTGCGTTCTCTGCCCCCGGTGATTTTAATTCGCGCTGATTCGCGTAATTCGCGTAAAAACCGTTTTTTCAGATTCCCGGTTTTCCTTTGTGACTTTGTTGCTTGGTTGTTCCACCCATTTCCAGCTTTTCCCTTTTGCGCCTTCTGCGCCTTTTTGCGGCCAAGCCTTTTGTCTTGGTGGGGCGAGCCTGTTTCAGCATGTCAGCATTTCAGTTTTCAGCATTTGTTTAAGATCCGTGTCCATCCGTGGTTAGTCCAGGTTCAGAACATAGGTAACGGGGATGGTTCAATACATAGGTAACACTTGTGGTTCAAAAGGTCGCAAGGTCATCCGCAATGAGGGGACTGCTCAGACAGCGCGCCAGCGTCGTGGACTGCGGCAGCCCCCTGCCGCTTCCCCGTCCTCCGCCGAACAGCCTTCCTAAGATTAGCGGTCATTAGCGGAAATCAGCGGTTTTCTTGCCGGTTATTTCAGGTCTCAGGTTTGTTTTTTCAGCATTTCAGCTTTTCAGTATGTCAGTATTTGTCTTCAGTTTTCAGGTCAAAAAAAAACGCCCGCGCACCTTGCGGCACGCGGGCTGGAACGCCGAACTTCAGTTCGGCAAGTGGATCATTTCTTCTTGGAACTTGCCGGTCGGAAGACCGGCGTTCCAATTATTTCCCCAGCAGCCCCAGCACCGCTTCCGCCATCTTCGGCGCGGTCAGGCCGTATTTGGAATAAAGTTCCTCCGCCAGATACGCCGACTGGCCGAACTCGCCGGGGATGCCGAGCGACTTTAGCGTGTGCGCAATGCCGGCGTTGCTCAGCGCATGCGAAACCTGCGCGCCCATGCCGCAGATCAACTGGTGATCCTCGATGGTGACGACTTTGCCACCGCACTTTTTCACCGCCGCGCCGATGGTCGCGAGGTCAACTTGGTTCACGAACGGATTATTGATGACGGTGGCCTTGATGCCTTTCGCTGCGAGCAGTTTGCCGGCTTCAATCGCCTTGTTCACCAGCACGCCGCAGCCGATGAGCACCACGTCCGTGCCTTCGGACAAAACTTGCGCCTGGCCCCACGGATAGTGCGCGCCTTCGATCCACGCCATCGGATAATTTTCGCGGCCGACGAAGAAGATGTAATTTTCGCCGTCCTTGCCCGCCGCGCGGTCGGCGGCGTATTTCTGGATCGCCTGATACATCAGCGATTCCGCCTCGTCCGGGCAGCTCGGCGCGATGGCGCAGGTGTGCGGAATCGCCGAGACCGCCGCGAAATGCGCCGTGGCCTGGTGGCTCGCGCCGTCCGCCGCGTCCTGGAAGCCGACGTGCGAAAACATCGCGATGACCGGTGCCTGCGAGAGCGCGGCCATCGTCAGCGGCAGATTGCCCTTGGTCACGCCGAACTGGCCGAACGTGTCCACGATGGGAATGAAACCGGTCTTCGCCAGGCCGGCGGCGGTGCTGATCATGTTCGATTCGGCGATGCCGACTTCGATCCAGCGGTCGGGAAAACTTTTGTGGAACAGGCTGATGCCCGTCGAGCCTTGCACGTCGGACGAAACGGAGAACACCGGCAGTCCTTCCTGCGCGGCCCGCACGGCGGCGCGGGCGAGGCCGGATTGCACCTTGTCCGTCTTCGGTTTTGCGGAAGCCGGCGCGCCGGCCGCGGCCTTGGCCTTCTTGTCGGCTTCCTTCTTTTCCCAATCGGTGCGGAAATTTTTGGCCCAGTCGGCGAATTCCTTCGGCGTCTGGCCCCCCCAGATTTCGTCCACGAATTCGACGATCTTTTCGCCGCTCGAGAGCGGGAAGCCGTGGCCGCCGGAGGCGCTGTCCATCGTGGATTTCACGCCGAAGCCTTTGATGGTCTTGACGTGGATGCACACCGGTTTGGCCGGATTGGACTTGGCTGAGGCGATGGCTGTTTCGATGGCCTGGTAAACCGTTTCCAGATTGTGGCCTTCCTTCACGGACATGACGTTCCAGCCGAGCGCATGTTTGCCTTCAAACGACGGCCCCATGCTGAACGCGTCTTTCGACACGCGGCCAGACAGCTTGGTGTCATTGTCGGAAATAATCATCACGAACGGGTTCACCTTGCCCTTGGCCGCGAGACCGGGAATCGCGGCGAACGCTTCCTTGGCTTCGCCTTCCATGCTCGCGCCGTCGCTGACCACGCAGATCGTCACGCGGTCGCTGTTCGCCAGCTTGTCGCCGATGGCGAGGCCCTGCGCCTGCGGCAGCGAACTGCCGAGCGGGCCGTTGCTCAACAGCACGCCTTCGGGATTCAAATGCGATTCCCCGTGGCCGGTGAGCTTGCTCGTGATGCTGCGAAAACCTTTCACGCTCTCGGTCGTCATGCCGTCGAAACCATAAAGCGCACGCAGGGCATAGACACCGTTCTCACAGTGGCCGGCGTCGTTGATAAAATTATATGCCTCATGCCATTGGCGGCCGGTGACGGAAAACATCACGCCGTGGATCGCGGACATGATTTCCGCAAACGCCGCCGGGCCGCCCCAGTGCGAGGCTGCGCCGCCGATCACGGCGTGCAAATCCATGAGCGCCACGAGCGCGCGGCTCGCGCGCGGGTCGGCGAGCGTCACGTCCGCGCCGGCGCTGTTCTTGACCGTGACCGCATATTTCGGTGCGGCCTGGGGCGTGGGCGCGAGTTTGGATTTGAGGACGAGGGGTTTCAGCGGTGGGGCTTCCACGGCTTTGACGACAGAGGTATCAGCGGCCATATAATAAGTCTTGTTAAGTAATGAAGCCAACAATGTAAGTTTTCACCGTCAAAAGGGGAAGAATTAAGTTTGGGTCTGCCATGCGGAAAATTCATGGCAGCCAGTAAATTTCCTTGGGGACTCCCCGCCCCTCCGCGTGTGGTGGTCCCACTACCCACTGCCTACTGACGACTGGCCCCTTTGTTTGGGCGGTTTCAGCATGTCAGCATGTCAGCTTTTCAGTATTTGTCTTCAGGTTTTTCAGGTCTCAAGTTTCAGGTTTGGGTTTTGCGGCTGGAATCTTCTTCCCTCGCCCCTCCGAGGGGAGAGGGATTGAGGGTGAGGGGTCAGGATTTCGCGTTTCGTTTTCCCCGCCGGTTTCAGGTCTCAAGTTTCAGGTTTGATCTTTGCGCCTTCTGTGCCTTTTTGCGGCTAAATATCCGTGTTAATCCGTGTCCATCCGTGGTTAAAAATTGGGAGCCGGATATTTTCGTGTCTCTTGTGTTTTACGTTTCAAAAAACTTTCAGCATTTCAGCATTTCAGTTTTCAGCATTTGTCTTCAGCTTTACTGCGGCAGGACGTGACCGGCGATGCTGCAGGTGGGCACCGCGTCCACGGTGTTGATGTAATAAGTTCCGCCGTCGGGGCAGGTGGGGAAAACGCCGTCCTTCAGATACGGCAGCAGATCATGCGCGGTTGGCATGGCGTCGCCGGCCGCATTTTTTTCCAGCGCCCACTGCTGTTTGGCCCCGTCAATTTCGCGGAGTTTGTTGATGCAGGTGTTGCGGTGGACGATGGTCAGGCCGGCGTCGGTGACCAGCTTGTTTTCCGTCTGCAAATCCTGCAGGTGCTGCTGCTGGAGCGAGAGCGCCGCGCGGGCGGTGGCGAGATTCTGCGCGGACTGCGCGGCCTCGGCCTCCAGCTGGTCAATCATCGCCTGCGCCTTGGCCAGGCGGTTGGTGTAAATTTCATTCTGCTTGTGCAGCTTCGTGATCTCCAGTGCCTGGAGGCCGGCGCTGGAATTTTCCAACTCATCGAGGTTTTTCTGCAGCTGCCGCATCTGGCTTTGCGTGTCGCGCGTCTCGGTCAGGGCGGCGTCCTTCTCGCGGCTGGCGCGGAAAAGGAGGATTTCCGCGACGAGCATCAGCGCGAGGCACAGCCAGGCGAACCAGCGTTTCGGGTTCATGGTGCCAGCAGTTTCCGCCTTTGCCGCGAATCGTCAACCCTGAAACTTGAGAGCTGAGCCGGAACCATTCTTTTGAACCACGAAAAACACGAACCACGCGAAAATAAAACGTAGTCCCTTCGCCGGCCACTTCCTGCTTTCGTGCCTTCAGATGGGAGAGGGAAACAGCCGACAGTTGGCTTAAAACGCGTCACGTTTCCAAGCCGTCGTCAGACCAGAGAACGGGGAGCGTGACTCCCTCGCCCAGCGGGAGAGGGACGGGGTGAGGGAGAACGCCAGCACACGCCAGACGGCCACAGTTCTTTTGAAAACGCTATATCTGTTTTTTGTTTGGGCGGTTTCAGCATTTCAGCATTTGGTCCAGGTGGTCCAGGTTCAGAACATGGGTAACGGGGATGGTTCAATACATAGGTAACACTTGTGGTTCAAAAGGTCGCAAGGGCATCCGCAATGAGGGGACTGCTCAGATGGCGCGCCAGCTTCGTGGACTGCGGCAGCCCTTGCCGCTTCCCCGTCCTCCGCCGAACAGCCTCCCCAAGATTAGCGGTCATTAGCGGAAATCAGCGGTTTCTTGGTTCAGATCAGGTTTCAGGTCTCAAGTTTCAGGTTTGTTTTTTTTGGTGATTTAATTCGCGCTGATTCGCGAAATTCGCGTAAAACCCGCCTCTGTCTCAAGTTTTGTCTTTCGTGTATTTGGTGACCACAATTCGCGATAGCGAACGGTTTGTTTGGGGTAACTAACTTGTGGCGGGCTTGGGAAGCCAGTTTCGTGGTTAAAAATCCGTTTTCCCTTTTGTGCCTTTGTTGCTTTGTTGTTCAACCTGTTTTTAATGTCAGCATGTCAGCATGTCAGTATGTCAGTGTGTCAGCATTTGTTTAAGATCCGTGTCCATCCGTGGTTAATGGTCTTCGTTTTTTTGCGCCTTTGCCTCTTGGCACCTTTGCGTTGAATTCCGATTTCCTGGCTCCGTTTTTCAATTCGCGCTGATTCGCGTAATTCGCGTAAAACCCGCCCCGGACTCCCGGCTTGTCGCTCGGATTTTTTCTGCTATGCTTCCCGGCCTTTGTGAGCATCGCCCAAGAAATCTCGAAACGCCGCACGTTCGCCATCATCTCGCATCCCGATGCGGGCAAGACCACGCTGACGGAAAAGCTCCTCCTTTACGGCGGCGCGGTCCAGCTCGCCGGCTCCGTCACCGCCCGCAAAAACCAGCGCGCCACCACCTCCGACTGGATGGAACTCGAAAAAAAACGCGGCATCTCCATCAGCTCCACCGTGCTCCAATTCGACTACGACGGCTTTCGCATCAATCTCCTCGACACCCCCGGCCACAAGGATTTTTCCGAGGACACCTACCGCGTGCTGACCGCCGTGGATTCGGTGGTGATGGTGATTGATTCGGCCAAGGGCATCGAGCCGCAGACGCGCAAGCTGTTCGAGGTCTGCCGCCAGCGCGGCGTGCCGATCTTCACGTTCATGAACAAGTGCGATCGCCCCATGAAAAATCCGCTGGAGCTGATTGACGAGCTCGAGCGGGTGCTCGGCATCGGCGCGTTCCCGGTCAACTGGCCCATCGGCAATGGCCCGGAATTCCAGGGCATCTACGACCGCAAAACGAAGATGATGCACACCTTCGAGCGCGTCGTCGGCGGCAAACACCGCGCGCCCGTCAGCGTCGGCGGCCTGCACGACCCCGCCGTGCGCGGCAATTTGAGCGACGCGGAATTCGCCCGCACCGTCGAGGAACTGGAGATGCTCGAACACGCCGGCGAGGAATTCGACGAGGCCGCCGTGCTCGCCGGCAAAACCACGCCCGTCTTCTTCGGCAGCGGCGTGAACAATTTCGGCGTCCAGCTTCTGCTCGACGGTTTCTTGAAACATTCGCCCGCGCCGAAATCCCGCGTCATGGGCGGCATCGAGATCGCCCCCGAAAATCCCGCGTTCTCCGGCTTCATCTTCAAGATCCAGGCCAACATGGATCCCAAGCACCGCGACCGCATCGCGTTCATCCGCGTCTGCTCCGG
>CAYUGC010000204.1:0-6589 GCA_964444085.1 uncultured Bifidobacteriaceae bacterium | reverse complement strand
TGTAACCATCAACCGTTCGTCGGGAATAAAAGATCGGCGGACAAGACCCAGCTCATCTCAGCCGCATAGCATCCCCGCGCTGGTGGCGGCGAAGCAACTCAAGCCGCTGGGTAGTGCGCCGGCCAATGCGGTGAAGTATTTCTGCACGGCGGAAGTCTTGGAGTTGTGCAAGGATCGGAACTGGCTGGCGCGCGTGACCACGTTCATTCAAAACGATTGGACAAGGAGAAATTCGCGATACCGGTCTCCGGCAGGCGCAACGGCTGTGCCGGCCGATTTAAACAATTAGTTTGGGTCCGGTGGTTGGGGGAACGCAAAAGCGGTTGAGCTGGTTTGCTCAACCGCTTTTTTTTGATGCACTAACAGGAAATTGCTTTTCATGCGGCTCATTTACTTGACGCTGCGCGGGTAAGAAATCTTCCTGTCGCTGACGGTGAAGGAAAAAAATAAAAGTAATTTATTCATGACCACCGTGATGGCGCAGCAAATCCGCCAACTCCGTATTTTTGCGTAACACCGCGATGTGCAACGGGGTTTGTCCTTTGTTGTCCCTGGCATTCACATCGGCACGGTGGAGCAAAAACAGCTCCACCATTTTTTCCTTTTGATTACCAATACCTGTTACCGCGTATTCCAAAGGTGTCACGCCTTGATCATCAGCCGAATTGATGTCGGCTCCGCGTGACAGTAACAATTCTGCCACGCCTTTTTGACCGGCAAACGCTGCTTCGCCCAAAGGTGTGATCCCAATTTTTGCCCTGACATTGACGTCAGCGCCATTGGCCAGCAATGATTTCACCACGTTCGTGTGGCCGAAAAACGCTGCTTCGTGCAAAGGTGCAAGACCAGAGGTGCCATCCTTTGCGTTAACGTCAGCCTTGTTTGTCAACAACAACTCCACCACGTCCGCCCAGTCATTTTGTGCCGCTAAACCCAAAGCCGCCCGACCGACATTGTCCCTCGCGTTGACGTCTGCCTTATTAGCCAAGAGGAACTCCAGCACGTCCGTGTGGCCACTCACCGCCCCCCAATGCAAGGGCGTGAAGCCATGCGTATCTTTGGCAAAAACCAAATCCGGATTGTCTTTGAGCAACGACTTGATCTTCTCCAAGCTTCCACCGGCTGCCGCGTCCAAAATATCGAAGTTGTTCTGATGAGCCAGCAACAGTTCCGCCATACCTTTCTGCCCGCAAAACGCTGCCAAGTGCAATGGCGTCATGCCGCCTCTGTCTTTGGCAAAAACCAAACCAGGGTTATCTTTGAGCATCTCCATCATTTTCTCCATGTCGCCGCTTTGGGCCACGACGAAAATCTGCCCGCTTCCTGAATCGTCTCTTACAGTTATAGTGTGTTTCTTGCCGCAACCAACGAGACTGCTCAACGTCAGCACGACCAACCCAAAGGTACCAAGGCGGAAAATTGAAGAATGCCAAATCAATCTGAAAAGAGATTGGGTTATCACGGTTAATGACACTGATAGTAAATTGCTTTTCATGCGGCTCATTTACTTGACGCTGCGCTGGTGAATAATTTCCGTGCGGATCATGGTTTCCACGTCATCGTATTTAGTAATCAGCCCAGACGGCAGCTCAAAGCTGCTGGCGGCGGGCTTGTCGAACGAGATGTTCTTGAACAGCATCCTGAGACTTTGGCCATCTTTGTTTGTCACGATTTTCACGGGAAAACTTTTTAAATCGGTCGCTTTCCAGCCGGTTGCCTCATGTTTGTTGCCATCCTTGTCGATCGCGACGATATTCACTTTCACGCATTCGTGACCTTCCATGGTTTCCTTGCCGAGTACGGTGGTTTCAACTTTGAAATCGCCAGCGGTTGCGTTGGCGAAGGGATCATGTTGAGTAATTACGGCATACGTTTTCAGGTCGGGATAGATGATGTATGCCAATTTTAAATCTGGGCGCGTAATGCTAAGCATCCTGTTCATGCCCATGCTTTTTAATTGCCTGATGGCACCGGGCAGTATTTTGGAACCTTGCATTTCGCTCGTGTTCATTTCTAAACGCGATTTGCCGTGGTCGAAACTAAACTTGCCGGACATGGTGACGTTGTCGCCACTCTGCCGGAAGATTTGATATTCCATCGTAGCGGAGAAGGACTGGTTGGTGCCAATCAGTTCGGTCTCTTCTCCTTCGAAATGCGGCCCTTGAGCATCATCGCCGTGCTGGCCGGTCTGAGCAAGGACTGACGTTAGGCAGAGGGTGATGATTGCGGTGACGAGCGAGAGCTTAACTTTCATCACGGAAACGGTGCCAAGAAAAACACGCGGCGGCAAGTCGCGGGAGTTTTGAAATGAAAAGCGCGACGCTATCGGCCAATTGAAACAATTAGTTTGGGTCTGGTTGTTGGGGAACGGAAAAGCGGTTGAGCTGGTTTGCTCAACCGCTTTTTTTTATTCGGAGAAACTCAAACCGTCACGGATGGCGATGGCGGCGTTGGCCCGGGCAGTGCGAGCAGATCCTCGCCGCCGCCGGCGCACACAAAAAGCCAGTGACAAAAACGCCAAAACGCGCCAAATCGTGCCAAATCACGACACATGGGGGGCGGTTCTTTACAGTGGACACCCGCTTCACTCCCGTGACGGTCCACGACAACCTGTTCACCAGCGCGGCATCGGCGGTGATGCTCCACCGATCCGGGCGGGCAACGTCGCCGAAACCCGACTTCTGCTTTGGCGCGCCGGAATGGCCGCGCCCTCCGGCCTTTTGCCCAAAAACAGCGCTCCTCGGGGTTTTCGGTCAGGCTCTGAAGTCGCCCAAAAGAAAACGTTGCTCTCCCGTCGCTTCGTTGTTTCATTTCTCCCGTGAATTTGCCAGCGCCAACTGCCAGTCCGAAATACCGCGGCCGCCTCGCGCCGTCGCCGACGGGCTATTTGCATCTCGGCCACGCGCGAACGTTCTGGGCGGCGCAGCAGCGCGCCCGGCAACACGGTGGCAAACTGATCTTGCGCAACGACGACCTGGATTCCACCCGTTTCAAAATGGAATTCGTGGACGCGATGCTGGAGGACTTGCGCTGGTTCGGCTTTGAATGGAGCGAAGGCCCGGACATCGGCGGGCCATTTGCACCTTACAACCAGAGCGAGCGGATGAGCTTTTACCGCGATGCGCTGGAGAAACTTCGGGCCGTCGGTTTCATTTATCCCTGCACCTGTTCGCGGAAAGACATTCAGGCGGCCATCACCGCTCCCCACCCGGAAAATGACGAGGAGCCCATTTATCCGGGCACGTGCCGGCAAAATCGCAAAGCAGAAATCGCAAATCGTAAATTCAGCTGGCGGTTCCACGTTCCCGACGGCGAAACCATTTCCTTCGCGGACGGCAATTGCGGCGAACAAAAATTCGTGGCTGGAAAAGACTTTGGCGATTTCGTCGTGTGGCGGCACGACGGCGTGCCGGCGTATCAGCTTTCCTGCGCGGTGGACGACGCGGCGATGCAAATCACGGAGGTCGTGCGTGGCGCGGATCTGCTCGTCAGCACGGCGCGGCAGATTTTGATTTTCCGCGCGTTGGGCTGGGTGCCGCCGAAATTTTTCCACTGCGATCTGATGTGCGACGATCGCGGTGAACGCCTGGCCAAACGGCACGATGCCTTGAGCCTGCGGACGCTGCGGGAAAATGGGCTGTCAGCAGAAAAATTGCGCGCCGGCTGGTGATGTTTCAGAAAGGCTGATGAATCAATAAAAGTAGAAAATTTGCTTGTGAAATATTTCACGATGCGGCATTTTCTGCGGCTCTGGCACCGAAGTTTTCTGCTAGGTTTTCGTGTCGTCAGTGACTTGTTGTAATTGTGAATCAGATTTGCAAACTCATTTTGGCGTTTGTGTTTTTAGCTGCGGTTTCCGCTGTGAATCTTCACGCGGAGACGGTCGCTGTCAGTCCCGTTGCGAAGGCGGTTGAAGCCGCCACCGCGCCGCTCGTCACCGGTTATGCGCCGACGCTGTTCAAAATCGGCCCGGTGGAAATCACCAACGCGATGGTTTATGCGTGGGTGGTGGCGGCCGTCATCATCATTTTCGTCCGCGTCGGCACGCGCCGCTTGAGCGCTGACAACGTACCGACCAGCGCCGGCAACCTGATTGAAGGCATGGTCGAAGGCTGGGAAAGTTTGATTAACATGATTTTGGAGCCGAAGGTGACGCGCTGGGTGTTTCCGTTCGCAGTGACGTTTTTCCTGTTCGCGCTGACTTCCAATTTGCTCGGCCTTTTGCCTGGCGTCGGCAGCATTGGCTACGGCCCGAAGGCCCCGGCGGATCAGAATTTCAGCGGCCTGCCGTTTTCCATTGAG
The DNA here is from genome assembly GCA_964444085.1 of uncultured Bifidobacteriaceae bacterium. GTDB lineage: Bacteria > Verrucomicrobiota > Verrucomicrobiia > Limisphaerales > UBA11358 > UBA11358. Next base: position 2,287 of record CAYUGC010000204.1, on the reverse strand, counting down.
CACGCGGTGACGCCGCTGGTGCGTCCGCCGACCGCCGACGCGAACATGACCGTCGTGATGGCGCTGATTTTTCTCGTGATGAGTCTATATTGGGGTTTCCGCTACAATGGGCCGCTCGGCCTCGTGAAACACATCTTCGGCGTGAAGGTGGAATCCAACAAGCTTTTCTATGTGCCGCTGTTGCTGATGTTCGTGTTTGTCGGCCTGATGGAAACGCTCTCGATTGTGTTCGTTCGTCCGTTGGCGCTCGCCATCCGTCTTTACGGCAATATTTTTGCCGGTGAAAGTTTGCTGGCGATGACCATGACGATGAAAAACTTTTTCCTGTCGCTGCTGGTCTCGCTGCCGTTCACGTTTTTTGAACTGTTCGTGGCCGTGGTGCAGGCGTTTGTGTTCGCGATGCTGACGATTGTGTTCGCCGGCACGCTGTGCTCGCATTCGGACGAGGAGCACGGCCATTGAAATGATTTAACAATTTGCGACCGGGAGACCTTTCGGCGAACGGACGCATGAAACTAGAAACCAAATAAGAAAGACAATACTATGATGCTCGCAGAAGCAGTTCCCACCCTCGCTGGTAACGTCCACGTCGGTCTCGCCTTCGGTGGCGCGGCCATCGGCATCGGCATCGCCGCCGCCGGCGCAACCATGGCCATCGGCCGCAACCCCGGCATGTTCGGCCGCGTCGTCGCCATCATGATTCTCGGCATCGCCCTCGCGGAAGGCGCGGCGATTCTGGCGTTCGTGCTCGGCAAGGCCTAATTCACAGGCTCCTTTATGGAAATGCTCGGCATACATTGGCAGAAGTTGATCATCCAGGCGATCAACTTCGCCGTCGTGCTCGTGGTGCTGTGGAAGTTCGCCTACAAGCCGATCTTCAACATCCTCGAAGCGCGCAAGGCAAAAATCGCCGACGGCATCGCCAACGCGGAAAAGATCAAAGCCGAGCTCGCCAAGACCGAGACGGAACGCCAGCGGATTCTGGCGCAGGCCAGCGACGTGGCGAACGGCATGATCGAGCAGGCGCGTGAAGCCGCCAGCCGCGTCCGCGAAGTCGAGACGCAGAAGGCCATCGCCGCTGCCGAGCAGATCATCGCCAAGGCGCGCGAAGCCGCCGCGCAGGATCACGCGAAGATGCTCGCCGAATTGAAGCGCGAAGTCGGCCGGCTTGTGGTGCAGACCACGGCAACCGTCACCGGCAAGGTGCTCACGGCGGATGACCAGCGCCGCCTCGCGGAAGAAACGCAGAAGCAGTTGACATAACGGTAGGGCTGACCTGCGGGTCAGCCGGCGGCGCGGCAACGCCCCCCTGCCAAATAAAAGATGAAAATCTCCAAACAAGCCCAGCGCGAAGCCCGGCAACTGTTCCGCAGTTGCGCGGTCAACGGCCAGTTGGATGAAAGCCGCGTCCGTCAGGCCGTCGCCCTGCTCGTGGAAAAGAAGCCGCGCGGCTATGTCGAAATCCTGTCGCGCCTGCACCGTTTGGTGAAGCTCGATCTTGACCGCCGCACGGCGCGCGTGGAAAGCGCCACGCCGCTCGCCGCCGAACAGCAGACGCAGGTCGCGGCACAGTTGGCGAAGATTTACGGCGCGGGCTTGAGCCTGTCGTTCGCGGCGAACGCCGCGCTGCTCGGCGGTTTGCGGATCCAGGTCGGCAGCGACCTTTACGACGGCAGCGTGCAGACCCGTTTGGATAAATTGGCCCAAAGTTTTTAATCGGATTATATGAGTAATTTGTTACAGGAAATCGAAGCCCAGATCGCGGGCGCAAAGACCGCGACGGCGAAACAGAACGTCGGCACCGTGCGCGAAATCGGCGACGGCGTGGCCAAGATCGAAGGCCTCACCGACACGATGCTCAACGAGATGCTCGACTTCGGCGGCGGGGTCGTCGGCCTCGCGCTGAACCTCGAAGAGACCGAAGTCGGCGCGATCATTCTCGGCGACTACACCAAGATCAAGGAAGGCACCGAAGTCCGCACCACCGGCAAGCTGCTCCAGATTCCGGTCGGCAAGGGAATGCTCGGCCGCGTCGTCAACGTCCTCGGCCAGCCGCTCGACGGCAAGGGTGCCATCAAGGAATCCGCTTTTTATCCCGTTGAAAAAATCGCGCCCGGCATCATCCGCCGCAAACCCGTGAGCCAGCCGGTGCAGACCGGCATCATGGCGATTGACGCGATGATCCCGATTGGCCGCGGCCAGCGCGAACTCATCATCGGCGACCGTGGCACGGGCAAGACCACCATCGGCGTGGACACGATGATCAACCAGGCGCGCATCAACAAGG
>CAYUGC010000203.1:0-6651 GCA_964444085.1 uncultured Bifidobacteriaceae bacterium | reverse complement strand
GCGGCGGGCGGTTTTCAGCTTGGCCCCGACCTTGTGCTTGGTCGCCTTGACCTTGCTGTGACGCTTGCGGATCTGCTGCTCGATTTTTTTGATGACGGCATCCATCGCGGCGTAGAGGTCGCTTTCGATATCTTTGGCGAACAGGTCGGGTCCGCGGACACCGAGGCGGACGGAGCAGGCGAACTGTTTTTCCGGCACGCGGGTGTTGTCGTGTTCGAGCGTGACGCGCGCATCCACGATGCGTTGATCCATGTTGTCCAGTTTGTCGAGCTTGGCGATGATGTGGTCTTCAATGGCCTTGGTGAGCGTGACATTGTGGGTGGAGAGAATCAGTTTCATGTAAAAAGAATGCGCCCACGGCGCGCGAAAATCCAGTTTTTCCTTTTGAGAAAAAACCACATAGCGGGATTCGTGCCAAAATCTCTTGAGATTCGGCCTGTTTGGGTTATGTTGCCGCGCAGATGGGACCTGGATTACAACTATCACAACGGCTCACGCAATCGATGGTGCTGGCACCGCAGCTCCAGCAATCGCTGGCGTTGCTTCAGGCGCCCTCGCTCGAACTCAAGGCGCTCGTCGAACAGGAGCTGCAGCAAAATCCCGTGCTGGAAGAGGTGACGGAGCAGGAAATGGATTTGCGCGAAAAATCTCCCGGCAATGACAGCGACTCCGATGAGACGCCTGCCGTCACGGATTTCGCGGAGCCGCCGGAGGATGTGAAGTTCGACGAGACGACGGACAAGGCGACCGGCGAGCCGGTGGACGATTTTCAGGCGGAATTTGAAAAGCTTGTCCAGATGGATCAGGAATGGCGCGAGCATTTTTCGCAGTCAAACACCGTCAACCGCGCCACCGCCGAGGACGAGGAACGGCGCGAGTTCATGTTCAATTCGCTGACGGCGGAAACCTCGCTGTCGCAGCATCTGGCTAACCAGGTTCGCGACACCAATTTGAGTTCCGAGGAACAGGCCGTCGCCGAGCTGCTCATCGGCAACATCGACGATTACGGCTACCTTACCGTCACGCCGGAAGAAATCGCCGACGGAGCCAATCTGCCGGTGGAGAAAATCCTGTCGGTGCTGAAAACCATCCAGGGCTTCGAGCCGGTGGGCGTCGGCGCGCGTGATTTGCGCGAATGTCTGCTGCTCCAGTTGGAGCGCTCCGGGCAGACGGATGCGCTGGAATACCGCATCATCCGCGACCATATGGAGGCGCTCGGCAAGCGGCGCATCCCGGAAATCGCGCGCGGCACCGGGCAGTCCGTGGACGACGTGCAGGCTGCCATCGCGCGTATCGGGCGGCTTGACCCGCGGCCGGGCCGGGCGTTTCTGCCGGTCGTGGAGCAATACGTCGCGCCGGAGGTTTTTGTCCAGAAAAACGGCGACGATTATGCCGTCACGACCAATGACGAGCAGATTCCGCATTTGCGCATCAGCAATGTCTATAAGGATTTGATGTCCGCCGGTGGCAACGACGCCGAGGTGAAGAATTACATCCGCGAAAAAATCCGCGCCGGAAAATTTCTCATCAAGAGTTTGCACCAGCGCCAGACAACCATTTGCAACATCGGCAAGGAAATCGTGAAGCGCCAGCGCGACTTCATGGACAAGGGCGTCGCCCACCTCAAGCCAATGACGATGGCGCAGGTCGCCGAAGTCGTCGGCGTGCATGAGACCACGGTGAGCCGCGCGGTTTCCGGCAAATACATCGAGACGCCGCAGGGCGTGTTCGAGATGAAATTTTTCTTCACCGCCGGCCTGCAGACCGACAGCGGCAACGACGTTTCCAACACCAGCGTGAAGGACATGATCGCCGAAATCTTCAAGAACGAAAATCCGTCCAAGCCGCTCTCCGATCAGGAAGTCGTGAAGATGCTCACCGACAAGGGCATCAACATCGCCCGCCGCACCGTCGCCAAATACCGCGACGAGCTCAGCATCCTGCCGTCGAACCTCCGCCGGGTTTATTAGAGCCTGTCTGAAAATGGTGGCGTCGGCCATCTTGGCTGACGTAGAGCCGGGGCTTCCAGCCCGGCGGAACGGCGTCGCCACCGGGAAAGTTATGGTCAAGTGCGAGCGTTTCGACCGGTGGACGGTTTTTCCGGGCAGCGAGCCGCCGCCGCCCTTCGTAGGCGCGGACGCCTGCGCCACCTGATTTCTGGAAACGCTCCAAGGGGTTGGCGAGCCGGACGGCAGTCGATTTTGGTGAAACCTCGGTTTACTGGGAAACCTCCATTATGTTTTGGAATGGAAAATAACTACGCATCATGAACCCGATGAAATCCACCATTGCGCTTGCCGGATTCGCGCTGGCCATGTTTGCCGCCGGCCTCGCCCACGCCGGCGAGGCTCTTGATTCGATCAATTTCGGTGATGCCGCCTCCGAGTCCGCGCACAAATTTTCCGGCCCGCGCAGCGAGAAAATCGCCGGTGGCCTGGGCGAGTCTGCCCGCCGCCTGCTCGAACCGGCGACGCCGGGCTGGGACGGCGGGCGCCTGGCGTTCACGCTCGCGGTGGATTCGGCGAAGCAAAATTACGCCACCGTCCGCTTCTGGGGGTCCGATGCGACAGTGGACCAGCTGGCCCTGTTTTGCGAGGGCAAACAGGTCGGCTACCGGCATCTGGGCGACCTTGACCTGCTGGATATCGGCGGCGGCGAGGCGGCCTTTCCCGGCCGTTTCCTTTACACCACCACGCCGCTGCCGCTGGAGTTGACGCAGGGAAAGACCAATCTGAATTTTGAAATCCGCAGCAGCGGCCCGACGTGGGGCTACGCCGGCACGTTCGAAAAATTTCAAATGCCGATGACGGCGCCGACACGTGGGATATATAAAATCTATTCACATACGAACAATTTCTTGATTCCGTCAGCGGACGAAATAACGGGCGTCGCCCCGCAAAATCCGCCGCCGCGCCCATCGCCCGGCGCGGAGGTGATGGACCAGCTCAAGGCGCGTGTGAACGGCGAGGTGAACAACTTGCTCAAGTCCGCGCGGCCGCTCAATGAGATGCAGATGGAATTTCTGGCGCGGGCGTATTTTGTGAAGTGGACACCGGCGTTTCAAAATTCCCGGGTCGTCGCGCAGATCGTGAGCGGCCTGGACGCGCTGTTTGCGGCGTGGCGGAATAATCCCGATTTGGCGCACAACGATCCGGCCACGCCCAATCCCGGCTGGTTTGAATTCGGTCCGGCCGGCCACGCGGTTTCGCTGCTGGGCGATAAAATTAAACCGCAGCTCGACGCGGAAATTACCGCCGGCGGCCAAAAAATCTCCCGCCGCGCCGCGTGGGCGCAGCTGCTCGTGGCCGGGCGCGACTGGCACCGGCAGCATCGCCGGCTTTACACGAACCAGACGATGATCACGGACATGGAAATTTATTTGTCCAATCGGGGCCTGCAAGTCGTTGACCCGGCGCAGGCGTTCTCCGAGGCTGCCGCGCGCCGCTATCTTTACGAGGCGCTCGCGCTCGAACCGTGGCGCGACAGTGATTCGGGTGGCGACAGCCACGGCTGGGGCATGGGCACAAATTACTGGCAGCTCACGGCGAAACATCTGACCAAGGAACTCGGCTACGTCGGTTACTACGGCGAAGTGCTGGACTGGGTGACTTCCATCTACAACGCCACGCGGCCCGCGCCCGGCCAGCCCGGCGATGAAAAAATCAAGGCGCAGTTGGAAAAAATCGCCGCCGCCCGCGCGGTGTTCCGCTATCCCGGCGTGGACGAAAACGGTTTCCGCGCCCTGCGCATCGAAACGGTCGTCGGCTGGCGCGATGCGGGCCATTATCCCGGCAACGTCGCCTATGCCGAACGCGCGACGTGGGATGCCTCGCCGCTTTACGCCGCCGCCGCCACGCTGGACGCAGCCGCCGTCGGCCACGCGCAGCAGATGTTTGATGACGGGCAGTTTTTCATCTCGCTCCAACACCAGATGGCGCAGAACAACAGCCTGCGTGTCACCGCCGGCCTCCTCGAAGTGCCGGACGATTACGAACTCATCAAGTCACAGCCGCCGAGTGCGGCGCGCCTGCCGATGACGCCCGGCCAGCCGGACTTTGTTTTCAGCGACGAGGAGGACGGTGTGTTGGCGGTGAAAAATGGCGATGAAATCTTTTACGCTTCGCTCTACTGGCGTTCGCGCAACGCGGTGAATTCGCTGGCTCGAATCCATTTCACCACGCCGGCGGTTGACCGCATTGCCGTCGTGCATGAAGACGCGCAGTTCACGCCCAGTGGCCAGTTTTACACGCGGCCCGACCACATCAATTTCGGTTTCGCGAACGGCGGGCCGGCGTATCCCGGAAATTTACACTCGGCGCACGCGGGCGAAAAACTGCCCATCGCCAAGGTTCCGGGCGACGTCAAATTCAAGCCTGGCGACGAGAGCGTCTATGCTGGCAAGGCCGATTTCTATACGCTGCGCTACGGGAATTATCTCATCGGTATGAATATGACCGCGGACCAGACCTTTGAATTGCCGCCGCCGTCTGGCGTGGGCGCGGCCAGGGAGCTTGTTTCTGGCAAATTCCTGAAACTGGTTGCCCCAATGAAAGTCATGCCGCGCTCGACAGTGGTGTTGTTTTTTGGGAAAAAATAATGACCGGCGAATGGGGGCAGGCGAATGCGATGCAAAATGGTTTTAAGTTTTATTCGTGTGCCTCCCTTCGTGTGCCATAAAAATCATGATCCAACACGAATTCATCGCCATTGACGAAGGCCACGCGACATTGCTGCACATTGATGAGCGCGACCAGTCGAAGAACTGGCTCGTGCCCATCGGCCAGCCGGCGGCGCGCGACCTGCAGCTCATCGGCGGCGGAAAAATCCTCGTCGGCCATCATCACGGCTACACCGAGTTTGACCTCGCGCTGGGCCGCGTGGTGAAGGAATTCAAATCGCTCGCCGGCGTCACCGCCGTGCGCCGCCAGCCCAATGGCCACACGCTCATCGCCGGCGTGGATATTTCGGGCGCGCCTGGGAGCGCCGACCTCCCTGCCGGCACGTCTGCAAAAGGCGTCGCGGTGCTGGAACTCGACGCCAACGACCGGGAGATTCATCGCGCCATTTTCCCCGGCGATTATGTCCGGCTCATCCGGCAGACCGGGCAGGGGACTTACCTGATGAGTTGCAACGACCGCATCCGCGAAGGTTCGCCTGACGGCAAATACCTCCGCGAATTTCCGGTGGACGGTTTTTTCCACGCTTGGAAATCGCTGCGGCTGCCGAACGGCAACCTGATTGTCACCGCCGGCTACGGCGCGTTTGTCGTCGAACTGGATGCGAGCGGGAATATTCTTCGCAAATTCGGTGGCCAGGATCAGGTGCCGGAAAAGGTGCGTCCGTTTTTCTACGCGATGTTCCAGTTGCTGCCCAACGGCCACATCGTCCTCGCCAACTGGCAGGGGCACGGGCCGGGCTTCGGCCAGTCCGGCGTGCAATTGCTGGAGTTCAACGGCGCGGGCGAAATCGTTTGGACGTGGAGCCAGGCGGATTTGATTTCATCGCTGCAAGGCGTGCTGGTGCTGGATGGACTCGACCCGGCCAGATTGCACGACGAGCGCGGCGGCGTGATGTCGCCGGTTTTGTAGACCGTGCTAAATTCGGACACCTTCTCCACCACCGGGGGGAGAATACCACCACACCGCCAAGGACGCCGCAGTACGCATGGCAGCGCCGATCTATGGCGGCAGGGAAAAGTCCGCGCTGCGCCAAGCCGCGCGACATAAATCCGAAAAACGGGAAAGTATATAATCCCGTGAAGGCACGGAGACATCACAGTTCCGCGTCGGCTCAGCCGGAAGCATTTTTTTTGAACCACGAAAAACACGAACCACGCGAAAACAATACGAAGTGACGGCGGCTTATTTTACCATTTGAAAGTTTCCCGGCTGCACTCACCACTTGGTGCGTGTCATTGGCCGGACGCCCATCCACCGGCAGGTCTGGCTTTCGTGTGTTTCGTGGTTGATTCTTCTGCATCGTTCCGGCTTAAGCTGCCAAAGACGCTATCTTCGGTGTGAAGAAACATTTCTGCAGTTGTTGCAAAGGCACTCTGTTCATTCAGGCTGCCTTTTTGGATGGCTTCGGCGTCAGCTTTAGGACTTCGGCCTTCATTTCTTTGCCCGCCTTAAATTTGACCGTGGCGCGGGCAGGAATTGCCACGTCGGCCTCAGGTTTGTTGGGATTGCGGCCGACGCGAGCTTTGCGGATCTTTACGTCAAACACACCGAAGTTGCGCAGTTCCACCTTGTCACCCTTGGCCAGCGCTTCGGAAATGTGATTCAATGTTTTCTGTACCACATCGTAAACCTGGGTCTGGAGCAAACCGGTTTCTTCACTGATGCGGACTACGAGGGCGCGTTTTGTTAGTGTCATAGGTAAGCCTTTATTATTCAACCTACGCCGGTCTTGAAGACTGTCAAATGATAAAGATGATGAAAAAAATCGTGGGCTTGGGCGTATTTACCAACTGACTGCTCAAACACCGGGTTGCTTTCGGCTATCCTCCTCGTTCTCGTCCTCGTCCTCGAATCTGGGTTTAAAAAGCTTTCAGCATTTCAGCATTTCAGCATTTTTTAAAGATTGGTGTCCATCCGTGGTTAATCTTTTTTAGCCCGTGAAGTCTGCCCCGATACTTCACTGGGCTTTAGC
>CAYUGC010000202.1:0-6674 GCA_964444085.1 uncultured Bifidobacteriaceae bacterium | reverse complement strand
AGGCGCGACCACTGTTATTCCATCCGCTGCCGGCAATCAGCCCTTCGATTTCAAACCGGTCGGCATAGGCCAGGAGCCGGACCAGCGACTCCTGATCGTCGGGCTCGCAATCGCCCGGTGATATATCGGTCAACACCACGAGACGCGGCTTGAGCGTGGCCGCGACGAGCGACTGCGACGCGACGCCGACGCTCAAAACAACGGCCAGAATTTTTGCTATAGTTTTCATTGGCGCGAACTTTCCTCAGCTCGATTTTACAACAACCATCGCCGCTTTCAATCCGTCGGCTTCAGCTTTGAGGATGAATTTGCCCGGGTCACTAGCGGGCCTTCTCCTCCATCCCTACAAACTCCGGTTCGTATGGCCCGAGTTCGAAACCGTCCACGTAATCCCGATCATACAGAATACTCCGGGAACGACCTTTCAAGTCCACGCGTTTGGCGGTGCCTTCCAGGTTCAGATAAAGGATGTGTGTCGCATCAATCTGCCGCGCCATCACACCGCCGGGCACTCGTGGACCCGTCTTGATTGCCAGGCGATCAATCAAATCACCGATGACAGCGTCCAGAACTTCTACTCGGGCCGGCAATCCAACGTAAACCGCGGTGCCGTTCCCGAACTTGTGCGCCGTCACCGCAGGGTAATCGCGGTCCAGGCTCACGATGCGGCCCAGAACCTCGGCACCCTTCGGCTCAATGACATCGAAGCGCGGCGACTGGCAATTGATCTCGCGATCGCGATAGTTCACGCGCAGTTGCCGGCCCCGCAAATCGAGGCGCGACACTTCGTTCATGAATTCGGATTCCTCAAATCCCGACACCCGGATTCCGAAGACATCGCTCAACCGGCCCGGCAGCGTGGTTGCGAACACCTGTCCGCGCTCGTCCAACATCGCCGAATAGCCGGTCATCACCACCGTGCCGCCGCCACGGACGAATTCGCGAATCTTGTCCGCGCTGACCTCATCCATGACCGCGACGCCAGGGATGACGAGCAGCTTGTATTGCAACTGGCTCCGGGAAATATCCACGACACGCATGTCCACGTTGCGCTTATTGAAAACATTGAAAGCGGTTTGAACCTGTCCGTCGTGCGGTTCGGGAAAACTCGCGCTGGCGATCTGGCTCGGAAATGAAAACGCCAGCGCCACCTCGGGCTTGGGTTGATAGGGGAAGCCGAAGCGTTCGATTTTTCGGAACTCCGACGCGATGGTTTTGTATTCGTCGTATTTGCGGTTTGGTATGCCGTCCCAATCGAGCATGCCTTCGAGGAATTGTTCCTCGCCAGCGTGCATGCTCTGCCACGTCCAGCCACAGACCAACTGGTTTCCCTGCATGAGCGACGCATACGCCGATTTGCGGATGGAACCGGGGGTGGCGGTCATCGTCGTGAATTCCGTGCACCAGAACGGCGTGGTGTTCTCAAACTGAATTCGCGCCATGCCGAACAAAGCGTTCTCAATTCCGCCGCTGCTCCGCAACGAGTTGCCGGGATAAAATCCGCAGCCGCCGCGCGAAACCTTTCCCGTGTAGGCAATCTTTGCGTAATCGAAATATTTCATGCTGCTGTAGTACCAAAAATTCCCGGTCGTCAGAACACCGGGGGCACCGGCGTTTACGTGCTCAATCAATTTCAGCATGAATCCATTAACTTCGTCGGAAATGAACCGCCGGAAATCCAGCACCCGCTCGGGTGAACCAGGAACACCTCCGCCCGAAAGCGGAAGGCCGATCTCGTCGAAATCACCGATGCGCCGCGACCAACGCTGGCCGGCCCACGCATTGTTCAGGTTCTCGACGTTGCCATACTTCGCCTTCAGCCACGCGACGAACCGCGTCTTGACCGTCTCCGAATACGAAATCGGACCGTCGCCCGTCTCGTTGTCGAGACCAAAGGCGAGCAGCGCGGGATGCTTCGCATAGTGGCGCACGAGCGCGTCGGCGAATTGCAAGGCGTGCTGCTGGTAGTAAGGATCACCCACGTCGTCCATGTAGCGGTGGTTTGGGTACTGGCGGTTGCCATTCGCATCCACGACATCAATGGAGGGATACTTGTGGTGCAGCCAGAGCGGCGCGGGATGAACCGCGATATCGAGGATGACCTTGATCCCGGCGGCGTTCATCTTGTCCATGACCTGATCAAACCATGCGAAATCGAATTGGCCGTCCTTCGGTTCATAACTGTCCCAGGCCAGGTGTCCCATCCGCACGACGCGGATCCCGGCCTGTTGCATCAGTTGTATGTCACGAGTCCACGTTTCCGGGTTTGAATCGTGCGGATGATAGTTGGCACCGACGTACAGTTCCTGGGCGTGCCCGCTGACGGCAAGACTAAAGATCGCCAAGCTGACGAAGCCCTGGACGAAACAAGATCGAAGTTTGGATAGGTTCATACTTGTTCCTCACCGCACGGGCCCGAACAGCGTAAACTCGGCCACACCCGGCTGGATACCCTCAGGGTGACCCAGCACCACCAGCCGCGCCCGGTTCGCCGTGGTCGGGACGCACTCGCGATAATCAATGAGAAAGTCCTCCGTGCTCTCGCTGCGATCCACGATCGTCGTCCACTTGCCGGACGAGGTCTCCGCCTCCACGCGGTAGCGAAACGGCCCCGGCTTCACACCCTTGGGAGTGTCGAGACCGACATCGCGCCAGATCACGCGCACGGCGCGGATTTCCGAGGTGGGAAACGAAGTTGTAAGCACGGGCTGCGCATCGTCCGCAGCCGGAAGCCACCACGTCATCATCGAGTAGTCGGCGGCGCGCCGCCCGGCGGTGTTGGGCGCGCTGGAACTGCCAAACGTGGGCTCGCCATCGTTGAGCGCAACCCACGGCGTCGCGTCGGCGGCGATGGAGACAGGCTGCGGCGTCGAGGTGGCCGCCGGCACATAGAGATTGCCGGCGGAGTCAATCGCGGCGGGGTCCATGCCGATGCGCCGCTCGAACCCATGCACAACTGCGGCCAGCACCGTGTAAAATGTCCACAGGCGATCACCCGGGCCGCGCACGATGCAACCGTGGCCCGTGCCGGTGATGAAGCCTTCCGTCGTGCGAAAAATCGGATTGCGCGCCTGCGGGCGAAACGGCCCCAGCGGCGAGTCGCCCACGTAGCAGCCCATTGCATAGGTGTGATACTGCGTCCCGCCCGAGGAATACGTCAGGTAATAGCGTCCGTTGTGCTTGACCATCCATGCGCCCTCCATCCAGCCGACATAGCGATTCTGGTTGTGGTTGCCCGTGGACTCCCAGGAAAACGTGTTCGGCTGAAACGGGATCATCTCGCGCGGTTCGCCTTTGAGATTGGTGATGTTGGTGGCGTCCAGTTCCACGCCCCAGATTCCGCCACTCGGCGTGCAGCCCCAGTAGAAAAATAAACGGCCGTCGTCGTCGGAAAACAACATCGGATCAATCATCCCCGGAATCTTGCCCTGCCCGAAAGGAATCTTCAGCGCTCCCACCGGGCCAAACGGCCCAAGCGGCGATTGGCTCTCATATATTTCCGAGCCGGAGCCCATCAGGAGAAAACGCCCCGCGTGCCGCACGACCGTGGGTGCGTAGCCGAGGTCGCGCACGTTGAGCGGATGGTGCTGCCAAGTCCGACCCTCGTCGCGGCTCACCCACGCCATGTCGCACGACGGGTAGAGATACCACGCCCCCTCGAACCACAGCGCGGTCGGATCAGCGAGTTCGCGGTATTGCTCCTTGCGCTCGGCGAGCCACAGGCCGCCGTCGTTCGGCTCGCCCTTGGTGATGTCGCGAACCTGTTTCCCCACGGGATAGTCGGGAATCGGGAGCGGGTTGCAGTAGCGCTCCGGCGCGCGCGGCTCCGCGGCAATGAGCGGGCTGGCGGCGAGGGCCGCGAGCGTCGCGCCCACGAGGAGGTATGAGAGGACACGATTCATGGCGTCGTAGGCGAATCAGTTCGTGATAACATCCACTTCGGCATATCCGACGTCGTTGTTGCCATCGGTGTTTCGTAAGGCCCGCAACTTGATGTAGCGCCCGTTCGCCGGAGCGAATTTCTTGGTCTGCCACACGCGGTTGTTTTTGATGTTCGAGAATTCCCCCTTGTCCACCAGCTTCCACTCGGTGTTGTCGGGAGAGACATAGAACTCGTAATCCGCGATAACGCCCGGACCCCACATGCCTTGATCGGGGAAGTATTTGAAGCCAGCCAAAGTCTTCTCGCTGCCGAGGTCAATGACCAGATCAACGGGCATCGTTTTGTTCCGGCCCTGTTTCCACGACGTGGACGGGTTTCCATCCAGAAGAGCGTAAGGCTGGTTGCCCGTGACTCCGACGATCTGCCAGTCTTTACGGCAAACGTCGAAATTCTCCTGCGCCACCGGGCTGGACTTGCCCGTGGCCGGATCGAAGGCGATCGCCTTGGCCTCGACTTTTCCGTCGCCCGTCGGAACAGGGCCGGTAAAGCGCGCGGATTTTGGCGTCGGCGGCGTGCCATCGAGCGTGTAATAGAACTGCGGCCCGACATCGCCGGAAGCAATCGCGATTTCGCCCTGGCGATTGCGGGTGATGAGCGGTGCGTCGAGAATCAGCGGCGCATTGTAGAGTCCGATGGCGGAAATAACCGGAGCGGCCTTCGCATCGGTGATGTTGAAACGAACCTTGGTCGCTTCGACAGCCGGGAAACGAAGGATACGCTTGTAACCGATGGTGCTGCCCCGGGCCAGTTCCTTCCAGTTGCCGTCCACATACGCCTCCACCGTGAAACCTTTCACGCGCTGCCCGAGCCGGATGTATTCCTGCGCCAGGAAGCGATTGAACAAAGTTGGCTTCTTGAACTCGATGGTGAGCGTCGCCTTGTTGACGTTGTCGTCCGTGGCCCAATACATGTTCTTCTTTTCGTCCACGGCGTTTTGCGGGCCGAATTTCTTGGAGTCGCCGCGGGTGTTGGACGCTTCCACTTTCGCCTTTTTAGCAAGATTCACGGCGAAGGTTTCCTTGACCACCTTGCCCATTTCCACGGCGTGCTTCACGTCAGTCGGGTGGATCGTGCCATCGGGCCGGATCGGAAAATTGAGCAGGAACGAGCCGTTGCGGCCGATGGAGTTGTAATAGGTATCCAACAACTGCGGCACGGTCTTCACCTTGTCATCCTCGGCGGGATGGTAGAACCACTCGGGCCGGATGGAAGTGTTCACCTCGGCGGGAACCCACGAGTCGCCGCCTTCCAGTCCGAAATGCAGCATGGGCCACGACACATCGCCGGTCGCGTTCAACTGGCTCCAGTTCATTTCGCCGACATAGCCGGATTCAGTGCCGACCCAGCGCAGGTCGCCCCGTTTTCCGCCGTCGTTCCAAATAACGATGTTGGGCTGGAGCTTCCGCACCAGCGCGTAAGTGTTCGCCCAATCGTAATAGGTCTTCGAGTCAATTTTGCGCTCTTCATTCGCGCCGCCGTAGTAGCCGGTGCCACCGTTGGCTCCGTCGAACCACACTTCGAACACGGGTCCGTAGTTGGTGAGCAGCTCCGTCAACTGATTGCGGAAGTAGGTGATGTATTCCGGCTTGCCATAATCCGCACGGTTGCGATCCCACGGGGAGAGATAGACGCCGAACTTCAGGCCGTATTCCTTGCAGGCGGCGGCCACGTCGCGAACGATGTCGCCCTGCCCATTTTTCCACGGGGCGTTTTTCACGGAATAGTCGGTGTATTTGGAGGGCCATAGGCAGAAACCGCAGTGGTGCTTCGCCACGATAATCACCCCGGTCATGCCCGCCTCCTTGCAGGTTCGAACCCATTCGCGAGCGTCCAGGTTCGTCGGATTGAAGGTCTTGATGTCCTCGTTCCCGAATCCCCACGATTGGTCGGTGTAAGTGTTCAGCGAGAAATGGAGGAAGGCGTAATATTCCATCTCGTGCCATCGCATCTGATTTTCCGATGGGACGGGACCAAAGGGGGCAGGAGCCTTGACTTGAGCGTTGCAAACGCCGATCGAGAACAAGGAAAGAAGCAGACTGGTTAGAAGGTTTCTGGACATAGGTTTTTGGAATGAGAGGAGAATGCCAATAATTTCAGTTGGATTGCTTTTGGTGTTATGATTTTAATCTGCCGGGTTGATAATTCCGGCAAAGCCGCCGCCAGGAGCGAGTATAAGCGTCAACACGGTCTCGGCATTCACGCCAGAAGTTGATTCCAGGACCGTTTGATAATTGGAAAATTTCGGATCGTCGGCAAAACGGTGCAGCGCCCATTTCTTCCGGCCCAAAAAGTTCAGCGGCACGTTCAGTGAGGCGACGGCATCGCCGTTCATTGCGGCCAGAAACCAGCGGTCGCCGGAGCGGCGCGCAATGACGATGGATTTACCAACCTCAGCATTCAACACCACGGTTTCGTCCCAGACCGTCGGCAGGTTGCGGAAGAACTCCACGCCCGGCTGGCCGCGATAATTCGCCGGACTGTCGCATAACACCAGCAGCGGACTCGGATAAATCACGGTCATCGCCAGTTGCCGCGCCCGGGTGCCCATGACTTGCGCGGGGAAAGTCATTTTGAAATCCGCCGGCTTGCGGTTCAGAAATCCGCCGGGCGTGAAATCCATCGGGCCAAGCAACGCGCGGGTGAAGGGCAGCGTAATGGTGTGTTGCAGCGTGCATTGATTGCCGCCGAGCTTGTTGTATTCATTCCCCAGCACGCCTTCCTGCGTGATGTA
>CAYUGC010000201.1:0-6675 GCA_964444085.1 uncultured Bifidobacteriaceae bacterium | reverse complement strand
ATGCCTTCAACGGCAACCTCGGCATCGTCGCCGGCGCGCCGCTCGGCGGACTCGTGGAACGCGACGAGCATGACAAATACGGTCTGGCGCGCGAACTGATCCATCCGCTGAAACCGTGGTTGCGCGAAGCCAAATTCAACGGTCCGCTGCAAGTCACCGCCATCAAGCGCGGTGGCCAATGGCACGTCATCGAATACAACATCCGCATCGGTGTCACGTCCGGCCCGATGATTCTGCGGATGCTGAAGAATCCGGCGGAAGTCGTCTTGCGCACGGCGCGGAATGAAAAGCTGAAGCTGGAGTTCAACGAAAAGCTGAACTTCGGCTGCTCGCTGACGCTGGCGGGCTACGGCTATCCGTTCACGCAGGTGCGCGGCCCGCATTTGCCGCTCGAAGTGGACGGCCAATTCGACTGCGACGTGTGGTGGAATGAGGTGGCGCGCGGCGCGGACGGCGATTTGATGTCCACCGGCCACCGCATCGCCGATGTCATTGCGTTGGCACCGACGCTGAAAGCCGCGATTGCGAAGGCCTACGCGAACATCCGCAAAATCCGCGTCGTCGGCAGTTATTTTCGCACCGACGTTGGCCAAAGTTTGTGGCCGCCGGGCCGGGGCTGACAGCCCTTCGTCACGGGCTGTTTTGCACGCGATAGAACCGGCTTGGAAAATTGGTCGCCACCGTGTCGCTCCAGGAGAACGGCACCGGCGGCGACAGGTTGGTGAAAATGTTCTGCCACTGGATCAAGTTGGTCGAAGCCTGAATCAAGTAATCCGGCCCGGCATCGCCGCTGATGCCAATGAGAATCTGGCCGTTCGTCGCCAGAATCCCACCGACCACCGGACGATTCAGCGGTTTTACGGTGGCATAAAAACTTTGCGTCGCGCTCAAAACCGGCGTGCCGTTGTTCGCCGCCCGGATGGAAACCAGATTGGTGGTGTTGGCCTGCGCCACGGCCGGTCGCCAGATGAAAATTCCGCTGCTGGCATTCACCACCGCACCGGTTGGCGCACTCAACAAACTGAAGGTGACCGGCAACGGCGGCAGATTGGGGTCAGTCGCCGAATTGGTGAGCGTGAGCGTGACGCCGGCGTTCACGGCGACATTGGTAATTGAGGCAAAGGAAATGGCCTTGGGTGCGGCGGGCAGTGTCCACGGTCCAAACAGATAATTCGACGCCACCTGGCTCGCCGTCATGGCTGTGCCCCAGACGCGAACCGCGTTGAGATAACCGGAGAAAAACTGGCTCGCCGGACCGCCGCCGCCGGAACCACGCTGGCAGCCGATGTTAATGGGATCGCCGGCGGGCGTGGCCAGCACGCCGCCCAGCGTGTCCGCATACCACAACAATCCGTCCACGTAAATTTTCACCGTCAGGTTGCCGTCGTAGGTGTAAACGAGATGATGCCAGCCGTTCGTTGAGGGCAGGCCCATCGCGCCCCACGGCACGTCGTCACCAAAGTGAGTCACCGCGCCCCAGCCGGGTGCGTTCCCGAAATTGAAGGCGCAATCCAGCCGCGTGCCGGCGCGATCACCCAGCGACACCATGGTTTCCTCGTCGCTCAAAGAAGGATTGTAAACCCACACCTCGATGGTGCGGTCGCTGGCACCGGTGAGGTCGGCGATGGCGGTGTTCGCCGAACTGTAAAGCGCCGTTGTGCCGTTGAACAAAATGCCCGGAATGCCGGTGCCGGCGACGTTCGTCGAATAAGTCGGCGTGCCGGTTTTGGTGAAATTGCCGACAGCGGAACCGAAATTGGTCCAGGTATTGAAAATCGCCAGCGAGCTGGAAGCGGCGTTTGTCGCGCGCAAGTCCACATAAAGCGTGCCGGTGGTCGCGAGGGTTTGCGGCTTTTGCAGCGAACCGATTTCCGCATCCGTCAGCGGGCCGGTGTAAACCTGGACGCTGTCAAGCGCGCCCTGGAAAAACGGCAGCGAACCGCCCGCGCCGCGCGCCAGATAATTTTGTTGCGCGGCGGTGTTCACGTTCGGCGCGTTGAGCTGATCCGGCGTGATCGTGACGCTGCCGGTGGCGACGTTGGTTCCATTGAGATAGAGCCGGCCCGTGACGCTGTTCGAAAGCGACACGGCAACATGCGTCCAGACGCCGACGGGCAAGGCGTTGGAATAAGCCAGCGATTGCACCACCGAATTACTGATGATGGAAAATCTCGCCTGCCCCGTGCCGTCGTTGGGCGTGAAGAACATGCCGTTGGTGGCGGTGGAACCCAAAAACCAGACCGGTTGATTGGAGGTGCCGCCGGACCATTTCACCCAGGCCGTGACGGTTATCTCCTTCACGTCGGACAGCGAGCGGTCGAGGCTGACGAACTGGTTCGTGCCGTTGAAAGTCAGAAATCCGGAGCGCTGGCCGTCGGAATTTATCCAGCCCGGATTCCCCTGCAAATAACCGTCCGTGACGCCAAGCAAATCCTTCGCCAGCGAGTCGTGCGGAAAATTGAATTCGTAGGCCGCATACAAACGGCGTGGTGCGGTGCGGTTATTGATCCAGCCAATCGGACCCGGATTGTATTCTTCAAAACCGAATTGAAAACCGTTGCTGACGGATTGACTCGTCGAAAAATCGCCGTCCAGCACGGCATCATTCCACGCCTGCGCCCCGGTGGCGACGGCGGCGTCGTGCCAGGTGGTTGCGGAACCTTTCACCGTCGCCCAATTGCTGATGACAGAACCAGCGGTGATTTCCGCGTGCTGCAAAATGCGCGCGTAATTGGCGGCGACGGAATTATCAATGACCATCGCATAGTCCCGCACCTTGGCGTAATCCTTCACGACGGCGGTATCGCGCACGAGCGCGTGGCCGCTTATGACGGCGTTGTTGGTCACCACCGCGCCGCCTTCCACCACCGCATAATCGAGGATGCGGGCGTTGTTCCGAACTTGGGCCGTGCCGAGCACGCGCGCATTCGGCCCGATGTAAGCGGTGGCATCCACCGTGGCGGTGCTGGCTTTCCACCCGCCGCCGTTGGCGTGCTGGATCAAACCGCCGGTGCCAACATTCGTGCTTTCAAAGGGCACGGCACCGGTGATTTGCATTTCGTAGGGGAACCGGACTTTGGCCGGTGAGGATTGGTAGGATTGCAGCGTTTCATTAATGGACTCGGCCAGAAAATTAGTCGGCGTGCCGGCCACCGAGAGATAAACCGTGTTTTCATTGGCGGCAAGCGTCACGGAGTTCGTGCCGGAATCCCACAGGCTGCTGTAACGCACCGCGCCGGTGTCCGCAACGACGACGAAACTCGCGCGCCAATCGGCCCCGCGCGCACTGTCCGGCAGGCCGTGAAAATTGACGCTCACCACGCGCCCGGCACCGCTGCCCTGCGGAATCAGGCGATGGATTTTGTAGCCGGTCTGCTGGGGTGCAAATTCAATCGGCGTCTGCCACCAGCTCGGATCATCCGGCCGCTGGCGCAGTTCGGCGGTCACCCAGCGTTGATTCAGTTCCGTGTCGCCGGCGTTGGCCGCATTGGTCAGCGCCGCGCGATGCGAGTAATCCCACATGACATTGCGCCGGGCCATATAGCCGATGATGTCCTGAACCGAGTTGCTGGGCGCGAGGCGCGCCAGCGTGTTCCAAAGGTATTCACCGGGGTTTGCCGACTGCCAGAGTTTGGTCGTGAAGAAATTTCCGAAGCTGGAGCCAAGGCCGGGCAGATTGTCCGGGTTTTCGTCGAGATAGAGCCAGAACGGCCAGCAGAGATAATAATCGCGGCCGTGTCCGATCCAGAAGTGCGACATGTTGGCGTAACCCGGATCCAGCCCGCTTTGGTTGGTATTCCACGGATAATAATAAAGCCACTGTTCGCGGCCATAGTTGGCGTGGTTCTCCCAGAACTGGCCGTCCACGTTTTGAGCTCCGTTGGTGTTGGCCGACTCCTGGCACCCGTGCGTGAATTCGTGCGGCGGAATCCAGGTCGGCGGATTTACCTGCAAACCATCCGGCGTGATGTTGACCCAGACCGTGCCGTTGCCGTCGGCACCGCACCAGTAACCCCCGTTCCAAGTCGTGATGTTGACCTTGGTTTTGGTTCCGGAGTATGGCGGGGCCGTGCCCACCGGATGGCTAGGCTCAGGGAGGCCGAGCCGCCAGACGTGGCTTTTCCAGCATTCTTCAAAATTGCGGAGCGTGCCGTGCGGCATATCCGCCGTCCAAAAACTGTTGGAAGCCACGCTGGCATCCCAGCAAAACCGGAAATGCTTCGAGGACATCTCCAGCACGGGGAAACCATTGACATCATTCGTGCCCGCGCCGGGAGTGTTGACGGCGTCGTAAACCGGATTGTAAATATCCCCGATCAAATCACCGAGGCGGACATAATCAATCGCAAAACTTTGTCCAACCGTTGCCGAACTGCCCAATGGGTCAATCCGCAAGTCGGACAACTTGCCGCGCCAATACACTTCCGGCCCGAAGAAAACGCGGTAAACGTGAAACGCCCCGTCTGCCGGAATGTTGGTGCTGCTGATGGTGGCAACCCGCGCTGCGCTGATGCCCGGCGTGTTCGTGGTGCCAAAATAAATCGGCATGTTGCCGGTGAAACCGGCGGGCACCTGCAACCGCAGATCCAGGTAATCATAGAAAGCCAGATCCAGATCGGGACCGCCGGAAAAACTGAGCAGCGCCACCTGCGGATTGGTGCCGCTGGCCGTGCCGGTGAGGGATCCGCCGGACACGGTTGCACCGCTGATCTGCGTGGTGGTCCAGCCTTGGAAATTGCCGTTTGTGTTCCACTCGCCGCCGCGCCAATAATTTGTGAGCGGGGTGTTTGGGTCAACGCTGACGGTCGCCGCACCGGCACCGGCGCAAGCCAGCAGCAAAACCCCGGCTATTGCTGCCCGGAAACAACGCAATTTCATTATTCTCTGCGATTTTGTCTGACGTGCTTCAGGTTTGATTGCTTGCCGGAAGATTGTGTTTCAGGCGAGGCTCATTTTAATTACCATTCATCGGCCAATGCCGCGAGTTTTTTTCGTGTGTTTTGTGTGTTTCGTGGTTTAACTCTTCTGTGTTCCGATGAACGTAAATTCTGAAAATTTTCCGCAGCGGCCGGCGTGGACCGAGATTGATCTCGGCAAGCTGCGCCGCAACCTGCAGCTCATCCGCCGCGACCTGCCAGGCAACGTAAACCTGCTCGCCGTTGTGAAGGACGAGGCTTACGGCCACGGCGCGCTCGACGTGGCGCGCGTCGCCGTCCAGGAAGGCGCGTGGGGTTTCGGCCTGAGCACGCTCGAAGAGGCGATGCACCTGCGCGAAGGCGGCATCACCGCGCCGTTGCTGCTCCTCGGCGAACGCCAGGAGGCCGAACTCGAATGGTGCGTGGCGCACAACCTGACCGTCTGCGTGAACGAGCCGCACGCTGTCCGCAGGCTCGCCAAAATCGCGGCAGACTTCGGCAAACAGGTTCCGGTTCACGTCAAAATCCACACCGGCATGAGCCGCTACGGCGTGCGCTGGGACGAGGCGCTGCCGCTGATCGAAAAAATCACCGCCGAGAAGTCGTTGCGGCTCGAAGGCGTGATGAGCCACTTCTCGCAGTCGGATGAGACCGACAAGACGTTTGCCAATCTCCAGTTTGCGCGCTTCACCGAAGTGCTGCACGCGTTGGAGCAAAAGGGAATTTCTGTGAAGTTGCGCCACGCCTGCAACAGCGGCGGCTTTCTCGATCTGCCACACGCGCATCTGGACATGGTGCGCGTGGGGATTTTGCTCTACGGCGTTTTTCCATCGCAGGTCTGCCGGCAGATTCCCGGCATCGAGCCGGTGATGTCGGTGAAGGCGAAAATTGCCGCGATCCAGAAATTGAAGGCTGGCGAAGTTGTCGGCTACGGGATGCGCTACACCGCGCCGTCCGAGCGGCGCATCGCGATCCTGCCCATCGGCTATGGCGACGGCTTTCCGCGCGTGCGCAACGAAGGCTGCGCGCTGATTCACGGGAAACGCGCGCCGCTGATCGGCGGCATTGCCATGGATGCTTTGATGGTGGACATCACGGACATCCCGCAGGCGCAGATGTGGGACGAGGCCGTGCTGATGGGCAAGCAGGGGCACGACGAAATCACCGTGCGCGACATCGCCAAGCTGAAAAATTCCGTGACCTACGACGTGCTGACGAACTGGCGCCTCCGGCTGCGGCGGAAATCGGTGAACGGCCACCACAAGCCGGCGCACCCAATGGAAACCGTGGTAATAAAATGATTCAGCCAATCCACACTGATTGTTTTTATTCAGACGGTCGCGGACCTGAGCTCGCAAGACTCCAGTGGGGTTTTCGCAACAATGTGCTCGAAGCGGCAGAGTTTATGCCGTCAGATGCAGCGTCTGAGGAAGATTTGAAGTTTGTCCATTTTCAGCGCCCACAAGTTGTAATGATCACCCCCGAGGAAGTCATCAATTACACACAATTAAGTTACATTGCCGAACACCGGCCTGCCGCAATGTTCAATTTAGGAAAGTCGAACTGGTTAAAATCATTTTCTCAGCTTCATTTGGAAAAATGCAATCATTACCAACTTTTGTTTTATGACGAACTTTTGGACGTCATCGCTGAGGGTGTTGAGTTTGGAAAAGGAAAATTCATTCAATCACACAAATGAAACTGCTTTTCTCCGAACAAAACTCCGACTACGAGAACTACCAGTTTCCGTATGCCATCT
>CAYUGC010000200.1:0-6698 GCA_964444085.1 uncultured Bifidobacteriaceae bacterium | reverse complement strand
GACGTGATGGGCAAGGGCGTGCCGGCGGCGCTGTTCGCGGCGGTGCTGCGCAGCACCCTTCGCTCAATGCCACAACTGTTCACACGCCCAGCGGAACTGCTCGAGGCGGCCAACCGCACGCTGTATGCCGACTTGTCGCGCGTGGATATGTTCGCGACGGCGCAGGTGGTTTACCTTGACCCACGCGGCGCGAAAATGATTTCCGCCAGCGCCGGGCATTGTCCGCTGCTGTTTTGGCAGCCGGGACAGGCGGTGGCCAGCGCCATTGGGCAGTCGGGTTTTCCGTTGGGCATCGAGAGTTCCGCCAAATATTCCCAGACGACGACGGTACTGCCGCCCGGCGCCGCCGCGCTGCTCTACACCGACGGCTTGAGCGAAATGCGCAACGCCGACGACGAAATGCTGGGAGAAAAAAGATTACTGGAACTCCTCGCGCAGGCCGGCGCGCAGACCGCCGACACGCACGCGGCGCGGCATTTTTTGCTGGGCCGCCTCGCCGATTATTGCGGCAACGCGCCGCTGACCGATGACCAGACGTTGATCTTAATCAGAAACACCGCATGAATCCGACCAGCCCAATCAGAATCCTCGTCGCCGACGACGAGGTTTACATGGTGCGCCTGCTTGAACTGACGTTCAAAAAGGGCGGCTATGAAGTCATCAGTTGCCGCGATGGCCAGGAGGCGCTCGCCCTGGCCGCCAGCGCGCTGCCGCAGCTCATCGTGCTGGACGTGATCATGCCCGGCCTCGACGGCCTCGGCGCGCTGCGGCAGTTGAAGGAAAACCCGGCGACGAAAAACATTCCCGTTGTCGTACTTTCCGCCAAGGGCCATGCGCTCACCAAGGTCGAGGCGGAACTGGCCGGCGCGGCGGTGTTTCTGGCCAAGCCGTTCAGCCCAAACCAGCTTCTCGGCGAAGTGCGGAAAATTCTCGGCCAGGCAGCCGCGTAAGCCGCGACCGCGCCGGGGATTTTCCCGGCGGCTATTTTTCATCGCCGGACAGGACTCACTGAACTGTGCCATCCGGCCGCCGCAGCGGCGCGGGCGCGCGCAGTTTTTTATAGACCCAGCCTTCCAACGGGCGCAGTGGTTTGAGCCACTGGTAAAACGGCGAGTAGATCAGCCGCAGCCGCAGTACAGAGAGAAACATCGTCAGCGACGAACGGAACAGCGACGCCGTCACCTTGGAGCCCGCCACGTCCGTCCACGCGATCGGCTCCTCGCGGATGCGGAAGCCCGCGCGTTTGAGGGCCACCAGCAAATTCACGTCGAACGCGAGGTCCGCGATGCAGAGCGACGCGTGGATCTTCCGCACCGCCTCGCTGCGCAGCAGCTTGCACGGGCATTGCGTGTCCTTGATGTGCATCCAGAAAAAAAACTCGATGATGAAATGGAAGCAGCGGCTGACGAACCGCCGGAATCTCGGCTGCGCCTTCAGCAAAATGCTTTCCGGCAGCCAGCGCGAACCAATGACGCAATCCGCCGTGCCGATGTGGTGGATCATCTCCAGAAACGCCGCTGGGGCCGTCGCGCCGTCCGCGTCCACATAGCCGATGAGGCCGCCGTCCGCCGCCAGTTTCAGCCCCTCGATGAGCGCGCCACCCTTGCCGATGGGCGCGGGAAAATCCAGCCAGCTCACC
Source organism: uncultured Bifidobacteriaceae bacterium (assembly GCA_964444085.1). GTDB lineage: Bacteria > Verrucomicrobiota > Verrucomicrobiia > Limisphaerales > UBA11358 > UBA11358. The sequence continues at coordinate 5,059 of CAYUGC010000200.1, read as the reverse complement.
GAGGAAAAATCTTTTGCGGCGCGCTGCACCACGCCGAGCGTGTTGTCGCGGCAGCCGTTGAGGATCACGACGAGCCGGAATTGGCCGGAATAATTCTTTTCGAAAAATGCCGCGTAGTCGCGCAGCACCGGTTCGATGCGCGCTTCTTCGTTGTAAGCCGGGATGAGGAGCAACAGGCTTGGGTCGGGCACGCGGCCAGTGTCGAGATTCACGGCGGAAGTTTCAAGTATTCACTTCGCCAGATGGGCGAGCGCGGAAAATGCCACCGCCGTCTTCGGCTTGAATTCCCCGCTGGCGAGATAATCCAGCAGGCTCGTGCGGAATTGCCGGCGCACCGGGTCATTGTCCAAGCCGGTTTCCAAATCCGCGCTGCACACAAAGATTTTTCCGTTCCCCACTTTCGCCTCGAACGCCAGCGCCAGCTTGTGGTTCGTCGTCCAGTCGTCAATGACCTGCACCTTCGGACGCAGGTTTGCCGGCAAACCATCCAGGATCATCGGCTGCGCATGACTCACCAAATACCACCACTGCCAGTTGCTGAAATTGTCCGTCGGAAATTCCGCGAACAGCGGCGACCGCGCATCGCACAAAATGCCCAGCGTCGTCGGGGCCTGCCGCTGCGTCCACACGGTGTTCCAGAAAATACTGCTGAAGCCGAGCTTCACCGGTTTGTTCGTATCGTTGCGGACATTTTCCGGCGGCAGCAGCCACAGCACCGTCCCGCCGGCATCCAGCGCGGCCTGCGCGGCGGCGTCCAGTTCATGCACGATGACTGCCGTCGTCGGCGCCTGCGGCGCGGTTTGCGCGGGATAAACCCACACATCCCAGTCGTTCTCAATTTTCGTGCCGGCAAAACCAGCAACGAGCTTGCAATGCGCCGGCGCGGAAATATTTTTCAGGTCAAAATTCGCCGTGCCGAGCGGGATGCCGTTGGCCACCGGCACGTCGCGCGCGTCAAAAATCTGCGACGCCAGCACGCGCCCGTCATCCGCGACCAGCTTGCAATACGGCGTCGCACCGGCGAGTGCCGCCGCGCTAAAATTCGCCGCCTCGATGGGTGCAACGAGCGTTTCGTCCGTGGTGAACACGCGTTTCGGCAGCCGCGCGAGCGGCACGATGGCGTTGCAGAAGCGGCTGAATTCATCGGCGGTCACATAGCCCTTCTCATCCCAAAACGCGTCGAGCACGCCGACGGGCGCAGTGCCTTGGCCGGGAAAATCCGTCAGGCCTAGCAGTTCGAAACCGCCCAAGCCCGGCGTGCGCAGGGCCGATTCGACTTCCTCCTTGTAGCACAGCGCCTGCAATCGTCCCGACGCATACAAAAACCATTCCGCCTCGTCGCCCATGTGCTGCGCGGCCAGCGAGTCGCGGAAAATCTCGAAGTTCCGCGCCTTCAAATAGCCGCGATATTTTTTGATCTCCGCAAAGTTCGGATACGCGCACCACTGGCCGATTTCGTGGCCGATGACCGGCCCGTTGCGCCGGGAAATTAAATCGCGGTAATCCGTCGCCGTTTCCGGCGGCTGCACGTTGAGGCGTGCGTTGGCGTTGTGGTAAATGCGCGGCGCGGACAGCACCTGAAACTGGTTCGCCGCCAGTTCCGGCCAGCCGCTTGCGCCCGTCCACAGCCGGCGCGAATCGAGCGTATTGAAATGCTCCACGTAGCGCGTGAGGAAGGGGTTCTGATTTTTCCCGCGCGGCTCGTTGCCGTAGGCCATCAGCACGAAGCTCGGATGGTTGCCGTAAGTTTTCAGGATGCGCTCCGTCTCCGCATAAACCCACGCATCCACCGGCTGGCCGTCACCAAGCGTCGTGCTGTGGTTCGCCCACGAGCCGGCCTCGACCTGGAAATAAAAACCCAGTTCATCCGCCGCCGCAAACGCCGCTTCCGGTGGACACCACGAATGGAAACGGATCAGGTTCAGCCCGTAATTTTTCGCGATGCCGATGAGGCGCTTCCACGAATCCACGTCCGTCGGCGGATGGCCGGTGAGCGGAAACACGCAGCACTCCAGCGTGCCGCGAAAAAAAGTCTTCCGGCCGTTCACGGTGAACTGCGTGCCTTGCGTGGACATTTCCCGCAGGCCGAATGTCGTGCTGAGCTGCGCGTCGCCGAGCTTCGCGGTGAGCCGCCGCACCACCGGGTTGAACTCGTCCCACAGCGGCGCGTCCGGGCCGAGCGGAATTTCGGCGGTGAACTGGCCGCCGTTTTTTGTCCAGCGCGCGACGACGGACTGCGCCAGTTTGTCGTCCAGATAAAAAACCATGCCTGCCTCGCCATCCGCGCCGGTGAGATTGCCGAGGGTGCCGGTCACCGTGACCGAGCGTGTCGCGACGTGCGGCCAGACCTGCAGATCCTGAATCCAAATCGCCGGCGTGGCGTGCAGTGAAATATCGCCGACGATGCCGTTCCAGTTGCCCTGCGTGTGGTCGCTGATGCTGTCGGAATCCTCGCCCAGGTCCACGATGCGGCGGTTGTCCACGCGGATCGTCAACGTGTGCCGGCCCGGCGGGAGCTTGCCCAAGTCATATTCGTGCGGCGTGCCGAGCGAATTGTTCGTGCCAAAGATTTTCCCGTCCACCCAGACGCGTGTTTCCCAGTGCGGCCGCTCCAGCGTCAGCACCACGCGCCGGTTTTTCCACGCCGGCGGGATTGTGACCGTGCGCTGGAACCACGCCGCGCCGGCGTAATAAGTGTCCGGCGTCAGCCAGAACGGCAGCTTCACATTGCCCGGCTCGCGGTACGGGGCAAATTCCGGCGCGGTGAAAAAGGAACGGTCACGGATGCCGCCGGTCCAGAGCGTGTTCGTCGTCACCTCGTCGCCGATGCCCTGTTCCGGCAGCGAGCCGGGCAGATGAATCCAGCCGGACAATTTTTTCGCCGGCCAGTTTTCCGTGATACCGGCGTCCGCGTGGTCGGGCTGGAACCGCCAGCCGCCGTCCAGCGCCAGTGTGTCGCCCGGCGGCAGCGTGTGGCCAAGGGTCGCCGGGAAGGCGTGCGCCAACAGCCCGGCAAAAACGGCGGCGGTCAGGACGAGAAACTTTTTCATAGCGTAAGCGGCCTAACGTAGAAAGCTGGGCCATGCCTTCCTCACGGCGGGAAACACGCCCACGGCGGTTGGTGCCGGCGACTGGTTAGGCGGCGTGGTCATGGCTATCCATCTTCGTCTGGCGAAATAATACAACTAACCCTTGAAGCATCCAGCCAAACACCAGTGATGGAATGCTCAAAATCATAGACACCACCATAATGCCCAACAAAACACCGGGTAAATCTCTGAGAATATGAATCCCATCTTTCCAAATCCAACCCTGATCTGTCGGCGTCTCAAAAATGGCGAGCCAAAATATGCAGGGGCGAACCGTCTCATCTGGAAACGGAATCATAGGAACAAACCAAAGTGCCACGAAAGCAACCAAAGCAAAACAAACCCACAACGGCCTGTCAGTCTTGAAATGCTTGGCTTGCATAAATGGTAAAGCGAACGATGCCTAACGCAGAAAGCTGAGCCATGCCTTCCTCACGGCGGGAAACACGCCCACGGCGGTTGGCGCCGGCGACTTAGGCATCATGTAAACATCTCCTTGTGTGAACGAATATAAAGTGCAACCGCTAACTCGACTGGCTCACACCAGCCAAGATTATGCTTGGCGAAAAAAGCATCTGCTCGATCTTCATCCTGCTCTTCCCACTCAAATAGAATGTCACAACGTGATGAGCGGTCTGCTGGAATCAGTGAACCGCCAAAAATGACAGCACGCACATCATCAAGCGCATCTGCCGCAGCCGTCGCTCCAATCGTGCGCATAACCTGCCGCGTCTCCTCTGCATAATCACCCGTAGAATTGCTGAGGAACTGGCTCAAGCCGCCGTTGGCAACCTCGCAAATAAAGCCATAAACCAAGATGACGATCCGCTCGCCTTCGGACAACCGCTTGGAGTAGGACTCAAATGGCTCCAGATGGCCGCACTTCGTATCGAATATCCTGCGGCGAATCCCGCCATAAACCTCATGCGCATACTTACTCTCAAAGATGGTGTCAAGTTCTGACATGGCAAATAACACTTAATAATTAGTTAGCCAGGTTTATGGCCGCACGAATTTTTCAATCTCCGCCTGCATCTTCTTCAGGTCAGGCAGGTTGATATACATCATGTGGCCGGCGTCGAACTCGGCGAAGGAAACATTCTTCCGGTAGGCCTCGGCCAGGCCCATGTGATCCACGCTGTGCCGCATCGTGTCCAGCGGGCAGACGAGGTCGCAGCGGCCGCCGAGCACGAGGATTTTCAGATACGGTTCCTGATTCATCACGGACGCGAGCCGGTCGCTGGCATTGGCAAAATTATTCCGCGCGCCGTAGTTCCACGGCTGCACGCCGGCAATCAGTTCGTAGGGCAAATCATCCTCAAACTTCAATTCACCGCGCACATAGGAATTCATCGCCGCCGAGAACGGCCCCATCACCGCCGCGCTCGCCGGGTCAAAGCCCGCGCCTGGCGCCGCCGCGTCGCCATCGCGACCGGTCAATCGCGCGTCGTAGGCGCCGAGAATCAGGCCGTCATCATGCAGCAGTTGCTTGCGGAAGACCGACGGGTCCACCCGTAGATTGTTGTCCTCGATGACGGACGGTTTCAGGCCGGTGAGGCGCACGAGTTCGGCGACAATGTTTTTGCGTTCGTCCGCCGGCAGCGCCGCGCCCTGCAGCAGCGCGGAGGTGAACCGGCCTTTCGCGAATTCGCGGGATTCGGCGAGCGCCTTGCCCAAGTCGGCCTGCAAATCCGCCGGCAATTTTTTATGAAACTGCGCCGCCGCCGTGTAGGCCGGCAGGATCAGTTCATACGGCAGGTCATTGCCGGTGCCGCCGGCGATGGTGCCGAAATCCAGCACGCCGGAGACGAGGATGAGGCCGTTGAGATACAGCCCGTAGCGGCCGCGCAGATGCTCCGCGAGACCGGCGGCGCGGAAGACGCCGTAGCTTTCGCCGCAGACATATTTCGGCGCGAGCCAGCGGTCGTGGCGCGTGGTCCAGAGCCGGATGAATTCGCCGACGGAATCCA
>CAYUGC010000199.1:0-6743 GCA_964444085.1 uncultured Bifidobacteriaceae bacterium | reverse complement strand
GTCATCACCGGCGGCCCCGGCACCGGCAAGACGTGGACGGTGGCGCGACTGCTGGCGTTGCTGCTCGAACAGCCTGGCGGCGAACATTTGCAGGTGAAGCTCGCCGCGCCCACCGGCAAGGCGGCGGCGCGGTTGCAGGAAGCGTTGTCGCACTCGCTCACCGGCCTCGCGTGTTCGGAGACGGTCAAGGCACGGCTCCAGGCGAAAGACCTGACGACCACGATTCACCGGCTGCTCGGCACGATTCCGCAGTCCACGAAATTCCGCCACGACGCCGGCAACCCGCTGCCGGTGGACGTGCTGGTGGTGGACGAGGCGAGCATGGTGAGCCTGGCGCTGATGGCGAAACTGCTCGCGGCGCTCAAGCCCGACGCGCGGCTGGTGCTGGTCGGCGACCAGGATCAATTGCCGCCGGTGGATGCCGGCAACGTGCTGGGCGACCTTTGCCGCGCGGCGATGATCAACGGCTTCAGTGAGAATTTCCGCGCAGATTACCGGTGTTGCAGCGGGGAAACGCTCGCCGGAGAAAATGTTTTCACGACTGACGGCATGGCGGACACCGTGATTCAACTGCGCACCAACCACCGTTCCGGCGCAATGGTTTCGCTCAATGAAATCAGCCTGGCCGTGAACGAAGGCGACGACGCCATGGCCATCGAACTGCTTCAGAAACCCACCTCCGCGCTGGCGTGGCAACCGTTGCCGCCCGCGAAATTGCTCAAGGCCGCACTGCGCGACGCCGTGGTTTCGCATTACGGCGAAGTGCTGAAATCCGCCACGCCGGACGAAGCGCTCCTCGCACTGGGAAGATTCCGCATCCTCTGCGCCGTGCGCGAAGGGCCGTTTGGAACTGAAAACATCAATCGGCTCGCGGAAGAAATTCTCGCGGAAGCCGGACTCATCGCGCCCGAACGGATGAAGACCGGCAGTTACGCAGGAAAACCGCTGATGGTCACGGCGAACAATTACGCGCTGAAATTATTTAACGGCGACACTGGTGTCGTCTGGCCGGCGAACGGGTTTTCCGCGCTGGTGCATTTTCCCGACGAGGCCGGCGGTATCCGCGCCGTCGCGCGCGAGCGGTTGCCGGAACACGAAACCGTTTTCGCGCTAACCATCCACAAGAGCCAAGGCTCGGAATTCGACCACGTCCTGTTGGTGCTGCCGGAGCAAACCAGCCCGGTGCTCACGCGGCAGTTGTTTTACACCGGCCTGACGCGCGCCCGCCAATCCGTCCGCATCTTGGCACCGGAAACAATTTTGCGCGCCACCATCGCGACACAATTGCAGCGCGGTTCCGGGCTGGCCGACGCGTTGCAGGCAAACACGCCGGTTTGCAGTTGAAATTTATTTCCGCATCTCCGCGCTTTTGCCGTGGGCGTCGAGGCCTTCGAGTTCCGCAAATTTCTTCACGCCTTTCAGCGCCTTTTTGAGCGAGGCGCGGTTGTATTCCACCACGCTGGTGCGGCGCTGGAACTGGTCCACCGTCAGGCCGGCGAAGCTCGCGCCCGCGCCGTCCGTCGGCAACACGTGGCTCGGCCCGGCGATGTAATCGCCCAGCACGGTCGGCGACCAGTTGCCGAGGAAAATCGCGCCTGCTGTCACGATACCGCCGCTCACCTTGCGCGCGTCGCGGGTGATGACTTCGCAATGCTCCGGCGCGATCTGGTTCGCCAGCGCCACGGCGTCAACAACGCCGGCGACCTGGATCAGCCAGACGTTGCGGTCCAGCACGCGCTGGATGAGCGCGCGGCGGGAGAGCTTGGGCAACTGTTTGGAAATTTCATTTTCCACGGCCTTGAGAATCTTTGCGGAGGCCGTCACGAGCCAGACGCGTTCGTGGCCGGAACCGTGCTCGGCCTGCGCCAGCATGTCGGACGCGGCAAATTTCGGATTCGCCGTGTCGTCGGCAATCACCAGCAGGTCACTCGGCCCGGCGAGCAAATCAATCGCCACGTGCCCGACGAGCAGCCGCTTGGCCATGCTGACGTAGGCGTTGCCAGGACCGAAAATTTTCTGCACGCGCCGGATCGTCTTGGTGCCATAGGCCATCGCGGCAATCGCCTGCGCGCCGCCGACGCGGTAAATCTCCGTCGCCCCCGCCGCCCGCGCGGCGAAGAGGATCGCGGGATTGATGGAGCCGTCCTTGCCGCACGGCGTGGTCACGACGATTTCTTTGCAACCGGCGACTTTCGCGAGCGTGATGGTCATCAGCGCGGTGGAGACGAGCGGCGCGGTGCCGCCGGGAATGTAAACGCCGACGCGCTGGAACGGGTCAAATTTTTCGCCGACGCTCGCGCCGTGGGAATTTTTCGACGACCAGCCTTTGCGCAACGATTTTTTGGCGAAGAACGCGATGTTCTTTTCCGCTTCGGCCACCGCCGCGCGCAGGAGTTCATCCGCCTTCAGCGATGCGTTGAATAGTTCCGCCGGCGTTACGGCGAGCTGCCCGACGGTGAGTTTCGCGCCGTCGAACCGCTCGGTGCATTCCAAGACCGCCTCATCGCCGCAGGTGTAAACCGAATCGAGGATCTTGCGCGTGCGCGACTCAATCCCGGCGTCGAACAAGCTGGAGCCGGCGGTCAACTCGCGGAGCTGCGCGGAAAAATTCTTGTCGGTGTGGCGCACGATTTTCATGCGGACAGCCTAGCAAAAGCGGCGGCGGAAGGAAGAATTTTAGGCTGGCGCAACGCCGTTCACGCGCCAAACTTCAGCAGGTAGTGTTATGAATAATATTACGCCGGACTTCCAGCCTCGCGAAATTTTGGGCGTGAAATATTTTCACCGGCAGACGCCCGACGGCGGCGATTTGTATCTCACGGAGTTCGGCCGACCGTTCGCGCGGCAACTGCAGCCGGAAAACTGGCGCGAGCCGGACTGGTTCGTCGCCCACCGGCAGAAGCTGCGCGGGACGAGCACGATTTACCGCACGCTCACCAAGCCGGTCGAAGGCCAGAGCCTCGAAATCGTCGTGCGCTACAACCGCGTCGGCGAGGAACTGCCGGTGGACACGCTGACGCTGGAAAAATACATCAACGCGGATTTCAACAGCCCGTTTGAGGAAATCGCCGTGCTCGCGAACCTGCGCGCGGCACGGCGTGGCACGGATCGTCGCCGGATGCCGACCAAGAAGCCGCTGGCGATTTTTGAGCCGCCGGATTTGCTCCAGCTCTGGCAGAGCGGCCGGCTGGAATCCAAGATCGCGCAGAAGCTCGCGCGTTATCCGCAAGCGACGTTGGACATTCGGCGGCAATACATTTTGATCTACGGCTGGATTAAAGGCCACGACGCGCAGCAGGTGGCCGACCGGTGGCAACTGGAAGGCGAACCGCGCCTGGAATTTCTCAGGCAGACCACCGCTTTCGTCACCGATGAAATGGCCGAGATGGGTTTCCGCGTGCTGGACATGAAGCCCGCGCACGTCATCCTGCGGTTCAATCCCGACGGCAGCCTGAAACGGCGGCAGGACGGCAAGCTGCTTTACGCGCTAGTGGATTACGAGCTGCTGGAAAAAATTCCGCCGCAGGAAATCATCAGTTGAGGCCGGGTTCACCGGTGCGTTTGCCGGATAAACTTTTCTTCGGTTTTCAACTGTGTTTAGCTGTGCGCCATTGTGGCTACCAAAAATCCCATCATCGTGGCGCTCGACGTGCCGTCGGCGGAATCGGCATTGAAACTCGCAGAACAAGTCGCGCCCGCCGTCGGCGCGTTCAAGATCGGCAAGGAACTTTTCGTTTCCGCCGGGCCGGACATCGTGAAGCGTGTCCGCGCGACCGGCGCGAATGTGTTTCTCGATTTGAAATTCCACGACATCCCGAACACCGTCGCCAAAGCGGTGGCCGCCGCCGTGCGACTCGACGTGCAGATGCTCACCATTCACACCAGCGGCGGCAGCGAGATGATGCGGGCGGCGGAGAAATCCGCGCAGGACACCGCAAAATCCCTGGGCCGCCCTGCACCACTCGTTCTCGGCGTGACCGTGCTGACCAGCATGGACAGCAACGCGCTGACGGAAATCGGCTGCCAGCCGAACGTCGGTCATCAAGTGGAAAAGCTCGCCACGCTGGCGGTCAATTCCGGTTTGCGCGGACTGGTTTGCTCGCCGCTGGAGATCGCGGATTTGCGGCAGATTTTACCGCCGGAAATCGAGCTCGTCACGCCCGGCATCCGCACCGGCGCGGAAAAGGCTGACGACCAGAAACGCACGCTCACGCCGCGTGAAGCCATTCAGGCCGGCGCGAGCTGGCTGGTGGTCGGCCGACCGATTTACGCGGCGGAAAACCCGCGCGCGGCAGCGGAGAAGATTCTAGCATCACTGGCTTAAAGAAATCACGGCAAACAAAAAGCGGCGTTCCCACCGGAACGCCGCTTTTGAATTGTTCGGGCAAAACGCCGGATCAGCCGACGAACTTCTTCGCCGCGATGGTCGAGTTGTGGCCCCCGAAACCAAAGGAATTGTTCACGATGGCGTTCACCGGCATCTGGCGCGCGGTGTTCGGCACATAATCCAAATCACATTCGGGATCGGGATTTTGCAGGTTGATGGTCGGCGGCACGATGTTGTGTTTGAGGGCGAGCGTGCAGACGGTCATTTCCACCGCGCCGGCGGCACCGAGCATATGACCGGTCGCGCCCTTGGTGGAGCTGACGCACAGTTTCTTCGCGTGTTCGCCGAAAGTGGTTTTGATGGCCTGCGTTTCGCAGATGTCGCCCTGCGGCGTGGAGGTGCCGTGGGCGTTGATGTAGCTGACGTCGGTGAGGTTGAGGCCGCCGGTGCGGAGCGCCATCTTCATGCAGCGCGCCGCGCCTTCGCCGCCGGGGGACGGCGAGGTGAGATGATGCGCATCGGCGGTGTTGCCGTAGCCGGCGATTTCGCAATAAATCTGCGCGCCGCGCTGCTTGGCGTGTTCGAGTTCTTCCAAAACCAAAACGCCCGCGCCTTCGCCCATGACGAACCCATCGCGATCCTTGTCGAACGGCCGCGACGCGGTTTTCGGATCGTCGTTGCGCGTGCTCATGGCCTTCATCGCACAAAAACCGCCGATACCAATGGGAATCACCGCTGCTTCCGAGCCGCCGGCGAACATCACCTGTGCGTCGCCGGCCTTGATGGTGCGCCAGGCCTCGCCGATGGCGTGGTTGGCGGTGGCGCAGGCGGAGCAGGTGGCGAAGTTCGGCCCGCGCAGATTCCAATACATCGAAATGAGGCCGGACGCCATGTTGCCGATGAGCATCGGGATGGTGAATGGCGACATCCGGCCGGGGCCGCGGTTCAACAAAATGCTGTGCTGGTCGCTCGTGGTGGCGAGGCCGCCGATGCCGGAGCCGAGCATCACGCCGATTTCGTCGCAATTTTCCCTGGCCAAATCGAGGCCGGAATCCTTGAGCGCGCTCCACGCCGCATAAACGCCGAACTGCGAGTAGCGGTCGGTGCGCCGGATTTCCTTGGGCGACGGAAACGCGGGCGTCGGGTCAAAGTTTTTCACCTCGCCGGCGATCTGCGTGGCAAAGCCCGTCGCGTCGAAAGCGGTAATCTTGTCAATGCCGCACTGGCCGGCAATGAGGTTTTGCCAGAAGGTGTTCACGTCGTGACCGAGCGGCGTGACGACGCCCAAGCCGGTGACGACGACGCGGCGGTCGGAATAGCTGTTTGCCATGGGAAAATGAAACGGGGCAGTCACGGCTGTGTCCAGCCAAAACTGCCCCGCTGGTGAAAAAACATTTCGATTACTTGGCGTTTTCTTCGACGTATTTCAGCACGTCGCCGACGCTCTGGAGCTTTTCAGCCTGTTCATCCGGCACTTCGATGCCGAATTCCTCCTCCAGCGCCATGACCAGCTCGACCGTGTCGAGTGAGTCCGCACCGAGGTCTTCAATAAACTTGGCCGAGGGCACCACCTGCTCCGGCTTGACGCCGAGCTGTTCAACGATGATGTCTTTTACGCGTTGGTCGAGAGGTTTGTCTGACATAATTCGCTATCTTTCTAGCTTGCGGACGCCGGTTCCGTCAAGCCTCGATTTGAATTTTATTTGCCGGAAATCTCATTTAATGGTTGCCACGCAAAAAGGCCGTTTCGGCGAAGCAATTTAACCGCTCACGGCCAACGGCTTTCACATCACCATACCGCCGTCCACCGTCAGCACCTGGCCGGTGACGTAGCGCGCCGCCGGACTGGCCAAATACAAAGCGGCGCCGGCGATGTCATCCGACTGGCCGAGGCAGCCGAGCGGAATCTGCTTGAGCAGCGCCGCCTTCATGTCTTCCTTCAGCTCCGCCGTCATGTCCGTCTCGATGAAGCCCGGCGCGATGGCGTTGACCGTGATGCCGCGTCCCGCCAACTCCTTCGCCGCCGACTGCGTGAAGCCAATCAGGCCCGCCTTGCTCGCCGCGTAATTGCACTGGCCCGCGTTGCCGATGAGGCCGATGACCGACGAAATGTTGATGATGCGGCCCGCGCGCGCCTTGATCATCGCGCGGCTGAACGCCTTGGTGACGAGGAATGCGCCTTTGAGATTCGTGTTCAAGACCGTGTCCCAGTCGGTATCACTCATGCGCATGAGCAAACCATCGCGCGTGACGCCGGCGTTGTTCACAAGGATGTCCACCTTGCCAGCCTCGGCCAAAATTTTCTCGGCGGCGGCGCTGACGGCGGCGGTGTCCGACACGTCCACGGCGTGCGCCCACGCTTTGCGGCCGAGCGCGCGGATTTCCGCCGCGACCTTCTCGGAATTTTCCTGCGTGC
>CAYUGC010000198.1:0-6773 GCA_964444085.1 uncultured Bifidobacteriaceae bacterium | reverse complement strand
GGCCGTCGTCCGTGATGGCGACCACGCCGGCCTTTTTCAAGCCGCCGATGGGCGCAAGTTCCTCGCCGGCGATGCCCTTGGTGATGGCGCCGGAAACAAAGACGTTGACGACACCTTGCTCGCGGGCGCGCTCGTGGATGAGCGCCACGGTCGCCGCGCTGTCAATCGCCGGCGACGTGTTGGGCATGCAGACGACGGAAGTAAATCCGCCGCGCGCCGCCGCCGCCGTGCCGGTGGCGATGTTTTCCTTGGCCGTCTGGCCGGGTTCGCGGAAGTGGACGTGCAGATCAATCAGGCCGGGTGAAACTATTTTCCCGGTGGCATCGAAAGTTTCCACGCCGGCGGGAGCGGAAAGTTGTTTGCCGACGGCGGAAATTTTGCCGTTGAGAATGAGGACATCGGCGATGGCGTCAAATTTGTTGGCGGGATCAACCACGCGCCCGCCGGTGAGGAGCAGCGAATTCATCGGGGCGAGCGTAGCGCGGCGCGGTTGACAAGGCAAGCGCGGGCGGTATGATTTGCGCAGTGCGGGCGTAGTTCAATGGTAGAACGGCAGTCTTCCAAACTGCACACGAGGGTTCGATTCCCTTCGCCCGCTCCATTCCCTTCCATGACGCCCGGCCGGCGGCAGGGCGTTCATAAAATTTCAGTCGAAAATCACCGTGCGGTTGCCGCAGAGAAAAACGCGGTCCTCAAACACCAGCCGCAGTGCGCGGGCGAGCACCATCTGCTCCACGTCGCGGCCAGCCTGCGACAAATCATGCGCGGTGTGCGTGTGGTCCACCGGGATGACCTGCTGGACGATGATCGGGCCTTCGTCGAGCTTCTCGGTGACGAAATGCGCGGAGGCGCCGATGACTTTGACGCCGCGGTCGAACGCCTGCTGATACGGCTTGGCGCCGACGAACGCAGGCAGGAACGAGTGGTGGATGTTCAGGATGCGCGCGGGAAAGTGGTTTACAAACTCCGGCGTCAGCACGCGCATGAATTTGGCGAGCACGAGATAATCCGGCTTGAGTCGGTCAATCACCCGGAGCATCTCCGCCTCGTGTGCCACGCGCGTGAGGTTTTCGTGGCTGATGAAATGGAACGGAAGGTTGAATTTGTTGACGAGTGGTTCCAGCGCAGCATGGTTGCTGATGACGGCGAGCACCAGCGCGTTGATTTCGTTGAAGGCCTGACGGATTAAAATATCGCCGAGGCAATGATGTTCCTTCGAGGCCAGCACCACGATGCGTTTCGGCGCGAGGTCGGAAAGCCGGATGCTGGCGTCGGGCGGCAGGGCGTTCCGGAGTTCACCGATCAGTTTGTCCGCCGCGACTTCGCCATCGAATTCGGTGCGCATAAAGAAGCGCGCGGAGCCGCGCTCCACAAATTCCTGATTGCCGACGACGTTGAGGGCGTGGTTGAGCAGCACGCCGGTGATGGCGTGGACGAGGCCGCGCCGGTCGGCACATTCCACGAGCAGGACGCGCGTGCTCATTTTGCGCCTCCGGATATTTCGGCGGCTTGGACTGGGGTTGTGGAACGTTGCATTGTCAGCAGACGTTTTATCCCTGAACCGGCCGGGATGCAATATCGGCGCGCAGGAATGTTGCGGAAAACTATTTCGCGCGCACACGGCTTCGCGCTTGAATCAGCCGGTGGCCAACCCTACTATCTTGTAAATTTTGATGAAAGCAATTTTAGCCCTCGAAGATGGTTCCATTTTTCACGGCACAGGTTTTGGCGCGCAAGCGTCGGCCGGTGGCGAAGTCTGTTTCAACACGTCCATGACGGGCTACCAGGAAATCCTCACCGACCCGTCGTATCGCGGGCAGATCGTGACGATGACCTATCCGCTCATCGGCAACTACGGCGTCAACGCGCAGGACGTCGAGTCGTGGCGGCCGCACGCGGCGGGTTTCGTGGTGCGCGAAGTTTCGCCCATCGTCAGCAACTGGCGCGCGGATTGGTCGTTGCCGGATTATCTGGAGAAAAACGGCATCCCCGGCATCCAGGGCATTGACACGCGCTCGCTCACGAAAAAACTCCGCGTGCGCGGCGCGCTGAACGGTTTCATCTCCACGGAAAATATTTCCGAGGCTGAGGCGGTGAAGCGCGCGAAGGAATTTGTCTTCGTCGGCGTGGATTACGTCAAGGAAGTCACCCACAAGCAGGCATTCAAGTGGGACGAAAAGGACGAGCAAAGCGCGGCGTTCGATTTGGTGCGCGGCAACAAGGCCGCCGATGCGCGCAACGTCCGCAAGCCATTGCCAGCGGCGGACATTCCGATTGTCGCTTTTGACTACGGCATGAAATACAACATCCTGCGTCGCCTGCGGCAGCAGGGGTTTGCCGTGCAAGTTTTGCCGGCGACGGCCACCGCCGCCGATGCCCTAAAATACAAGCCAGCGGGAATTTTCCTGTCCAACGGCCCCGGCGATCCGTCGGCGCTGAACTACATCGTCCGCGAAGTGAAGACGCTGCTCGACAGCGGCATCCCGATTTTTGGCATCTGCCTCGGCCACCAGATTCTCGGCCAGGCGCTCGGCGGAAAAACGTTCAAGCTCAAGTTCGGCCATCGCGGCGGCAACCAGCCGGTGAAGGACCTGGAATCCGGCAAGGTCGAGATCACCTCGCAGAACCATGGTTTTGCCGTGGACGCGAAATCGCTGCCGTCCGATGTCGCCGTGCACCGCATCAATTTGAACGACGGCACGGTCGAGGGGTTGCGGCACAAGACCAAGCCGGTGTTCTGCGTGCAGTATCATCCTGAAGCCGCGCCCGGCCCGCATGATTCGACGCCATTGTTCGCTGAATTTCGGCAACTGATTGAAAAGCGCGGGTAAGATAAAAATACGACATTTGTCCGACAGAATTCCGTTTGACTTGAAAGCCGCCGCGCCCATAATCCTTTCAAACAACCTATGGCCAAACTTGTTATCCTGAACCAAGGCATGACCGGGCGTTCGTTCGACTTGAGCGTCGAGCGCACCACGGTTGGTCGCGTGGAGGATAACACGTTGCAGATTCCCGACCCGTCGGTCTCCAGCCATCACGCCGAGATTTTGCTGCGCGGCACCGAGATTCTCGTCCGCGACCTGAACTCCACCAACGGCACGTTTCTCAACGGCGAAAAAATTTCCGAAACCGTCCTCCTGCCCGGCCAGGTGCTGCGCTTCGGCCAGGTGGAACTCAAGATTGACGACGGTAAACCCGTGACGCCGCCGCCGCCGCCGGCCCCCGTGACTGGCTCTGTTCCCGTTCCTGCGCCCGCTCCGGCCAAGAAGGCCGTGGAAGGCACCATGGTCATTCCGCGCGGCGTGAACCTCAACGACCTCGGCCAGAGCGGTGCCCGCCCACAGGCGTTCGACACCAACACCGCGTTCTCAAAGAAAAGTAACCGGACGAACACTTATTTCATCATCGGCGGCATCATCGTTGGCATCATCATCGTTGGCATCCTCATCGTGGCCCTCAAGAAAGTGGGTTGAATTTTTTTTTGGCGCGTTCTTTCGCCGGCGGCTTCCAGAAGACCGCCTTCTCATTTCCATCAATCCTTCACCGGAAAAGAGTTGAGTTTGGGCGTCAAAAAAAATTAACATGACGCTTCGGGTCGTGTTCAAAACCGCCAGCAGCGCGGTTGGGCCGTCCCGGTGCAAATCAAAAATTTACCATGTCCATCCTCGTTCAACCCAACACCAAGGTTCTCGTCCAAGGCATCACCGGCAGCTTCGGCGCGCGCCACGCGCAGCTTTCCATTGACTACGGCACGCAAATTGTCGCCGGCGTCACGCCCGGCAAAGGTGGACAATTTTTTGAACACGGCGGCAAGAAGGTTCCCATTTTTGACACCGTGGCCGACGCCGTGAAACAGACCGGTGCGACGGCCAGCGCGGTGTTTGTGCCGCCGCCGTTCGCTGCCGATGCGATTCTCGAAGGCGCGGACGCCGGGCTTGATCTGGTCGTCGCCATCACCGAAGGCATTCCGGTGCGCGACATGGTTCGCGTGAAGCGTGCGCTGCAAGGCAACACCAAGACTCGGCTTATCGGGCCGAACTGCCCTGGCATTGTCACGCCCGGTGAAGGCAAGGATTCGCACGGCGGCTGCCGCATTGGCATCGCGCCCGGCTATATTCATAAAAAGGGCAACATCGGCGTCGTCTCGCGCAGCGGCACGTTGACTTACGAAGCCGTGTGGCAACTCACCTCGCGCGGTGTCGGCCAAAGCACCTGCGTCGGCATCGGCGGCGATCCGGTGAACGGCACGTCGCATCTGGATGTCATCAAACTTTTCAATGACGACCTGGAGACAACCGGCATCATCATGATTGGCGAAATCGGCGGCAGCGCGGAAGAAGAGGCCGCCGAGTGGATCAAAAAGAATTGCAAGAAGCCGGTCGCCGGTTTCATCGCTGGCGCGACCGCGCCGCCCGGACGCCGCATGGGCCACGCCGGCGCGATTGTCAGCGGCGGCAAAGGCACGGCCGAGGCGAAGATCGCCGCGTTCAAGGCCGCCGGCATCGGCATTGCCGTCACGCCGAGCGAAATGGCGGATACGCTGCTGAAGATGATGTGAAATAATTCCGACTTACGAATTGCGAATTTGGGATGATGGTTCATTCTGGATTCGCAATTTTTATTTGGCATGGGCTATGTTGATTTCATCCTGAACCTCGCCGGGCTGCTGCTCTGGCTGAACTGGCGTTCAATCCGTTTCGACCCGCTGATCAAGCGGACGCCGGCGACGCTGATGGGCACGCTGCGTCCGGCCGCGCCGAAAAAACTGCGGCGCTGGCACCTGCTCGTTTTTCTTGCGGCGTTGCTTTTTCTGCGCGCGATTCTCTATCGCTGGCTCGTGCCGTTCTGGATCGGCCAGCTTGACCTGATGGTCACGGCGCCGACGTTCCGCAGCGACGTGTTTGGGCGGATGCTGGTGTTTTCGTTTTTGAGCTTCGGGCAGATAATGGGAGTTTTTTTCGTCGGGCTGCTTTTCCTCTCGTTGCTGTCCGGGCCGGAACCGGTGCATTCGCTGGTGAAAGTGCCGCTGGGTCGTGTGGACGGCTGGCCGCGTTGGGCGCGGCTGCTGCTGCCGTTCGGGGCGGCGGCGCTGGCGTGGCTGCTCTTGAGCTGGCCGCTGGGCTGGCTGCAGGGACTGCCCGCGACCATGGCGCTGCGCGTGGAGCAGTCGGTGGTCGTGGGGCTGGGCAGCTATTTGATCTGGAAATTTCCGGCGGGCGCAATCCTCGCACTGCACCTGCTGAACAGCTACATTTATTTTGGCCGGCATCCGTTCTGGAAATACGTCAATGCGACCGCGCAGACCATGCTGTCGCCGTTGAAAAAATTTCCGCTGCGGGCGGGCAAGGTGGATTTCGCGCCGGTGCTGGCGCTGGTGCTGCTGTTTCTGGCGGCGGAATGCGCGGGGCGCGGATTGAACCTGCTTTACGCGCGGCTGCCGTTCTGAAGCTTCAACCGTTTTTTGGCTTGGGGAGTTTCACGGTGACGGTGGTGCCGGTTTTCTCGCTGCTGGTGATTGCCAGCTGGCCGCCGTGCAGTTCCGCCAGTTTTTTCGCGATGGCGAGGCCGAGGCCGAGGCCGGGCTGGTCCTGCATCTTCCGCTCGAACTGGACATAGGCACCGATGCGCCGGATGTGCTCGGTGGACAAACCGCAGCCATGGTCGTGGATGGAAAGTTCGGTTTCCTCGCCGGCGGTTTTCAGGCTGACATTCACTCGCGTGCCCGTTTCGGAAAATTTGAAGGCGTTTTGCACCAGCTCGGTGATGATTTTTTTGAAATATTCCTCGGCCATCGGCACGGGGGCTTCGGTCAGTTCCAGATCCAAATCCGAGATGCGCCCGGCAGCTTCCGCTTGGACGGCGGCGGCGGTGCGGACGAGGGGGGCCGGCGCGGCGAGCCGGGCGGAGCGGAGGGCGATGACGCTGTCGGCGTCGGTGGCGACCATTTCCAGTCGCGCGTAAAAGAGAAAATTTTCGATGAGCCGCTCGAGGCGCAGGCCGGATTTGCAGATTTCCTTGCCCATCTCGGTGATGGTGGCGGTGCCGAGGTCGGCGGCGGAGGTGACGAGCAGTTCGGCGTTGGCGACGATGCCGTTGAGCGGCGTGCGCAACTCGTGCGGCATCATCATTGAAATCTGCGTGCGCAACGTGGCAAGCTTGCGTTCGGCGTCTTCGCGGACGGTCTTGATTTTGCGGAGCCGCGCGTTCACGGCGGCGTAAAGCTCGTCCACCTTGAAGGGCTTGGGCAGGTAGTCGTCCGCGCCGAGTTCCATGCCGTGCCGCATCCCGGCGGAATCGGCCATGCCGGTCATGAGGATGAAGGGGATGGCGGCGGTGGCGGCGTTTTCGCGGAGCTTCATCAGGGTGACGAAGCCGGCGTCGGCCTTGCCCATGTTGACGTCGCAGAGGATGAGGTCGGGTAGGAACTGGCGGGCCTTGGCGTCGCCGTCCGTGCTGTCCACGGCCTCAATGACTTCAAAACCCTGCTGCTCCAGTGCGAGCCGGATCATTTCGCGCAGCCAGGATTCGTCGTCTATAACCAGAATTTTGCTCATGGGCAATATATCGCCAAAGGGAGCAATTTTCGCGCCTTTCTGGCCGCCGTAAAGACAAAAAACAAGGGTCGCGACCGCTTCAATTTATTTCCGCTGTTCCAGCGGGACGTAGGGATTGACCGTCTTGCCGGTGTAAATCTGGCGCGGCCGGTAGATGCGGCTCTTCGGCTCCTCCATGATTTCCTTGTAATTCGCAATCCAGCCGGGCATCCGGCC
>CAYUGC010000197.1:0-6897 GCA_964444085.1 uncultured Bifidobacteriaceae bacterium | reverse complement strand
CGCAGGTGCCGGCGGTGTTGCAGGCGCATTATTCCGGCATGGAAGGCGGTCACGCGCTGGCGGGCATCCTGTTCGGCGAGGTGAATCCGTCCGGCAAACTCACGGTGACTTATCCCAAGCAACTTTCCGATTCACCGGCGCACGCGCTCGGCACCTATCCGGGCACGAACGGCACGCTGTTTTACAAGGAGGGATTGCTCGTCGGCTACCGCTGGTTCGACGCGAAGAAAATTGAACCCGAATTTCCGTTCGGCTTCGGCTTGAGCTACACGACGTTCAAGTATTCCCATCTGAAACTGATTCCGGCCGCTGGCACCAACGGAATCGTGACGGCACAGTTTGAAATCGAAAACACCGGCAAGGTGGCCGGCGCGGAAGTGGCGCAGCTTTACGTTCACGAAAACAATCCCAGCCTGCCGCGGCCGGAGAACGAGCTGAAAGGCTTCAAGAAAGTGTTTCTGAAGCCCGGCGAAAAACAAACCGTCAGCCTCCCGCTCGATCAACGCGCGTTCGCCTTCTTCGACCCGGCGAAAGCCGGCTGGGTGGCCGAAGCCGGTGACTACCAGATCCAAATCGGCAGCTCGTCCCGCGACCTCCGCCTGAAAGACCGTTTTCATCTGGGACAAACCGTGGTGGAGAAATAGAGCGTTTCCAATAAAATTGCAGCTGTTTTTAAATAGGAATAGTCCGTGCATGACCGAGGCCTGGCAGTTAGACACGTTGGCACAATACTATTGACCGCTCATGCTAATGGGTGCCCCCCCTTACGAAGCGAATCCGCCAAACCTCGGAAGGAGTTGCTCCGGCAACGGAATAAATAAGTGCGCCCAATACAGCCTGCGAAAGCCTATGGCAGTGACACCTGATCAATCACCGCGCCAGGATCAACGGCGCGGATTTTGAAGGTGTGCTGGCCGACGGCGAGGCCCGGCAGCGGCACGCGCACGCGGGTGTAGTTGTTCTGAACCGCGAAACTTCGGATGGGACTGTTTTCATTTTCCGCACCGCTGGAGCCGGGCACTTCAACCAGCGTCGGCGTTTGGTCATCCACGCTCACGGCGACGCGCAGCTTCAGGCCCGGGTAAATGCGGAACGTCGGCAGGAAATCCACAAACGCCTCCGCAGCACCGCCATGGGACTTGAATTCATATTCGAGGGCGGGCGCGTTTTCATCACCGTCTTTCCATGAAGTTTCCATGCTCGTGGGTTGCAACACCATCGCCCGGCCGGTTTGCCCCAGCCCTTCGATGCTGGTCCAGCGCGCCGAGCCCGGCGACGACTGCCGGTCCGCCGAGGCGGCATCGCGCCAGCCTTGTCCTGCGGGAGGCTCGTTCGGGCCGGGGGAATTTTTCGCAGGCTGGGCCGGTTGAGCCGGTTTTTCGCCCCACGGCCACCGCACCTGGCTGCTCCATTTTGTCAGGTCTTGTCCGGTCACGAGGCCGGGCATCAGGTGGTTCCATTTTCCGCCCGCAACCTTCGTGTTGAAATTTTTCACCTGTGCCTCAAGCTCATTGCGCAGGCGCGCGATTTCGATCTCGCTGGCGGCGGCATCGGCGCCTTGCCGGGCTTGACGATCCGTCATGAAAATCAAGCCTGTCGAGCCCAGGACGCGGGCGGGGAAACCGACCAGCTCCGTGTAGGCATCGCGCGCCGGCGCCGGGATGGCGCGGGAAAGCGCCGCTTCGCGCTGGAGCAGGTTCTTGTAATCGGACTCCAGTTGCGCCGCGCGTTCCGACGGCAGCGAAAGCGCCCATTCACGGTTCATCAGCTCGGGTTTGTGGACGGTCCCCAGCCGGTAAAACTCCATCAGGAAATCCGCGATTGCTGGCGCGGACTTTTCGCCGAAATTTTTCACCGAGAAATCGTGGAGGAACATCCGTTGCGCGCCGAGGCTGAATCCATCAGGATTCCAGGCCAGCCGCGAGAAATAGTCGGTGCCGATTTCCATGGGCTTGAGGTCTCCCACATTGATCACCCAGAGGGTGCGCGCCTTGTTTTCCCACGCCTTGTGCAATTCCTCCCAGATGAGCGTGGGGGCGGTGGTGTTGATCCAGGTGTAAGAATGCGGGCCGCCATAGTAGGACAAGTGCCAATAGACACCCGCGCCACCGGGGCGCTTCCGTTCCGCCGGGGTGCCCAGGCGGCGGATGTATCCAAAATTGTCATCCACCCAGACGAGCGTCACGTCCTCCGGCACTTTCAACCCGGCGTCGTAGATCGGCAGCACTTCCTTGTAAGGCACAAAACATTGTGCGACCGGTCCCCACTGTCTGGTGACATGCTGGTCGAGCAAGGCGCGCTGTTCACTGAATATCTTGGTTACTAAATTGATTTTGCCCGGCATGTCGTTGGGCGGCCTTTGCATCCCCGCGTCGTGGATGCCGCGGATGCCCAGTGTCCAGACGGCTTCTTCGCTATTGCGGGCTTTCACCATGTCTTCCCAGTAAGCGTGGATGGGGTCGTGGTTGAGGCTGTAGTTCCACGGTCCCTTTTCTTTTTCATTCCAACTGACGTTATTGCAGAGCATCGGCTCGCAATGCGACGCGCCGGCGATGATGGCGAACTTGTCCGCGAGCCGGACATTTTCCGGCACGGAGCCGAACTCCGTGCTGCACGCGTGCATGGCCGGCCAGATGTAATTCAACCGCAGGCGCAGCATCAGTTCAAAAACTTTCTCGTAGGTCTTCGGGCCGATGTTTTTGAAGCCGGGATCAAAGGTTTCTTTCGCCCACGGGTAAAGACCCCAATCTTCGTCATTGATAAAAATGCCGCGAAATTTCACGGCCGGCGCGTCCACCTGCGGCGCGGGAACTTTTATCACCACCGCGTCGTGTTGCCGGACCGGGACATCCGCCCACCAATACCACGGGGAAACGCCAATCTTTTCCGAGAGTTGCATCAGCCCATAAGCCGCGCCGCGCCGGTCGCTGCCGACAATGACGAGGGCGCGCTCCACACCGGGAAACGGCTGCTCCACCACCTGCGCAAGGGTTGCCTCCCAGCGGCCCTTAATTTTATCGAGGTGCTTCAGTTTTTCGCCGGCGGCCAGCTTGTCTATGAACGCGCTGTGGCCGAGCGTTCCGACGATCACCATTTGGGGCGCACCCGCCAGAGCATTGCTCACGACCGGGCGATGACCGCTCACGCGCTGGACAT
The DNA here is from genome assembly GCA_964444085.1 of uncultured Bifidobacteriaceae bacterium. Taxonomy (GTDB): domain Bacteria; phylum Verrucomicrobiota; class Verrucomicrobiia; order Limisphaerales; family UBA11358; genus UBA11358. Next base: position 3,741 of record CAYUGC010000197.1, on the reverse strand, counting down.
CGTCCGCAAAGAGATTCGCCGCGAGTTGGACAGCCGGATAATCGTTCGCATCCACGAGGATCACCGCGTCGCTTTTACCTCCGACAATCGTGACACAATCCGCGTCACTTGATGGCGTGGTCAGGATTTCCCAATCCGCCGCCGCGAGGGGGAGGCATGGCAGGAACAAGGCGATACCCAATATCAATTTCGCGACCGGGTGCCCCCAGGCAAGCGGAGAAATGGCGTGTTTCACGAAGCGTCGAGCGGTGTTCATAAAAGGAGATTGTAAAGGGGGCAATAGTATTGCGCTTTTTGTCCAAGCCTTGCCAGACTTGAAACCGTGCATCGGTCAAAAATAGGTGGCCCACCTCTGTTGGCGCAATGCAATTCAAAAACCCGCCTAAATACTGCGATGCTATTGACTGCCCCATTTACGCGACGAACATGCCCAACCTCGAAAAGGAACCCGCCCGCAGGGACAAGTTCTGCCGCGCACTGGCGAAGTGATTTCAACCAACGCATTCAAGGCCGCGAGCCATCGCGGCCTTGAATGCATTTTAGGTTTCGCTGAAAGCCCAGCGGAACCACCAGCCCCATCCCAACCGCTGTCCATTTTGAGCAGCATGCGCTTTGCGCCTGGAAAGTTTTAGTCGCAGGGATGGAGTTTGAAATTCTTCCTGCCCCGCCCACTGACGGTGCGGCATCGCATCGCAAACGTCGCAAGGCTCCGGATCGGCGTCGCGGAGTTCGTCGGCCATTTCCCGGGGGAGCTGATATCGGAAATGTTTGCACGTCCTCATGGAGACCAATCAACCATGAGCTCAAGGCAATCAGATTGCGAACGGGTTACAATCAGGTGACAAAAGCCGCTTCAATATCACAATGATCGGGGCCAGTAGGCTGTCCGACGAGCCAGCGTCATCACGGCGTGCGTCACGAATTGCCGGGAAGCCTGTGCCATTTCCGCAACAGCATGAGTCTGCGGCGGGCGTGGTTTTCCGTGGTTTTGCCGACCGTGTCAGTAATACGTGCTACATTAAATAAACTGTTGGAAATTTGGACACACGTGATATTTTAACATCATGCCCCCCCGCTGGAAGTACATCCTCGTCCATTGATCGTTATCAATTATGAAGCGTTTCATTGTCGGCTGCCTCGCCCTCTTCACCATGGTCTCCCTTTGGGCGCAAAACGGCCCCATTATCAGCGAGTTCATGGCCAGCAATTCCAAGACGCTCTTGGATGATTATGACAATTCCGAGGATTGGATCGAGGTGGCCAACACCGGCCCCACGAACGTCAATCTTTACAACTGGTCGCTCACGGACACCAATGGCAACCTGTTCAAGTGGCGGTTTCCCGCCACCAACCTCCCTCCCGGCGCCCACATAATCGTTTTCGCATCCAATCGTGATCGCCACACGGCCGGCAAGACACTGCACACCAACTTCAAGCTCGATCCCGACGGCGAATACCTTGCGCTCGTCCGGCCCGACGGCTCCATCGCCACGCAGTTTTCCCCGACCTATCCGCCGCAGGTGACCGATGTGTCGTATGGCTTTTCCGTGGATTATTCCTCCGTCCTGAACGTGACCAATGGCAGCGTGGGACGGGTGCAAGTTCCATTGAATGGAGGTCTGGCACAATCATGGGTTTCCAATTCTTTCAACGACGCCTCCTGGACGAAGGCAACAAACGGCATTGGGTTTGGCGCAGGCACCTATGCCCCGCTCATCAAGACCGACCTCCGTTCGGCCATGTCGAACGTGAATGCCAGCGCCTATTTCCGCCTGCCGTTTGTGCTGACCAACACGTTCAATATCTATCAGGCGGTTCTGCGGATGAAGTTCGACGACGGTTTTCAGGCTTATCTGAACGGCACGCCCGTGGCTGCGAGCAATGCGCTGTCGGAACTGGACTGGAATTCCACCGCCACCAGCATGCACAACGGAACCGCCGCGCTGACCAATGAATCGTTCGACATCACTGCCGCGATTTCTGCGCTCCGGGCCGGCACGAACGTGCTCGCGTTTCAAGGGCTGAACCTATCCGCCGCCAACAGCAATTTCCTGCTGTCGGCGGAATTGGAACTGGACAGTTTTGGCTACCTCGACCAGGCCCGATATTTTGTGGTGCCTACACCGGGCACCACGAACAGTGTCGGGGCCAAAGACCTTGGCCCCATCATGACCAAGGCTGACTTCTTTCCCCAACTGCCCGGCACCAACGACAGCCTCACCATCACCTGCCGCGTGACGCAGGCGTTTGCTCCGGTGACGAACGTGATGCTGTATTGGCGGGTCATGTTCGGAGCCACGAACGCCACCCGGATGCTGGATGACGGACTGCACGGCGACGGCGCGGCGGGCGACGGCGTTTACGGCGCGGTCATTGCCAAGACAAATTATTCAGCGGGCCAGATGGTGCGCTGGTATTTCTCAGCGGCGGATTCGCTCTCGCGCACCTCACGCTGGCCATTTTTTCTCGATCCCACCAACTATGCGGAATATCTGGGCACGGTCATCCAGGCCAATTACGTTACCAGCAGCATTCCTATTTTGCACCTGTTCGCACCGACGTCCGTGCTGCAACCCGGCACCGGGCCGGGTGGATGGACCTCGCAAACCGGCGCGGATTCCGATGCCGGCGGGCGCGTGTCGGCGTATTTTGACGGGGAGTTTTACGACAATATCCGGATGAGCCTACGCGGCAACAGCACGGCGGGTTTTTACAAGAAATCTCACCGGCTTTCTTTCAACAAGGAGCATCCGTTCCACTACGACAATTCTGCCAAACGCATCACCAAGACTTCGTTCGTGGCAGAATACCCGGATCCGACCTACCTCCGCACCCGTCTGAGCTACTGGCTGGATGATCAAGTGGGGGTGCCGCCACCGTTTTATTCCCCGATGCGGCTGCAATTGAACGGGGCTTTTTATGAACTAGCCAACCATACCGACGTGCAGGAAACCGAAATGCTCGAACGCATCGGCTACAACCCGGCCGGCGCATATTACGCCAACGTCGGCACGGCGCAGCCCGGCGGTTACAGCACAGGCAACTTTGAAAAGAAAACCCGACTGACCGAGGACAACACCGATTACAACAACCTGATCAATGCGCTGGCACCCGCCCTGTCTGCGGGCCAGAAATGGACCAATCTGCTCGACCGGCTGGATCTGACGGAAGTCATCAGTTACATGGTGGCGGCGCGGTTCACGCATCAGAACGACGACGTCTGGGCCGGCATGGCGCTTTACCATGACAACGACGGCGATGATCTTTGGCGCATCCTGCCCTACGACCAGAACCTTTCCTGGGGTGCCGCTTACATGGATGCCAGTGTCTATGCTGGCATCCAAGCAACCAACGACGACGTGAAAAGTTTCCCCATGTATGGCTCATCACAGGCCATTCCCTCCAACGGCGGCGGTTGGAACGGCATGTATGATCTTATCTTCCAGGTGCCGCAGACGCGGGAAATGTTCCGCCGGAGCACCCGCACGATGTTGGACGCCTACGTCAAACCGCCGGGCACGCCCGCCGGCACGTCGCCGGCGGAGCAAAAGATCCTTCAGTGGCGGACCCCGCTTATCTCCGACGCAGCGGTGGATCGCGCTTGGTGGGGCTGGCCTGGCGTAGGTGGCCAGTGCAATTTTGATCCGGGGATCAACGTGACCAACGGCGTGAACATTTTGCTCAATGATTTCTTTATCAACCGCCGGAATCATTTTTATGGCAAGCACAGCGTCACCAATA
>CAYUGC010000196.1:0-6912 GCA_964444085.1 uncultured Bifidobacteriaceae bacterium | reverse complement strand
CCGTTACATTACCGAGGCCGCGTCGCGCGATGGCAACGCCGCCATCTGCATCTCGTTGCTGCCGGACGGTTCGCTGGATGACGGTTGCAGGAAAATGCTCAAGGAAGTCGGCGTCTGGATGCGTTGCAACGGCGAGGGCATCTACGGCAGCCACGCCTGGAAAATTCCCGGCGAAGGCGAAATCGTGAACGGCAAGCTCAAGCAGTTGCCTGGCGGCGGGCTGCGCAAACAGCACGCCGAATTCAAATTTGGCCCGCAGGACTTCCGTTTCACTGTTGGCACGAACGGCTGTCTTTATGCCTATTGCCTGACGGTGCCGGCTCCGGGTTCTCAATTGAAAATCACCTCGCTCGGCACCGACGCGAAACGTCTCGCCGGGCCGGTCCAATCGGTTTCGCTCTTGGGCGGGGCTGACAAGCTGGTCTGGAAGCAGGAGCCGGATGGCTTGGTGATTGATTGTCCGAAGCAGATGCCGTTTCGGACCGCCGTGGGCTTCAAGGTTGAATTGAATCAACCCATCGTCAGCGCGTCGGCCAGAAATGATTCTCCGCTCAAAAATTGATTTAATGAAACTGAACTGTCGAATTTTCGCGCTCCCCGCTGCCATCCTGTTTTCCGCTGGCGTCATCTCCGCAAACGCCTACACGCTGCCGGCTTTGCCGGCGATGCCGGCCGTCAGCGCGCCGCTGACGCCCAATACCGTGCCGATGGGCGACCCGGCAGTCTTCCCGGAAGTGAAGATGGATTTCGCGATCGAGACCAACGGGCCGTTTGCGCCGACGTGGACGTCCATCGCGGCGAATGTTCCCGGCAATGGCACACCCGCATGGTTGCGTCAGGCGAAGTTTGGCATCTGGTTTCACTATGGGCCGGAAGCCAATCTCGCCAGCGGCGACTGGCCCGCCCGGAAGATGTATCAACCGGGAACAACCGCTTACAACAACCACCTCGCGAACTTTGGCCACCCGACGACGAACGGTTACAAGGATGTCGTCAACGCGTGGAGTCCCACCAACTACAGTCCCGCCGGCATGGCGCAGCTTTTCTACAACGCCGGCGCGCGCTTTGTGCTGGTGCAGGGCGTGCATCACGACAACTTCGACAACTGGAACTCCAGGTATAATCCATGGAACATGATGAACTTCGGGGCGAAGCGCGACACGATGGCGGAATGGACCAACGCCCTCCGCAGCCTGGGCATGCACATGGGCGTGGCGTTTCATCATGAATATAATTGGTGGTGGGACCAGCCGGCCTTTAACAGCGACAGCACGGGCGCGTTCGCCGGCATTCCTTACGACGCCGTCACCGCGACGAACGGCACGGGCACTTGGTGGCAAAACTATGACCCGCGCCGCCTCTACGGCATAAATCTGCGCGAATACCAGGGCATTGATTCGCTCGCCTATAACCTGACGCAAGGCATCTTCACGAATCACCTCGGCTTCGCGCACTGGTATGTGACGCAATGGGCGCTGCGCATGCTGGACGTGGTGGAAAATTACGATCCGGATTTCATCTACACCGACGGCAATTCGACGCAGCCGTTCAGTGGCTACCTGAGCGGGAGCGGTTACAAGTGCGATGGGATGCAGCGCGTCATCGCGCATTTTTACAATCGTGCGCTGGAACGGCACGGGCCGAATCTGGATCGTCTGGCAGTCGTAAAATTCCACAACGGCGATCACATCGGCACGACTTACGAAGGCAACTTCTCCTCGACCATCAAGAGCGACCAGCCGTGGTTTGCGGAAATGGCGATTGGCGATTGGTTTTGGTATCCCGGTATTTCCTATGACAACGGCGGAACGGTTGTCTATCGCCTGCTCGAAGCGATTTCGCGCGACGGCGCGATGATGGTGAACATTCCCAATCGCCCGGACGGTTCGCTGGACAGCGGCGCAACCAATATGTTGCAAGGCGTGGGCCAATGGATGGCCATTCACAGCGAAGGCGTTTACGGCAGTCGCGCCTGGGTCAGGCCGACCGAGGGCAACTTCCGTTTCACTGTCGGCACCAACGGATGTCTTTATGCGTTTTATGAAGGCATTCCTTCGGGCGGAACCAAGCTGACCATTGCTTCGCTCGCCACGAGTTCAAATCTGCTGGTCGCGCCGATCTCTTCGGTTTCATTACTCGGCAGCGCCAGTGCGTTGACTTGGTCGCAGACGTCAACCGGTCTGGTGGTGACGTTGCCGGCGACAATGCCCAGTTTGCCGTCGGGCACGGCGATTGGTTTGAAGATCGGCCCGGCCACGGCCGTCGGCAGCGCCACGCCGGCGAATGTCATCGCTTTGCCGGGAACCAATCAAATCAACTTGTCATGGTATTGCCCGTCGGCCACGGCGACGTTCAATGTGAAACGCTCGCTGACGCACGGCGGATCTTATACTTCAATTGCGACGAACCTCACGGCGATGGCTTTTAATGACACCAATGTTTCGCCCGGAACGCTTTATTTTTATGTCGTCACCGCCGTGGATGCCGCCGGCGAATCGGTGAAATCTTCCGAAGCTGCCGCGTCGCTCACCGGCGCGTCTTCGACCAACTGGTTGACGGAAGATGTCGGTGCCGTCGGCGCGACCGGTTCTTTTGGTTTGACCAACGGCATTTTCACCATCCAAGGCTCCGGCGCGGACATCTGGGATTCCGGCGACGAGTTCCGCTATGTCTTTCAGTCATTGACCGGCGATTGTGCCCTCACGGCGCGCGTGCTGAACATGCAAAACACCGCTGGCTGGGCTAAGGCTGGCGTGATGATCCGTGAAACGCTTGATGCCTCGTCACAATATGTCATCAACTTCATATCACCGGCGAATGGCACGGCGCTCCAACAGCGCAGCGGCACCGGCAGTTCGGCTGCCGGCGTGACCGGAAACACCGGCCTGGCCGCGCCGTATTGGGTACGGCTGGTGCGCACCAACGACACGTTTACCGCGTTTATTTCGGCCGACGGCACCAATTGGATTCAGTCCGGCACCACCACAGTGGTGATGAACGCTAATGTCTATGTCGGCCTCGCCGTCTGCAGCCACGTTGACGGCACGCTCTGCCAGGCGCAGTTTGACAATGTCAGTTTTTCCTCCGCGTCGGTGGTCGTTTCTTCGCCCCTGCCGCCGTTGATCCATCGCTATGGCTTTAACGAAACCAGCGGCAGCACGGCCCACGATTCTGTCGGTGGCGCGGACGGCACCTTGAATGGCACGGCGGCCTTCGATGGTAGTGGCCGCGTGGTTTTGGATGGCGCCAGTGGAACTTACGTCACGTTGCCGGCCAACCTGCTCACCGGCTTTTCTGCGGTCACCATTGACGCCTGGTTATCCCTGACCGTGCCGAACAACAACGTGCATCTGTTTTACATGGGCAACGGCGATGGCACCGGTTCCGGCGGCAGTTACCTGCGCTACAACCTCTTCGACAGCGGCCATGGTCACGGCGGCACGAATTTTTTCGAAACCTTGATCTCGTGGAGCGGTAATCTCTTGAGCGGCGGAGCGGCATTGCCGACGAACAGCACGCCAGTCCATGTCACCCTGATCTATGATCCGGTCGGCGGCGTGAAATCCATTTACCTCAATGGCGCGTTGTCCTCGATTTACAGCGGGCCGCTTGCCGCGTTGGGCAGTTATCCGCAAAATGTCTTTGTCCTGGGTCGCTCGCCGTGGAGCAGTGACCCGAATTTGAAGGGAACGATTGATGAATTCCGCATCTACTCCGGCGTCCTGACGCCGCCAGACATCACGGCCGCGCAGACGGTCGGGCCGAATGTCCTGCTCACGACCAATGTTTCGCTGGCCGTTTCCCAAGGCAACGGGTCGTTCACGCTGAACTGGCCGGTGGCCGGTTCAGGTTTCACGCTGGTATCCAGTTCCACCTTGGGTGCCAATGCGGTTTGGACTCCGGTCAACCTTACGCCCTCCGTCATCGGCGGAAACAACCAAGTGCCTGTCACTATGACCAATGCAACTCTGTTCTTCCGGTTGCAGAGATGAATTACAGGTTTATGTTTCATAACAAGACCACACCGCACATCAACAAAATCAATTTCACAACCACGCCCATTTGAAAAACCAATGAAAAAAATCACCATCAGCCTGCTCGCTGCGGTCGTCCTCGCTTTTGCCCCGGCCGCAATGGCCCAGAGCTTGCAGACCTATTTCAACTTTACGACCTACGGCACCCAGAGCGGCGGGGCCTCGCTGGCTGATCTGACCGGGAATACGACGGCCACCCTGAATATGGAGGCACATACGACCTTAACGAGCAGCGGTCTGACCATCAGCGCTGTAACACATGGGCAACGTCACCGTGATGCCGCAACGATGCCCGGTTGGCGCGTTGGGTGATGATCGGTAAATTAAATAAGCAGATCGCCAAAATTATGATTAATCCGTTTCGCAAGTTGCCGGTTTCATTGATCCCAATTTGGGGAATGATTCAATCCGCCAGTGCCTTCAAAGAACCATTGTTTTATATACAACTCATGAAAAGAAAAAATTGGAATCGCACTTTTAGCGCCCTCGCGGTTGTGGCGCTTTCAACCCTGTCCGCGCACTCCGCCGTGCTCGCCTACGAAGGTTTTTATTCCGCGACACAACTCAGCGGTATTGGCGGATTTTCAGATTCGGCATATTCCATGGGTTTGACCGGCTCGTGGAGCAGAACGCGTGGCAGCGGTGAAAGCCTGATAAGCCGAACGAGTGATGGAAACTGGAATGTGGCGGCCAACAACGTCAATAACGCTTTTCGCGTCATGAACACCATCGGTGGCACCACTTATTTCAACCAGGTGGAAAACAACAGCTACAACGTGAATCAGTATCAGGCCAGCCTCGCCAGCCCGGTGAGTTTGGGATCGAGCGCCACTTACATTAGCTTCGTGGCCAGCGCCGGCAGTGGCGACTTTCTCGGGCAGGCAGGTTTGGCCAACAGTTCGACCGGGCAGGAGATCACGTTTGGGCAAGGTTGGAATCTATCCGGAGCTCATTACAGCACTTCCTCCAGTGTAAACCAAGATCCGGGCCTCAAGGGCACCACCACCGGGATTTCCATAAGTGGTTGGCAGATGGTTTTGTGTATTGGGAAAATTACGCAATCCGGCACCACGGTGACCGTGACCATGTATGCCTACAATTTGAGCACGATCTCCAGTCCCTTGCCGGCGACCGAGGGTGCGGCGACCGCGCTGTGGACGCAAACGTTGACGGGGGTGAGCGAGACCTCGTGGGACAAGCTGGAATTTGTAACGTCTTCCTGGTCTGCCAACGGCACCTACCCGAGTATTGGTCAGGTTCGGGTGGCCACAACCTGGGCGAATGCCATGGGGGCGACGGTGGCGGCCAATGAAGTTTGGAATGGTGGCGGTAGCGACAACAAATGGAGCACCGGCATCAACTGGACCAATGGAGTGGCCCCCAGTCTGGGTGACTATGTGACCTTTGCGGGCACGACGCAAACGACGGTAAACATGGATGCCGGCTTTTACGTTGGTTCACTCACCTTCGACAGCACCGCCAGCAGTTTCACCATCACCAACAGCAGCTCCACGCTGGCGTTGGGGGGGGGGCTGACGAACAATTCGGCGAACCCGCAAACCGTGGCGGTGCCGGTGGCGTTCGGCGGCGCGCAAACGATCAATGCGGCGGCGGGAAATGTGGCGCTCACCGGCGGAGTTTCCGGCAGCGGAGGATTGACGATTGTGGGCAATGGCCGGATGGTGACGCTTTCGGGAGCGAACACCTACGCGGGCAACGTGGCCATTCAGGGCAGCAGCTTTTTGGTGCTGGGGAACACCGCCACCCAGACCAACTCGGGTGCGGTCACCGGCACTGGCACATTGGTGAAGAGTGGCGCGGGCACCCTGGTGCTGGCGGGCACGAACAATTTCACGGGCACGACGACGGTGAGCAACGGCACGTTGCTGGTGACGCAGGTGTCCGGTCAAGCGCTGGGCACGAACCTCACCGTGGTGGGCGGGGCGACGTTCGGAATCACGGCCTCGGCGGATGCGAGTTACCTGTCGCCGGCGAAAATGACGGTTGGCGGCGGCGGCGGGGCGACGCTGCAATTTGGCATCGCGGGCACGAACAATGCGCCGCTGAAGCCGACCACCTTGACGTTGAGCGGGACGACGACGATCAACATCACCCAATGTCCGTATGCCCTGACAAATTTTCCGCTGGTCACCGGTTACACCGCCGGCACGCTGGCGCTGGGATCGCAGCCGACGGGCTGGACGGGGCAGTTGACGGTCAGCGGCGGGACGGTTTATTACAAGGTCACGAGCTTGGATCCCAATCTGAAGCCGTTCGTGCATCCGGGATGTTTGAGCACGCTGGCGGATTTGCAACGCATGAAGGCAAAGCGTGAGGCCGGGGCGCAGCCGTGGGCGGCGGGCTTCGATGCCCTGGCCAATAATCCGAAATCGTTCGCCAACTATACGGCCTATCCGCATCCACATCCCTGTCGGGGCAGCGCCTGCACCAGCATGGGCTTTTCGCAAGACTACCTGACCATGTGCCGCGATGCGAACGCGGCCTACCAATGCGCCTTGCGTTACCGGATCACCGGGGATACTTCGTTTGCCGACGCCGCCGTCCGTAACATGGACGGGTATGCGAACACGGTGGTGTCGCTCGAAGGCGATTCTAACGTAACATTGATGCAGGGTGCGCAAGGCTTTCAATGGGCCTGCGCGGCGGAATTGATGCGGGATTATCAACCTTGGGTGGACTCGGGCGGCTTTGGGCGGTTCAAGGACTTTCTGCTCACGAAGTTTAGTGATGGTCTGATCCGGTTTCTGCAATACCACAACGGCACCTGCTGGTCGCATTACTGGTTGAACTGGGATTTGTTTACGATCGACGCCGTCGCCGCCATCGGCGTGGTCTGCGACCGGCGCGACATCTACAA
>CAYUGC010000195.1:0-6930 GCA_964444085.1 uncultured Bifidobacteriaceae bacterium | reverse complement strand
ACACCGGCCGCGTGTATGTCGAGCGCGTGCATGAAATTCCCGACATGGGCCGCGCCGCCAAAGGCCGGAGCATCGCAAATCTTCTGGAGCTGAAGGCCGATGAAAAAGTCGCCGCGCTCATCCGCATTTTGTCCAAGACCGACGCGAACAAGGAGGATGTGACCTGGTCGCAGTCCGGTGAATTGTTCTTCGCCACGCAGCAGGGCACGGTGAAGAAAACATCGCTCAATGAATTTTCCAACGTCCGCAAGGGCGGCATCATCGCCATCGGCATCGAGCCGGGCGACACGCTGATTGACGTGAAGCTCACGCGCGGCAGCGTTGATGAAAGCGATCCGGGTGACGATGTCGTATTGATCACCAAGGACGGCATGAGCATCCGTTTCCACGAGTCCGACGTGCGCTCGATGGGCCGCGCCGCCGGCGGCGTGCGCGGCATCAGTTTGGAACCAGGCGATGCGCTCGTGGCCGCCGCGATTGTTGTCGCGGACGCCAAACTTTTGGTCGCGGGCGAAAATGGCATTGGCAAGCGCACGGACTTCGAGGAATACCGCATCCAATCGCGCGGCGGCAAAGGCATCATCACGATGAAAACCGGCGACAAGACCGGCGGCGTGGTTGGTGCGCTCACCGTGAAGGACGCGGATGAAATCATGCTCATCACTGTCGGCGGCCAGATGGTGCGGACCTTCGTGAAGGACATTCGCGAAGCCGGCCGCAACACGATGGGCGTGAAGCTGGTGAATCTGGACGCCGGCGACAAACTGCAGGCCATCGCTCCGGTCATCAGCGAAGACAAGGCGTAGGTGGTGGAATCGCCCGCAACAAATTAAGGCAGATCCAGCTTGTTTTCAGGATTCAAATTGGATTTCATATGCGGCCAAAATTATGAAATCGTACTTTAAAATCGTGGCGGTCGCCGGAATTCTGGCGGCCTGTGTTCCGGCATTGCGGGCCGAAACCAGCGTCACCAGCGTCACCAATGTCGTGACGATTTTGGTGACGAATGTCGTCACCATCACCAATGTGGTCGCCGTTGTGCCCGCACCGGCTTCCGCGCCCGCGCCTGCGGCGCCTGCTAAAATAACCTGGCAAAGCGCTGTTTCTGCCGGTCTCACTTTGACTCGCGGCAATAGCCAGTCAATGCTCTTTACCGCCACTATTTTGACTGAAAAAAAGGCCAAGGAAAATGAATACTCATTGGGAGCAGGCCTTTCCTATGGCAACCAGAGTTCGTCGCAAAACTTGCCAAGTCCCTTTACCGGTTCCATCACCACCAGCAAGGATACCGTTAATACTTACAACGCCTTTGGCCAGTGGAACCATTTGTTCACTGAGACTTTTTTCGGATATGTTCGCACCGACGCCTTGCGTGATACGATTGCCAGCATTGATTACCGGTTCAATCTTGGTCCCGGCGTTGGCTATTACCTGATTAAAAAAGAAACCACCACGCTGGCCTTTGAAGCGGGCGCTGGATACGAATACGAGCACCTCCTTAACTCGGCCAGTGCGTATCAATCGTTCGCCACGGTTCGACTGGCCGAACGGTTCGAACACAAGTTCAACGACCGCGCGCGTCTCTGGCAGAAGGTTGAACTGGTGCCGCAGGTGGACAAAATGGACAATTATGTTGTCAATTTTGAAATCGGCGTTGAAGCCGCTATGTCAAAATCCTTCAGCCTGAAGACCTATTTGGACGACACTTATAATAATCGCCCGGCCACTGGCCGCCAAAAGAACGATGCCAAAATTGTGGCGGGCGTCTCCTATAAATTCTAAACTCCTGTTGAAGCCCAAACGGCGGCTGGAAATGTTCCAGCCGCCGTTTTGTTTTTGAAGCCGAATCAGGGCGAAAGCCGCTCGATTTTCCACGCGCCGTCCGCCTGCCGCGCGTAGCTGAACCGGTCGTGCAGCCGGCTGGGCCGGCCCTGCCAGAACTCAATCCGTTCCGGCTTCAAAACGTAGCCGCCCCAGTTCGGCGGCAGTGGAATTTCACCGGGGAATTTCTTTTCCAGCTCGCGCCATTTCGCCTCCAGCACCGCGCGGTCGGGAATCGCTTCGCTTTGGTTTGACGCCCACGCGCCAATCTGGCTGCCGCGCGGACGCGATTTGAAATACGCCTCGGATTCCGCCGCCGGCAGCTTCGTCACCGCGCCGGCCACGCAGACTTGCCGCTCTAATTCCGGCCAGAAAAAGGTCAGCGCTGCGTTCGGATTCTCCGCCAGCTCACGGCCTTTGCGGCTGTCGTAGTTTGTGAAAAAAACAAAGCCGCGCTCGTCCACTGATTTCAAGAGCACCGTACGCGTCGAAGGTTTGCCGTCTTGGTCCACCGTCGCGAGCGTCATCGCGTTGGTGTCGGCGGGACGGTGGTTGCCGATGGCGCTCCAAAGTTTGTAGAGCGCGATGCCGATTTTGCGCCAGCGACTTTGTGCCGATTCGCCGGCGGCCGCGCGGAACCACGTTTCAAATTGTGAAAGCGGATCCGCGTCCAGCGCCGCGCGATCCAGCGCGCCGCGCCGGTAATCTTCGCGGAAATCGCCAAGGTTCATTTTACATTCCCCGGAACGTCGTCAGGCCGAGCAGCACGATGAACAGCGCGAACGCCAGCCGCAGCGCGCTGCCGACCCGGACGCGGGTTTCCGTGGCCGTCCCGAACTCCAGCAGGTCGCGCAGCTTCCACGGCGTGACCGTGAACCAGATGCCGGCAACCACCAAAATGTAAGCCCACACTTGGATCACCGGCACGAAGGGCGATTCGCTGAGATGCAGCCGGCCCGTGTCCACCATCAATTTGGCGAGCAGCAGGAGCAGCACCGCCAGCCCGCGCACCGCCAGAAAATCGCGGACGAAGATGCATGCGCCGAGGCCGACCGCCGCGAAGCCCGCCATCATGTGCGGCTTGAAGGCGGAGAAATCCGCGATCGGCTCGTTGCTCACGTTCCATACGAACCACGCCGTCGCCAGCAGCATCAGCGCGACGCCGGCGGGATAGTTGCGCGGAAATTTCCGCACGGCGGCGGCAAATTCCTTCGGTCGTGCCAGGCCGTAGATTTGCGGCACGCTCATGCCCGCGCCGAGCAGGATGGAAAGCAATGACAGGGACAGTTTCATTTTCGAAAATTAAACCACGAATTGTGACGAATAGACACGCACAAATGGAATTTGGTCAAAATTATTTGCCGTCGCGCGCCAGCAATTGCCACACGCGCAGCGCCTCGGTCGCGCCCCACGCTTGCGCGTCGCAGCCGCGCTGCGTGTGCGGTGCGTCGCCGTCGAGGATTTCGGGCAGGTGCCCGAGGCAACCTGCATCCAGCAATTGTTCCGCGCTGCCGAGATAACTTTTGGCTGCCGCCACCGCTTCCGGCGAAAAATCCCACGCGTGGGCTAGCGCCTCGCAGAACGTTGGGAACGTCCACGTCCACGCCGTGCCGTTGTGGTAGGCGGGTTTGCGGCGCGTGTCCTCGTCTCCCTCGTAACGCGGCCAATACGGCTCACTGGGGTTGTTGAGCAGGAAGGCGGTGTTGCTGTAGATCGGCAGCGGAACGGAAACCGGCTGCGGCGCGAGCGAACGCAGCGCGCCCGGCACGATGAGATGTATTTGCGCCGCCTCGACGCAGCGTTTCGCGCGTTCGCCGGTGATAAGGCCGAGGCTGACGGCGAACAGGCAATTGCTGCGTAGCGCATCATCGCGCACCGCGTCGCGGGCGATGACGCGGGGACCGCCCAGCAGCACGTCGGCGAACCAGCCGTTTTCCTCGACCCAAAATAATTTTTCAAACGACGCCGTCGCGTGGTCGGCGAGGTCGCGCCATTTTTTGTGGTCAGCCTTGGTCGAGATTTTTTCCAGCAACCGCAGCAGCCGGATCCACAGCGCCTGAATCTCCACCGGATAACCTTCGCGTGGTGTCCCGGCGGGATAATTTGTGTCCATCCATGTGAAATGGCTGGGGCTCCAGATCATCGCGGAATCGGCGTCCATGTGGATGCCGTTGGGCGTGCCGCGCGAATAGTTTTCCGCAATGCTTGTCAGCACGTCGCGGATGGTGCGGGTGTCGTCCACGGGGGCGTTGAAAAACTTTTTATCCGCCAAATCTTCGCACACGACGGCAAACCACAGCGGCGCGTCCGAGGTGTCGCGATTGGAAACGTCGTTGCCGTGAATGGTGTTGGGCAGCGTGCCGTTCTGCTCAAATTTGGCGAATGTGAGCAGTAGTTGCTTTACTTCGTTCACCATGCCGGCGGCCAGCAGTCCGCGTGCGCAGATGAGCGAATCGCGACCCCAGTCCAAAAACCACGGATAGCCGGCGATGACCGTCCTGCCCGCGTCGCGGCGCACGACGAATTGCCGCGCGGCGTGTTCGAGTTGGCTGGCGAAAGGAACGCCGGTCTCCGACCCGGCGTGTTTCGATTTGGCTTTGGGTCGGGTCGGAGACCGGCGTTCCGATTTTTTCGCGACGGCGCCTTCGTTTTCAGTGGTTAACACCAGCGTTGCGTTCGCGCCCTTCGCCAGCGGCAGATCAAACCAGCCAGGGCTGTAGGCGTCGCCGCTGCCGGTCTGGCCGCGCGTCTGCTCGACCGGATGCGGAATGTTTTCGCACCATTCCGGCTGCGGATGAAATTCGCCGGCATCGGCAAACACGGTGAATTGTCGGTCGCGCGCCGGCGTGAAGGCAAAGCCGGCGCGCGGCGCGCGGCGCGCGCCGTGAGTCGGCAGGACGTGGGTGTTGGATGCGAAATGAAAATCTGCGCCGGCGTTGCGCTTCGTCTCGCTGTGGAAATTCCGGTCCTCGATGTCCACGCGCAGGGTCAGGCGCACGTCGGCAACCGCAGGCAACTGTTTTCCCTGTGCGAACTTTTCGGTGGGGCGGCTGAATTGAAAGACGACGGTGTTTTCGCCTTCAACCATTTCCGCGCGCAGTTGGATTTCAACCGTGCGCCCGTCGCCGGCGCTCGCGACGAACTGCCAGGCGGCGGGCGATCCGGCCTGGAACGAAACCAGATTCCTGAAATCGAGCGGCGAAAGAAAACCGTCGGCGTTGACCCAGGCGCGGATGCGTTTCGCAAAAACATGGCGGTCCACCGGCACACTAGAATTCAAATTTGCGCCGAGCGCGCAGTCGTATTTGGAATTCACGCGGCCCAGGTCGGCGCATAGCCGCGCCATGCCGCCGCGACCGTTGGTCAGCAGGACGAGGTCCGAGGCTTGAGGCTTCGGGCGCGAGACGGATGGTTCGGGCGCGAGGAAGCGCAGAGTGGCGGAAATCTGCTTCGAGGTGACGGCGTAGCGTTCCAAAGTCAACTCCGCGTCGCTGCCAGGGGGCGGCGGCGCGAAGCAGGCGACGTGAACAGGGCCAGCCGGAATGGATTGGACATGAATCGCGCCGGGATTTCCTTTCTGCATTTCCAAGGTGGCGCGGAACGGCGCGGAGTCCTCGACCAAAAGCCAGTGGCCGGCAGGCACGAGCGAGACGCGCCGGGCGTCGGGCAAAGTCCAGGCGGCCACGCGCGGAAAAATTTGTTGCGACTCCGCTTTCCGCAGCAATTCGGCGAGCGAAGTCTTGGCGTCGCACGCGGCGAACTCGCTGGCGGCGGTAAGAAAATTCTTTGGCGAGCACTCGACTTGCTCCGCGAGCCAGCGCCAGTCGAGGCCATCCACGATTTCAGCGGGAATGATTTTATTCAGCGATTCCAAGGCAAACGCGGCCTGCGCGCGGGTGCGGCGATAATTTTCGCCGCTCAAACCGAACGGCTTTTGCGTTGGCGCGAGGCAATAGACGGCACCGGGCGTAAGCGTGAAGCTGGTCTGTTCCTTCGTGAACACCGCCTGTGGCAGCATTTGGCCGAGCAGGTCAAATTGGAGATTGGAAATTGGGAATTGGAAACTTCCCGGCGACAGCGTGACGAATTCTTCTTTCTCCGCGTCCGTGTTTACCAAAACTAAAACGGCATCCTTGCCCTCGGCGGATTCGCGGAGCAGGGCATAGACCGGCGCGTCGGGCGCGCTCAGGCGCGTGAGTTTTGCGCCGTCGAAAAAGCACGGATGATTTGAAATGAGTTCGTTGAGCTGCGCGAGCTCGGGAACGATGTTCTCGGCGGCGTTCCAGTTCAGGCCGGTATTGCCGTGGACGCGGATTTTCTCGGTGGCCAGCCATTCCACGCCGCAGGTAAAGGCGAAGCCGCCGCTCGGACTGGTGAGCGCGCAGAGGCGGTTGCGCAAGAGCGCCCACGCACGGCCTTTTTTGGCGAGGCGGTCGTTGTCGTGTGTCTCGGAATAATGGACGTAGCTGCCGATGCGCGTGTTTTGGCGGTTGGCGTAATCGAGATACCACGCGACTTCCTTGCCGGAATAATTCTGGAACAGTTCGGAGTAGGCCCATTGCATCCCGCCTTCGGTGAGCAGACTTTCCGTGGCGTCCCACGAGCCGCCCAGACCTTCGAGCAGAAAAATCGTTTCAGGAAATTCCTCCTGCACGCGGGCGATGATGTATTGCCACGCGGCGGTGGGAACCTTGTAGCCGGCGTCGCATCGGAAACCGTCCACGCCGCGCCGGCACCAAATCAACAGCGAATCGGCGATGATGTCCCACAGTTTCACGTCGTGCTGTTCCAGTTCGACCAAATCTTCCCAGACCGTGCCCCACGCGCCGGGGCTGGCGAATTCGCCGTCCGGTTTCTTCAGGAAAAATTCGGGATGATTTTCTTGCAACGTCGAGCCCCAGCCGGTGTGGTTGATGACGATGTCAATGAAGACGCGTGCGCCGAGCGAGTGGGCAGCGGAAGTGAGTTCGCAAAATTGGCCAATGCCCGTCGTGCGCTTGTCGAACTCGACGAGCGCGGGATCAACGGCGGTCAAATCCAGCGCGGCATACGGGCTGCCGAAACGGCCAAAGCGCGCATAGGTTGTAGGCGTCGGATGCACGGGCAGCA
>CAYUGC010000194.1:0-6962 GCA_964444085.1 uncultured Bifidobacteriaceae bacterium | reverse complement strand
GGACAGCAACGCTACGCCGCGCTGCCGTGGGACGGCGATACGACGGCCAGTTGGAGTTCGTTGCACAATCGGATTACCGGCGGCATCAACGTCGCCATGTCCGGCCAGCCTTACTGGACGCAGGACACCGGCGGCTTTTTCGTGAACTATCCCGGCGGCGAAAAAAATCCTGAATACCGCGAGCTGTTCGCCCGCTGGCATCAATTTGCCATCTTCAATCCGCTCTATCGCATCCACGGTGCCAGCATCGAGCGCGAGCCTTATATTTTCAAAACGATTGATCCGGAAACCTACCAGTCGCTGCTCTCCGCCGCGCATTTGCGCTATCGGCTGCTGCCTTACATCTATTCGCTCGCCTGGCAAAGCACCGCCAACGGCTACACGCTTATGCGCGGTCTGCCGATGGATTTCCCGGATGATCTGAACGTGCGCAAGACAGATGACGCCTTCATGTTTGGGCCGGCGTTCCTCGTGCATCCCATTACTCACGCCATGTATCACGTGAGCGAACCGCCCGCGCCGACCATTTCACAAGATTACCTACGGACGCCAGATGGCCAGCCCGGCCTCGCGGTTCAGTATTTCGACGGGGTGAATTTTGAAAAACCCGCCGGCAAAACCGTGGACACCAAGGTGGAACATCGTTGGCCCGGCCCGCCGCTGGCCAATCCGCCGCCTGGCTTGAATGGTTTTGAAAATTTCTCCGGTCGTTGGGAGGGCACGCTCACTGCGCCCGAAAACGGCGAATACGAAATTGGCGTGGAAATGGACGACGGCGCGCGGCTCTGGCTCGACGGCAAGCTCGTGGTGGAAGATTGGGATCAAGCTGCCGCGCGTTACCGCAGCGCGAAAGTCACGCTGCAAAAAGATCAAAAAGTTACGGTCAAGCTGGACTATTTCCAGGGCGGCATGGATCGCTATCTGCGACTGGCTTGGAGAACGCCCAGCCAGATTCACGAACTGGCAAATTCCAAGGCCGGTTTAAATAACTCGATCGAAACCTACCTGCCGCAAGGCGCAGATTGGTATGACTTCTGGACCAATGAGCGCTTCACCGGCGGACAAACCGTGAAGAAAGCTTGCCCGATGGACATCCTGCCGCTCTATGTGCGCGCGGGAACGATTGTGCCCATGGGGCCGGTGGTGCAATACGCCACCGAAAAGCCGGAAGCGCCGTATGAAATCCGCATCTATCCCGGCGCGGACGCGAAATTCACCATCTACGAAGACGACAACGAAACCTACAATTACGAAAAAGGACAACGCGCTACCTACGACCTCGTCTGGAATGACGCAGCGAAAACGCTAACCGTGGGCGCACGCAAAGGCTCGTTCCCCGGCATGGTGGCCGAACGAAAACTCAACGTCGTCCTCGCCAGCCCAGGCCAGAACGAAGGCCTCAAAGACACGGAGAAATCCGTTCAATCCATCACCTACACCGGCAAACAAGCCGTCGTGCAATTCTGAGGACGATACCGGCAAACGCCTCCACTTGAATGAAGCTTTTCATCCGCAGCCTCGTTAGTCTCGCGCTTGCCGCCGTTTCGGCCGGGGCCGCGCCCATCCCCGTTCAATCCTTCAGCAAGGACGCGGACGGTGTAACTCTTCGCATGAGTCCGGGCGTTTTGAAATTGCAAGTCTGCGACGCGGACATCATCCGCGTGTTCTACTCGCCCGCCGCGCAGGTATCCCCGGCGAAAAGCTTCGTCATCACGCGGGAGTGGAAGCCCGTGTCCTTCAAGGTGCGGGAGAATCCGAAGGAGGTCACGGTCTCGACCGCCCGGCTCCGGGTTGTCGTGAACCGCGCCACCGGCGCGCTCACGTTTCTTGATGCGGCAGGCAAGCCGCTACTCATGGAGGCGGCCGACGGCGGGAAAACACTCACACCAGTCACGGTCGGGCCGGAACGGACCCACCGGGTCGAGCAGGTCTTCCAGTGTCCCGCCGACGAGGTGCTCTACGGCCTCGGCCAGTTTCAGGACGGTCTGTGGAACTGGCGCGGCATTCCGCTGGAACTTCGTCAGCTCAACACGCAGATCGCGATGCCGATGATGCTTTCCAGCAAAGGCTACGGCCTGCTCTGGGACAACGCCTCGCTCCTCGATTTCAATCCTGCCGACCGGCAGATCACGCTGGACGGCAGCACAGCCTCCGCCGCCACCGGCGACCAGCCGAAGGCGACCGAGGATCTCGCCAAGACACCGATGGACATCACCAAGCTGGGCAGGAAAACCGGCACCTTCACTACCGGCGCGGCCGGTAACTACGTCTTCTTTGCCAAGGACGGCAACCGGCGCGGCGATTTCGCCATCCTCATTGATGGCCGGCAGGTGGCTGGCGTGGTCAACATGTGGACTCCTTACGCGTTGAGCGCGAAAGTCACGCTGCCCGCCAACACGACCGTCACCGTTGGCCTGCGCGGCGGCGGCGACAATGCGAAGCTTTTCGCCCGCCCGCTCGGCGACACGACGACCTTCCGCTCCCAGATGGGCGAGGCCATTGACTACACGTTTTTCTATGGCCCATCCGTGGACGAGATCGTCGGTGGTTACCGCAAGGCCACCGGGGCGGCGCCCCTCTGGCCAAAGTGGGCCTACGGTTTCTGGCAATGCCGTGAGCGCTACTCCAGCCAGCAGCAGATCGTTGATGCGATTGCGGAATTCCGCCAGCGCCAAATTCCCGCCGATCTTTTCGTGCAGGACTGGCAATACTGGGGACCGCATGGCTGGGGTGCCTACCAGTGGGATCTCGGTGCCTATCCTGACCCGGCGCAAATGCTCAAGAACATCCACGCGCAGAACGCAAAATTCATGATCTCTGTCTGGTGCAACCCGCGTGGCAAGGCTGGCAAGGAACTCGCGCAGAACCGGCTGCTCCTCGGCGAATGGATTGACGTGTTCAACCCGCAGGGGCGCGAGCTTCGCTGGAAACACCTCAACGATGCTTTCTTCAAAATCGGCACCGACGCCTGGTGGGGCGACGCCACGGAGCCCGCCGACGACGGCGAAGGCATCGCGGGCCGCGCGACCTCCCTTGGCTTCGGTGGCCGCGTGCGCAATTCGTATCCGCTCTTCGCCAGCCAGTCGCTCTACGAAGGCCAGCGCGCGAGCGATCCCAACAAGCGCGTCTGCACCCTCACGCGCTCGGCCTATCCCGGCATGCAGCGCTACGCCGCCGCCGCGTGGTCCGGCGATATCAATGGCAACTGGGAAACCTTCCAGCGCCAGATCCCGGCGGGCCTGAATTTTTGTCTCACCGGCATCCCGTATTGGACGACCGACTGCGGCGGGTTTTTCCACCCACAGGATCAATATAAAAACGCCGACTACAACGAACTGCTCACACGCTGGTTCCAGTGGAGCACGTTCAGCCCCATCCTGCGCATTCATGGCTACCAGACCGCGACCGAGATGTGGAACTGGCTGCCTGAGACGCAGAAGATCATGCTCGCCTACGATCAGTTCCGGTATCGGATGCTCCCTTACAACTATTCCGTGGCGTGGAAGGTGACGAGCGAGGGCTACACCATCATGCGCGCGCTGCCGATGGATTTTCCGAATGATCCGAAGGTGCTGGCGATTTCCGATGAATATATGTTCGGCCCGGCGTTCCTCGTCGCACCGGTTACGGAGCCGGTGAGCAAATCCGCTGGTTCGCGCAAAGTCTTTCTCCCGGCCGGCGCCGATTGGGTGAATTTCTGGACTGGTGAAAAATATACCGGTGGTCGCGAAGTCGTCACTCCCGCGCCGATGGAAACTCTGCCGCTGTATGTGCGTGCCGGCTCCATCGTGCCGCTGGGGCCGGTGGTGCAATACGCCACCGAAAATCCAGAAGCACCGTATGAAATCCGCATCTATCCTGGCGCGGATGCCAAGTTCACGATCTACGAAGACGACAACGAAACATACAATTACGAAAAAGGACAACGCGCCACCTACGACCTCGTCTGGAACGACGCGGCGAAGACGCTGACGGTTGGCGCGCGCCAAGGCTCGTTCCCCGGCATGGTGGCCACGCGCAAGCTGAACGTCGTGCTGGCAGCGCCCGGCAAGAATGTTGGTTTCGCCGAGACGCGCGCCGAGGCGAAGACCGTTGAATACACCGGACGAACCGTGAAGGTGAAACTTGGACGCTGATATAATGAGCAAACCTTGGTTCAACTTGCCAGTCTTGGCGCTGCTCTTGATGGCCAGGAGCTGGGCCTTTACAGTGCGAACACAAACCTGAGCCAATTCTAGATTTTCTTGGGCGCATATCGCCCTGACGAATGTCATATTCCCAATCGTCTGCCTTCTGGCATTTTCCCACGGCCAAACACCAATATTGACAATTTCATTACCGTGGACGTGGCGGACGACAGCGGCATCCGAAGGAACGGATATCAAACCTGTTCGAGACAACGGGGTTGAATTACCGCAGTTCCGCGCTCGGCGACGGCACAGATTCTAAAAACCAGGCAAAATAAGAACGACCTTTGATTGGTGGAAATTCAAAAAACAGATTGATTATGTTTCGCGCCATCTCCATTGCGCTGTTGTTGTTCGGCGCAGGCCTTTTGCCGCTGTTCGCGGCTGCCGGAAATCCCGCGCGAATCGAACTCGCCGAAAATTGGAAGCTCGCCATCGCAACGGAAGCCCCGGCGGACGGCGCGGCCATTTCCGTCGCCGGCTACAAGGATTCCCGCTGGCATCCCATCCGCCGGATGCCGGCCACGGTGCTGGAAACTCTTCAAGAGGATGGTGTTTATCCTAATTTGTATTTCGGGAAAAACCTGCTGGAGAAAGTTCCGCAGGATTTATACAAGCAGGATTGGTGGTATCGCACCACGTTCAAAGCGCCCGCCGGCGAATGTTTCACGCTCGAATTGCCGGGCGTCAACTACCGCGCCGAAATCTGGCTCAACGGCCAGAAGATCGCCGACAGCAAACAAATCGTCGGCATGTATGCCGCCCACGAGTTGAATGTCACGCCGTGGATCAAGCGCGGCGTGCGGAATGTTCTCGCCGTGAAGGTGACGCCGGAACGATTGATCGAAGACGTGGACGGCGTGGAACTGGCGGACAGTTGGTATGACTGGATCAACTGGAAATACATCGGCTACACGGGCAGGAAAAAGTGGTATCCGGGCGTCGGCGTTTCCTTCGTTCCCGACCGCAATGCCGGTGTTTGGAAGCCGGTTTATCTGCGGGTGACGGGCGCCGTTTCGGTCAATCACGCGCTCGTGAATTCGGATTTGTCGCTTGCCCCGTGGAGTAACAACCACGAACGTGAATCATCCTCCGGAGACCTCTACTCCACGGGGCGAGCCGAGTCCACCGCCAAACTCACGGTCTTCGCCAGTCTGCGCAATCTTTCAACGCAGGCAGTTAGTGGCACGCTGAAGGGAACAATTTCGCGGCCGGGCACGCCGGTGATTCACTTCGAGCAAGCCGTCGCCGATCTTGCCGCTGGCGAACAGCGCGAGGTTAAATTCGCGCCGGAACAATTTTCGGAATTGGTCGTGAAAAACCCGGATCTCTGGTGGCCTTACACCATGGGCACGCCGGCGCTTTACGATCTTCAGTTGGAGTTTGCGCGGAACGAAACGCTTTCGGACCGTTCGCACATTCGTTTTGGCATCCGCAAAATCACGCAGCTTCGCGACAACGACGAACAGTTCCCCGACATCGGCAAGGGCGGGAATTTTTATTTGCGGGTGAACGGGCGCGATTTTCTCGTGCGCGGCGGCGACTACACGCCCGATCTTCTCTTTCGCTACGACCCGGAACGCGAAGTGGAAATTTTCCGTTATGCGAAAGATCTTGGCGTCAATTTTCTTCGCTGGGAGTCAAAAATTTCCAGCGAACACATTGTCGAGCTTGCCGACGAAGAAGGCATTCCGGTCATGTTCGGCTGGATGTGTTGCAACCAATGGGAAAAGTGGAATCAGTGGAGCGACGAAGATCGTCG
Organism: uncultured Bifidobacteriaceae bacterium; assembly: GCA_964444085.1. Lineage (GTDB taxonomy): Bacteria > Verrucomicrobiota > Verrucomicrobiia > Limisphaerales > UBA11358 > UBA11358. The sequence goes on along the minus strand of CAYUGC010000194.1, from coordinate 1,013 downwards.
CGTGGCTTCGGAAAGTCTCCGTTCGCAAATCCTGATGCTCCGCGCGCACGCGTCGGCGTTTGTCTGGGCGAACGGCAGCGACGGCCTGCCGCCGGAGGACATTCGCAAGGAATACCATCGCGTTGTCGCTGATCTGTACTGGCAAAACGCCGCCGTGGACACTGTTTCTGCTTTTGCGAAAGATCCGAACGGCGAGAAAATGTGGGACGGCATTCGCATGGAAGGCCCGTATTGCTGGCGGCCGCCGAATTACTGGTTCAGCGGAAAATATCCCGCCACCTGCGGCTCGACCGTCGAGCAGGGCGACAATGAGCAGATTCCCACTTTGGAAAGCCTCAAGAAATTCATTCCCGCCGACAAGCTCTGGCCAATCAACGACACCTGGTTTATGCACGCCGGCGCGTGGGGTGGTAATAACACACTCGCCAACATTCAACTGGCCTTGAAGCGCCGCTACGGTTCCTCCGCTAACGTCGAGGACTTTGTGCGCAAGGCCCAGGTCGCCCATTACGAAAACACCCGTGCCCAGTTTGAACATTGGGCGGCTTGCGGTTGGGCAACCCACAAGATGGTCGCCTACTGGATGCTAAACAGCCACTGGCCTTCGTTTTACGGCAACCTGATTGATTATTTTTTGAGTCCCGGCGGTTCTTACTACGGCGCAAAAAGGGGGCTGCGCCCATTGTCGGTGGCCTTTGATTACTATGCGACCGGCGACAACAGTCAGGCGAAGATCATTGTTTTTAACCAGACTCCAGCCGACCTGCGTGGCTTGAGCGTGCGCGTCCGCATTTACGATCTCGACGGCAAACTGCGCGACGACCGTTCCACCAACGGCCTCGCGCTTTCTTACAATGGCGCGACGCAAGTGATGACGCTGCCCCGCTATCCCGAAAGTTCACCGGTGTTCTTCGTGCGCTGCCAGTTGTTTGAGGACGGCGGAAAACTCATTGTGGACAACACCTACTGGCAGTCGCAGAAAGACGACGACCTCGGCGCGCGGGCACATGACA
>CAYUGC010000193.1:0-6971 GCA_964444085.1 uncultured Bifidobacteriaceae bacterium | reverse complement strand
CGACTCGAGCGGCAACGGTTTCGATGGCACAACAAACGCAGTGAGTTATGTGGCTGGAAAAATCGGCTCGCAAGCCGCGCAGTTCAACGGCTCGAGCAGCTACGTCCTGATCCCGCGTTCCATTCAGGACGACTTCACCGTCGCGATGTGGGTGAAAACCACCGACAGTGCCGGTTCCGCTGGCGCACAATGGTGGTCGGGCAAAGGCTTGGTGGACGGCGAAATGGCGGGCGGCGGTGCCGATTGGGGCACGGCCATCGTGAACGGAAAATTCACTCTCGGTGTCGGCTCCAGCAGCGGCGACACGACGATCGCTTCGTCAGTCAACATCAACGACGGCACCTGGCATCACGTCGCCGCGACGCGTAACAACACCAGCGGCGCGATGCAAGTCTATGTGGACGGCATCCTGCGTGGCAGCGGCACCGGTCCGACCGGTTCGCGCACCTGGCCGCCGAACCTGCGCATCGGCAGTCTGCAAACCGGAAACAATTTCCTCAACGGCACACTCGACGACGTGCGTTTGTATGATCGCATTCTCTCGGCCAGCGAAATCGCCGGGCTGGTTGCCGCGCCCGCCGCGCCGACAAATCTCGTCGCAACGGTTGGCGACGCGAGCGCCGCCTTGAGTTGGTTCGCTTCGTCCAACGCGACAAGTTACTTCGTCAAACGCTCCACCGTCAGCGGCAGCGGTTACACAACGGTCGCAACAAACTCGAGCCTCACCTTCACGAACACCGGACTGACCAATGGCACATTGTATTACTTCGTTGTGAGCGCGTCGGACACTTTCGGCGAAAGCACGAATTCCGCGCAGGTCAGCACGCGTCCGACATCGTCCGCGCCCGTGGCCATCAATGCCGTCAATGCATCCGACCAGCTCCAAATTTCCTGGCCGGCGGATCATACGGGCTGGCAGTTGCAAGCGCAGACGAACAATGAGACCGGCGGCCTCGGCACAAACTGGGTCAATGTCGTCAGTTCGGCGCAAACCAACCTGGCAACAGTCCCGTTGAACTCGAGCAATGGCGCGGTGTTCTTCCGGTTGGTGCGGCCTTATTAGACGGCACTTGCCAACATCCGGCTGGGGTGGTGGCGATTCCACATTGAAAATAATGAAACTGATTTCAGTCAACTTGAGCGCACTTTTGATCGGCTGTTCATTCACGGTAGCTTTTTCACAAACCAACTTACTGAACCTGCCGCCGATTGCCAACGGCCCGATTCCTTATGCCGCGGAGCAAGTAATCATGTCAGGTGATTCCGACGCCGTCATCGCCGAGAAAGCCGCGAAGGTTCTACCGCGCGCTAATCAGACGGATTGGATGCGGCACGAACGGACATTTTTTCTTCACTTCGGCGTGAACACGTTCAACGAAGTCGAGTGGGGCGGCGGCCGAGAAGAACCGTCGCTGTTCAGTCCGACGGAACTCGACGCGAATCAATGGTTGCGCGCGATCACCAACTTCGGCGGCAAGATGATCGTGCTCGTGTGCAAGCACCACGATGGATTCTGCATGTGGCCGACGCGTTACACGCCTCATTCGGTCGTCGCAAGTCCGTGGCACGACGGCAAGGGCGATCTCGTGCGCGAAGTGGCCGCCGCCGCGAACGCGCATGGCGTCAAATTCGCCGTGTATCTTTCGCCGGCGGATCTTTATCAGCTTAGGACGAATCCGAATAATCCTACGGGCTATTACGGCAACGGCAGCAGCAGCCTGCTTTCCGTCATCCCCACCGATCCCGCGAGTTTCCAAAGCGATCCCTCCAAGGGCCGCGCGCCGACCGCTGGATTCACAAATTTCACCTACGTCGTGGATGACTATAACCGCTATTTCCTGAATCAGCTTTACGAGTTGCTCACGCAATACGGGCCGATTGGCGAAGTCTGGTTCGACGGCGCGAATCCCGATCCGAGCGTCCACGAAACCTACAATTATGAGGCGTGGTTTGATTTGATTCGTCATCTGCAACCGGGGGCGGTGATCATGGGCAAAGGGCCGGACGCGCGCTGGGTGGGCAATGAAGGCGGCGTGGGCCGCACCACGGAATGGGACGTGATTCCTTTGCCGACGTCGCCTGAAAAATTCACCTGGCCGGACTGGACTGGCGGCGATCTCGGCAGCCGTGCCAGACTCAAACCCGGCTCGCATCTCTGGTGGTATCCGACGGAAGTGAACACCACCATGCTCCAGAACAACGCATGGTTTTGGGCGCGCAACAAACATCCGCGCACCGTCACGCAGTTGGTGGACATCTTTTACACGTCCGTCGGGCGCAACGGAAATCTCATCCTGAATCTGTCGCCCGACAAGCGCGGTCTCGTTCCCGACAACCAGCTCGACGCGTTGAGCAAAGCGGCGCAGATCATCAACGAAACATTCGCCACCGACCTCGCTGCGGGCGCTAAAGTGACCGCCGATAATTCCAATGAGGCAAACGGTGCGTCGCTCGCGCTCGACGGCAACCTCGATACTTGGTGGGAAGCTGCGCCCGGCCAGACCAACGGCACGGTGACGCTCGCGTTGCCGAAGGCGGTTACGTTCGACATCGTTTCGTTGCAGGAAGCGGTGGATCATCGCGGTCAACGGATTGAATCCTTCGTTATTGAAACGTGGAACGGCTCGGCGTGGGCCAACGCGGAGAAAATTCAATCCGATGAACTCACGACCGTTGGCCATCACCGGCTCATCCGGTTGAAATCGCCGGTGACCACCGACCAGGTGCGCATCCGCATCACCGGCGCGCGCCTCGAACCGACGCTGGCGGAAATCGGACTCTTCAAGCGATCCCTTTACGGCCAGTCTCCCGCCATCTCGGATCGTGACGCCGATAATCTGGTGACGATCAGCAACCCTGGCGCCGGCAAAATGGTTTATACCGTGGATGGCACCGAGCCGGCCACCAGTTCGCCGGTTTACACCACGCCGGTCAAACTGCCCTTGACCGGCACCGTGAAAGCCGCCTGCGTGATGCCGAACGGCCAGCTGGGCATTGTGGCTTCAAAAACCTTTGCCGGTCTGCCGCCCACGGGCTGGAAAGTGGTCGCCGTGGACAGCGAGGAAATGGCCGGGGAAAACAACGGCGCCGCCAATGCGATTGACGGCAAATCGTCCACCTTCTGGCACACTCGCTGGAACGAGGATTTGAAGCTGCCGCATGCCATCACGATTGACCTGGGCAAGACGAATCGCATTGCCGGCTTCACCTATCTGCCGCGCCAGGACGGAAACGCCAACGGCACTGTCGAGAAATACCGCTTTGAAACGAGCGCGGATGGAACCGGTTGGACGACCAACATCGTTTCCGGCACGTTCGCCAACATCCAGAACAACCCGTCGCTCCAGCAAGTCACGTTCGCTCCGGTGGATGCGCGGTTTTTCCGCTTCACGGCCTTGCGGGAGATCTATGGCAACGGCTGGACGAGCGCGGCGGAAATCTCCATCCTGCCGGCTGCGGGAAATGACAAATGACCGCAGGCATTTTAACAAATGTGTGCGCGTCTTTTATGTTGGTTGTCGTTGGCAGTTTTCCTTGCGCTTGATGCGCGTGCTGGATCGCCGCCCGATGGCAGCTTGGTGTTGCGGGACAACTGGCTGATCCAGTCATCGGCTCAGGCCACCAATGGTGGCGGCGTCATTTCCCAACCGGGTTATGCCGCCACCAATTGGTATCCGACGACCGTTCCCTCAACCGTGTTGGCGGCCTTGGTTGCCAACAAGGTCTGCCCTGATCCTTATTACGGCAACAACTATCTGGAACTGCCGGGCGTGCGGCGATGGGACAAACCCGAAGGCAATCCTTTTGAATCGGCGTGGTGGTATCGCACCGAGTTCGAGCTGCCAGCGGATTATGCGGGCAAGCAGGTGTGGCTGAAGTTTCATGGGGTGAATTACCGCGCGAATCTTTGGGTGAACGGACAAAAGGCGGTTGATGCCACTGAACTGGAGGGCGCGTATCGGCTGTTTTCCTTCGACATTGCCCGGTTCGTTAAGCCCGGCCGGACAAATTGTCTGGCGCTGGAAATTTTTCCGACGAGAGGTTTTGATCTTTCCATCTCCTGGGTGGACTGGAATCCCACGCCTCCCGACCACGGCATGGGCATTTGGTATGATGTCAGTCTGTCCGCCAGCGGGCCGGTGCACATTGAGCATCCCTTCGTGAAAACCAAACTGAACCTGCCCGCCACCGACCAAGCCAAGCTCACGGTGATTGCGGAGTTGCGGAACGCCGGAAGCGCGCCGGTCAAGGGCTGGTTGAAAGGGGGCATTGAAAACATTCAGTTCGCCAAGGAAATCGAACTGGGCGCGAACGAAACGAAGGAGATCACCTTTACGCCCGAGGAATTTTCTCAACTGGTGATGGCCAATCCCCGCCTTTGGTGGCCGCACACTGTGGGGCCGCAAAATCTCTACGACCTGAACCTGAGCTTTGAGATTGGCGGAGCCGTGTCGGACACGCGGCACTTGCGGTTTGGTATTCGAGAAATCAGTTCCTGGATGAACAATTTCGATCAGCAACACACGAAGGTGTTTCAGGTGAATGGTCGGAACATCGTGATTCGTGGCGGCGGCTATGTGGAAGATATGATGTTGCGTCCTTCCAATGAGCGTGTGGATGCCGAGATCCGGTATTTGAAATTCATGAACCTGAACGCGCTGCGGATGGAAGCGCCCCGCGGCTCCGATTATCTATTCGAGCGTTGTGACGAGGAAGGCATTTTGATCATGGTGGGCTGGTGTTGCGGTTATCCCTTCGAAAGTTGGAAAGACTGGACGCCGCACATCGCCGACATCGCCGAGAAAAGCTGGCGGGATCAGATTGTCAACCTGCGGGCGCACCCGTCGGTTTTCACCTGGTTGTATGGGAGCGACAATTTCCCGCCGGAAGACGTGGAGCGGCGCTACATCAATGTCCTCAAGCACTACGACGACACGCGGCCCTATTCCTCATCCGCAACGCAAGCCCCCAGCAAACTCGCAGGTTATACCGGTTTGTTCATGGGAGAATGGCCGGAGGTGTATGGCTACCTGCCGCCGAGTTCCTGGTATGACAAGCTTGAGTTCAATACCGAAGCCGGTCCCAATGGCGAACAACTCCCGCCGATTGAAACCATCAAGCGGGTGATGCCCGAACGGGATCTCTGGCCGCCCAGCTCTGGCTGGGACTTGCGCCGACGCAAGGATTTCTATCCGCTTGCCCACCAAGCGCTCGAATCCCGCTACGGAAAACCCATCAGCCTTGAGGATTACTGCGCCAAATCACAGTTGCTCCAACTGGAGGCGGTCCGGGCCATGTTCGAGGCGTTCGCGGCCAACAAATACAAATCGAGCGGCGTCATTTATTGGATGTTCAACAGCGCTTGGCCCAAGTTTTCCTGGCAGTTGTTCGATTATTACCTCATGCCCAACGGAGCTTTTTACGGAGCCAAGAAGGCGTGTGAGCCGCTGCATGTGCAATACAACTACAAGGAGAACGCGGTGCAGCTCGTGAACGGCTTCTATCAGGACTTCGGGGGACTGAAGGTCACCGCCAAGGCCTATGATTTTCAGGCACGGGAAATCTTCGCCAAGGAAGTCACGACCGATCTCAAGGCGGATGAGAGCAAAATCCTTTTCAAACTGAATTTGCCGGCAGGACGGACTCCGATTTGCTTTGTGAAACTCGTCCTGCAAGACCAGTCCGGGAAAGAGCTTTCATCCAATTTTTATTGGCTGTCCAACCAAGGCGACGCGCATGCCGATTTCACCGAACTGGCCAAGCTGCCTGCCGTGGACGTGACGGCGAAACCGGGACCATTCCTGAAGGAGAACGGCAAACTTAAACTCGTCATTGAATTCACGAATTCGTCGGCTTCGCTCGCCTTCGCGTTGAACCCAAAAATACTTTTTGCCGGCACGCGTGAGCCGGTGTTGCCGGTGTTCTGGCAGGATAATTATTTTTCGCTGTTACCGGGAGAAAAGCGTTCGGTCGAAGTGACCTTGGATGAATCGTTGGTGACGGAAAGGAAATTACTCTTCAAGCTGGACGGCTGGAATCTGCCAGCGCCCCAGGAACAAGAACTGCCGCTGCCCTGAGCGTTATGAGCAAATTCAATTTTTGCATCTTTCAATCCATTGTCACCGCCGTCGCGTTGGTGTTGGCCGGCTGTGCCACCAGCCCGGAAATACATCCGGGGCTGGCCACGACCATGTCGGTGCCCCAAAACCGGGATCACGCCATTTATGACTGGCCAACCCGCCATGCCGCCGTGATCGAGTATAATCGCACGCACCAGCCGGAGATTGTGCTCATCGGGGATTCCATCATCCATTATTGGGGCGGCGAGCCGGTGGCACCCAAAGCGTGGGCGGCCGACGTTTGGCAGCGCACCTTCGCTGGCTGGTCCGTGGAGAACCTGGGCTTCGGTTGGGATCGCACCGAAAATGTGCTCTGGCGGATTGATCATGGTGAATTGGACGGCACCTCGCCCAAACTCATCATCATTAAAATCGGCACGAACAACACTGGCATCAACAGCGCCGATGACATTGCCGATGGCATCGCAGCCGTTTGTGTGCGGGCCCATGAAGTGCAGCCCCGCGCCAAAATCCTGCTTTTGGGTATCCTGCCGCGCCGCGATGAAGTTTCGCCTCGTCCCGTCATCACTGACCTGGTCAATCAACTTCTCCAAGCCAAGCTGGGCAAAATTTCCTGGATTTACTACCGTGACTTCGGCCCGGCCTTTCGCCACCCGGACGGACGTGTGAACGCCGCCCTGTTCGGCGATCACGTGCATCCGAATCACGCCGGCTATGAGATTCTTGGCAAGTTGATCCATGAGCAAATCGTTCAAATATTGGATTGATTTCGCATTTACCAGGAAGTGACTTTTTGGAACCTGAACAAGACAAATTAACAAATACCAATACACACAATGAAATCCGCATTCCCAAACATCAAAACCATAGCCTACGAAGGGCCGAAATCGA
>CAYUGC010000192.1:0-6971 GCA_964444085.1 uncultured Bifidobacteriaceae bacterium | reverse complement strand
CTGCACTGGTATTTCGTCAACGACCTGAACTGGCCCGCCGTCGTCGCCGCGAACCAGCTGGACATGGGCGTGTTTATCATCAGCCCGAATGACAAGGGCGGCAAACTTCAGGAGCCGGGAGAGAAAATCAAAGCGCTCTCCGCGCCGCTCACGCCGATGCAGTTCAACGACCTTTATTGCCTGAACCGGCCGGAGGTCCACACCTTGAGCTGCGGCGTGGCCAAGCCGACGGATTTTGACGAACACGTCGCCGCGCTGAATTTTTACGACAATATTCCGGCGGCGATTGCGCCCATCGAAAAACGCTGGCGCGCGGAGATGGAAAGCCTTCTCGGTGCGGACTGGTGCGCCCGCTGGCAGGACGGCTTGCCGAACTATGTGGATGTTCCCGGCCAGATTAACATCACGGAGATTTTGCGCCTGTGGACTTACGGCAAACCGCTGGAACTCACCGCGTGGGGCAAGATGCGCTACAATTTGCTCGGTCAAGCCGACCACTGGTTTCCCGGCGAGAACGCGGCGAAGGCAGCGGAATTGGATTTGCACGCCGTGCTGAAAAACAGCCCCTTCGCCGACCGCATTCCAGCCATTCTGGCCGAGTCGCACAAGCTGTTTTTCGAGAAGCCGGTCGAGCGCTTGAGCAAGAGCTGACGCGGTTATTCCACCGTCACGCTCTTGGCGAGGTTGCGCGGCTTGTCCACGTCGCAGCCGCGCGCGACGGCGATGTGATAGGCAAAGAGCTGCAGCGGCACGCTTGCCAAAATCGGGTTCAGTAGGTCGAGAGTCTTCGGCAGATAGATCATATCCTCCGCGACTTTTTTCGTGGCTTTGTCACCTTCCGTCGCCACCGCGATGATTGGGCCTTTGCGGGCGCGGATCATGGCGAGGTTCGCCATTGTTTTTTCATACATCGCGTCCTGCGGCACGAGGAAAACCGTCGGCGTCTGGTCATCAATCAGCGCGATCGGCCCGTGCTTCATTTCCGCCGCCGAATAACCCTCGGCGTGGATGTAGGAAATTTCCTTCAGTTTCAGCGCGCCTTCCAGCGCGATGGGAAACGTGTAGCCGCGACCGAGGAAAAAGAAATCCTCCGCCTGCGCGTATTTCTTCGCGATTTTTTTCAGTGCATCGTTTTGTGAAAGGATTTTCTCGATCTGTTTCGGCAGCGCTTCCAGTCCGTGCAAAACATCCAGCGCGCGCTTCGCGGACAGATTGCGCAGCCGGCCGAGATGCACCGCGAGCAAGGTTAGGATTGAGATGGTCGAAACAAACGCCTTGGTCGAAGCCACGCCGATTTCCGGGCCGGCATGCATGTAAATGCCGCCGTCGGATTCGCGCGCGATGGTGCTGCCGACGACGTTGACGATGGCCAGCGCCTTGTGCCCGCGCCGTTTCGCTTCACGGAGTGCGGCGAGCGTATCGGCGGTTTCACCGGACTGCGAGAGTACCAATAGCACGGTGTTTTTTTCCAGTGGGCAGTTGCGGTAGCAAAACTCGTGCGCAAACTCGACCTCGACCGGAATCTGCGCCAGTTCCTCGATCAAATATTCGCCGACCAGCGCGGCGTGCCAGCTCGTGCCGCTGGCGGCGATGACAATGCGGTCAATGTTGCGCAATTCCGCCGCCGTCATGTTCAGGCCGCCAAACTTGGCCGTCGCGCCTTCAAAATCCAGCCGTCCGCGCAGCGCGTTCAACACCGTCTGCGGCTGCTCGTAAATCTCCTTGAGCATGAAGTGCGCGTGTTTGCCGCGCGCGGCGTCTTCCTGCGAAAACTCCAGTTTGCTGATCTGGACGTTGGCCGTTTCGGTGCCGAGGTTTTGCACGTCGAAGCGTTCGCCGGTGACGGTCGCCACGTCGTAATCGTTCAGGTAAACGACTTTTTTGGTGTGGGCGACGATGGCGTTCGCGTCGCTCGTCAAAAAATTCTCGTCCTTGCCGATGCCGATGATGAGCGGCGAGCCGCGCCGCGCGCCGATGATCGTGTTCGGGAAATCCGCGCAGATGACCGCGAGGCCGTAGGTGCCGATGACTTCGCGCAGCGCGTCGCAGACGGCTTGGGTGAGCGCATCGCCGTTCGCTCCGTTTTTAATGCGCCGTTTTTCGTAATAATCGCCGATGAGGTGCGCGAGCACTTCCGTGTCGGTGTCGGATTTGAACTTGTGGCCGGCGGCGAGCAGCCTTTGCTTGAGCGTGTCGTAGTTTTCAATGACGCCGTTGTGGACGATGGCAATCTTGCCGGAGCCGTCGAGGTGCGGGTGGGAGTTTTTGTCCGATGGCACGCCATGCGTGGCCCAGCGCGTGTGGGCGATGCCCAGCGTGCCGGTGACTGGTTCGGCTTTCAGCAGCCGCGCGATGCCCTCGTCAATCTTGCCGAGTTTCTTGCGCACGACGAGGCCGGACTTGCCCAGCACGGCGACGCCGGCGCTGTCGTAGCCGCGATATTCCAAGCGCCGCAAGCCTTCCAGCAGGATGGGCGAGGCTGATTTTTTACCGACGTATCCGATGATGCCGCACATATTTTATTTGTGGTAGGGCGGAGCTGCTGCTCCGCCAAAATTCTATTTTTTGGTTTATAAATGGCGGCGCAGCAGCGCCGCCCTACCAAACCAGTTTATTTGTCGCTCAAAATCCAGTCCGCCATTTCTTCCAAATCGCTGACCACGGCTGCGCGCGAAAGTTCCGCCGCCGGTTTCTTTGCCAGTTCCGCGCCGTAGCCCGTGCGGACGAGGATGCTCTTTTTCACGCCGGCATTCCAGCCGCATTCGAGGTCAATCAGCTTGTCTCCGACCATGTAGCTTTCGGCAAGGTTCAAACCAAATTCATCCCGCGCGTCGAATAAAAACTGCGGCGACGGCTTGCGCACACGGCTCGGCTGATCGGGCGCTTCCGGCGCGATGTAGATTTTCCCGAAGCGCACGCCGTCGCGGGCGAGGTCGGCGCAGACGCGTTCGTTCACGCGCTCGGCATCGGCCATGGTGTAATAGCCGCGCCCGATGCCGGACTGGTTGGTGACGATGATGAGCAGGAAGCCGGCGTCCGCCAGCCGTTTCAAAGCGGTGCCGGCCCCGGGGAAGATTTCAACTTCTTCCGGTTTGTGCAGGTAGTTTTTCTCGACGATGAGCGTGCCATCGCGGTCCAGAAATACGGCGCGGTTCATTTTGCAGGCAAATTGTGGTCAGATTGTGGCAAGAATGAAATTGAAATTTTTCACCGGCGGCGCAAAATACACCATCTTTTCAATCACCAACTTAAATTCAAAATTATGAGCAACAAAGGACGTTTAGGCATCTTGGTCGGCGGCGGCCCGGCACCCGGACTCAATGGCGTCATTTCGGCGGCCACCATCGAAGGCATCAATCAGGGTTACGAAGTCATCGGTTTTCGTGACGGCTTCAAATACCTCGCGCAGGGCGACACCACGCAGATCAAGCCGCTGACCATTCGCGACGTGAAGGACATCCACCTCAAGGGCGGCTCGATTCTGGGCACGGCGCGCACGAACCCGACCAAGTCGAAGGAGCAGATGGACAACATCTTCAAGGTGTTCGAAAAGCTTGGCATCACCGCGCTGGTTTCCATTGGCGGCGACGACACGGCGTTTTCCGCCAGCTACGTCGCGAAATACAGCCAGGGCAAAATCAAGGTCGCGCACGTGCCCAAGACGATTGACAACGATTTGCCGCTGCCTGGCACCGCGCCGACGTTCGGCTACGAAACCGCCCGCCACTATGGCGTGCAGCTTGTCCGCAATTTGATGGAAGATGCGCGCACCACGTCCCGCTGGTATATCATCATCAGCATGGGCCGCGCCGCCGGTCATCTGGCGCTCGGCATCGCCAAGGCCTCCGCCGCCACGCTCTCGGTCATTCTGGAGGAATTTCGTGGCCGTCCGGTCACGGTGGATGAGGTCTGCGACATCATCATCGGCTCCATTATCAAGCGCAAAGCCGAAGGCTCCAACTACGGCCTGGCGGTGCTCGCGGAAGGTTTGATTGAAGGCATCGGTGAAAAGGGATTGCTCGAAGCGCTGCCCGAAGGCCAGCTCGCGCAATTTGGCAAAATCATCCGCGACGACCACGGCCACCTGCGCCTGGGCGAAATCGAATTCGGTCGCCTGATGAAAGAGCTGTTGACCCAGCGGCTGGAGAAACTCGGCCTCAAGGTGGGTTTCATTGCCAAAGACCTCGGTTATGAATTGCGCTGCGCCGACCCGATCCCGTTCGACGCCGAATACACGCGCGACCTCGGCTATGCGGCGGTGAAATTCCTCCGCTCGCCCGAAGCCGAGAAATACGGTGCCATCATCAGCTTCGTGGACGGCAAGATGAACCCGCTGCCGTTCGAGCAGATGCTCGACCCCAAGACCGGCCGGATGCAGAACCGTCGCGTGAACGTGGATGGCGAAGCTTACGAATGTGCCTGCGCCTACATGATCCGCCTCGAACGCGAAGACTTCGAGAACGCCAAGCAGCTCGCCAAGCTCGCCGCCGTCATCAAGGTGACGCCCGAAGAATTCAAGGCGCGCTTCGGCTATCTCGCCGGCCTGAAGTAAGGATTCATTTTACGCGAACGGCGGCAGGAAATTCCTGCCGCCGGTTTGTTTTTAACCACCAAGAAACCAAGCAACCAAGGGAAAGTGGTTTTAGGTTTTCCTTTGTTCCTTTGTTCCTTTGTTGTTCAATTTCCGCGAATGAAACCGCTCGCGGATTGCAAACTCTACACCTTCGTGGACACGGCCTACCTGCATGGCCGCGCGCCCGAACTCGTCGCGCAACAGCTTTGCGACGGCGGCAGCGACTTGATCCAGCTCCGCGCCAAAAATTCTTCGCCGGCGGAAATCCGCGCGCTGGCGGAAAAAATTTTGCCCGTCACGCGCCGCGCCAACGTCGGCCTCGTCATCAACGACCATCTGGACATCGCGCGTGAAATCGGCGCGGACATCTGCCACTTGGGCCAGGAAGATTTCTTCGACGCCGGCCACACGCATATTTCCCAATTGGCAATCGGCAATCGGCAATTGAAAATTGGTTTGAGCACCCACGCTCCCGCGCAGGCGCAACGCGCGCTCGCTGCCGGGGCGGATTACATCGCCATCGGGCCGATTTACGCCACCGGCACCAAGCCGACGGCCAAACCGGTGACGCTGGACTACGTCCGCTGGGCGGCGGCGCACGCGACGGTGCCGTGGTTCGCCATCGGCGGCATCAATCTCCAGACCCTCGACGCCGTGCTCGCCGCTGGCGCGAAACGGATTTGCGTCGTCTCCGCGATCCTCAACGCACCGAACGTGGCAAAGGCCTGCGCGGAATTCCGTCGTAGGCTTTAGTTTCCCTCCTCGCCGATGCCGGCAATCGGCACTTGGATTTGCGCCATCACGATTTTGGTTTACTCGAATGCCAATGTGGTAAGCCCAGCCACAGTTTTTTCCAAAGATGCTGGAACCATTTCCCCCTCTCCTCGGAGGAGAGGGCTGGGGTGAGGACGGTCGTTAAAACTTTTGAAGATGCCTAAACATTGAGCTGATTCAATTCAAACATGAAACACCCATATTTGAGTGGCGACGAAAAAATAAGAGGTCTTAAAAAAGACCTCTAAGAGGCAAGATCAACGATTTTGAATCTCATGCCAGACCACTTTCAAACCGTGTTTGAGGGCTACATAGCTCCAACGCCCGATTCAGGCAAGCAGTGTGAGAAACTCCGCCTCGTCCAGAATCTTCACGCCCAGTTCCTGCGCCTTGGCGAGCTTGGAACCGGCTTCTGCCCCGGCCAGCACGTAATCCGTTTTCTTGCTCACGCTGCCGGTCACTTTGCCGCCGGCGGCTTCAATCTTCGCAGTGGCTGCCTCGCGCGTCAGCGTCGGCAGCGTGCCGGTCAGCACAAATGTCTTGCCGGCGAATATGCCTTTCGCTGTCGCGGCAATGGTGGCCTTCTCACTCGTCGGCGTGATGTTCAGTTCCTGAATGCGGGCGAGCACTTTCTTGCCGGCGGCCGAGGTAAAGAAATCCAGCACGCTCGCCGCCGCCACCGGTCCCACTTCCAACAGCTTGGCTTTCAAACCGCCCGACTCCAACCGTGATTCAATCGCGGCAATCTCCGCTTTGAGTTCTTCATCGCGCTGCTGGCGTGTGGCTTTTTCGTTTTCGCTCTTCGGCGGATTCTTACGCGAGCGCGGACTAATTTCCGTGCGTTCGCTTTCCTTCGCGCCGAGGTTGCGGATGTCGCGCAGCACTTCGGAATCGGCGAGCGCCTCCAACGAATCGTGCGTGGCGGCAAGCTGCTTGGCGGTGGCTTCACCCACATCGGCCATCGCCAGCGCATGAATCCAGCGGGACAATGGCGCGGTTTTGGCACGCTGGAGCGCCTCGAGAATCTTCGTGGCGTTCTTTTCGCCGAACGTGCGCGGCTCGTCGTCCGTGCCGAGATTCAATTTGCCGAGCACTTCCAGTTTCAGGTCGAACAAGTCGAGTGGTTCCTTGACGAGGCCGCGTTCCACGAGTTTTTCCGCCACGCTGCCGCCGAGCGATTCGAGGTCGAGCGCTTTGCGTTGCGCGAAATACTCGACGCGTCGCGTGAGTTGCGCCGGGCAGCCCGCAATGTTCTGGCAGCGCCAGGCGACTTCTTCGTCGGCTGATTCCTCCTCCCTCTCCCCGCCCAAACGGGGAGAGGGTTGGGGTGAGGGGGGGTGAGTTGCGAACAGTTGCGCCTCCTCACCCCGGCCCTCTCCTCCCTTGGGGGAGGCGAGGGGGACAGTCCGGCTGGCTTTGATTTTATCCTTCGCAATCGGCCCGCCGCACGCGGGGCATTTGCCGCCAACATATTGGAACAAATCAAATTCCTTCGCGCCCGCCGGCCGTTTGGTTTTCACCACCTCGAAAATCTCGGGGATGACCATGCCGGCTTTGCGGATGACCACGGTGTCGCCGATGCGGATGTCTTTGCGGCGGATTTCGTCCTCGTTGTGGAGCGTCG
>CAYUGC010000191.1:0-6989 GCA_964444085.1 uncultured Bifidobacteriaceae bacterium | reverse complement strand
AGTTGCAGGTTCACGTCCACGATGCGCGCGATATTTTCGGCGCGCTCGATGTAACGAGCCATCCAGTAGAGGGAGTGGGCGACGCGGCTTAACATAAAAAAATTTTCAAAAGCGGTTTTAAATTATTCATCGCCATACAAAACCCAGGTGTCCTTGCTGCCGCCGCCTTGCGACGAGTTGACCACCAGCGAACCTTTGCGCAACGCGACGCGCGTGAGTCCGCCGGGAATAATGGTGGTGCGTTCGCCGGATAAGATAAACGGACGCAAGTCCACATGGCGGCCTTCGAAATTTCCGTCGCAGCAGGTTGGATGCTGCGAGAGATTGATCATCGGTTGCGCGATGTAATTGCGCGGCTCGGCGATGATGAGCTGGCGGAACTTTTCAATCTCCTCCTTCGACGCCTTCGGCCCCATCAACATTCCGTAGCCGCCGGATTCATTCGCCGCCTTCACGACGAGTTCCGACAGATGCTCCAGGATATATTTCATGTCCGACTCTTCACTCGCAAGATACGTCGGCACATTCGGCAAAATCGGTTCCTGATCGAGGTAATATTTAATCATGCGCGGCACGAAATAATAAACCACCTTGTCGTCCGCGATGCCCGTGCCGATGGAATTCGCCAGCGACACATTCCCCGCGCGATACGCATTAATCAACCCCGGCACACCGAGCATCGAATCTTTGCGGAACACCGTCGGGTCAATAAAATCATCGTCAATCCGCCGGTAAATCACATGCACCGGCTGCGGCCCCTTCGTCGTGCGCATGAACACGCGCGAATCTTTCACAAACAAATCGCGCCCCTCGACAATCTCGATGCCCATCTGCCGCGCGAGATAAGTGTGCTCGAAATACGCGCTGTTGTAGGCGCCGGGCGTCAGCACCACCACCGTCGGATCGGCCACGCCGGCGGGCGCGATATATTTCAGCGACTTGAGCAGTTCCTGCGGATAATTTTCCACCGGGCGCACACCAATGCCCTCGAACATCTGCGGAAACGCGCGTTTCATCGCCCGCCGGTTTTCCAGAACATAGCTCACGCCGGACGGACAGCGACCGTTGTCCTCCAGCACGAGATAATTGCCATCCTTGTCACGGATCAAATCCGTCCCGCAAACGTGAATATAAATATCCTTCGGCACGTTGAAGTTCACGAACTCGCGCCGGAAATGTTTCGCCGACAGGACGTAAAATTCCGGAATCACGCCGTCCTTGAGAATTTTCTGCTCGTGATAAATATCGTGCAGGAAAAGATTCAGCGCCGTGATGCGCTGCGTCAGACCGCGTTCGAGGTGCTCCCATTCGGACGCCGGGATGATGCGCGGCAGCAGGTCGAATGGGAAAATCTTTTCCGCGCCCGCTGCGTCGCCATAGACATTGAAGGTGACGCCCTGCCGCATAAACGCGTTGTCTACGGCGGTGCGCTTGGCTTGAAATTCCGGCGCGGCCAGCTCGTCGAACAGCCGGTGAAATTTTTTATAGTGCGGCCGCACGCCAAGGCGGGCATCCGCCATTTCGTCGAAACCCGGATTGACTTGGTATTGTTGCAACATAAAGCTTTAGTGTTTTTTTGCGCGTCCTGCGCATTTACGACCAGCCAACGCCTTCAAAAAAGCGACAGGCGCGCGCTGGATAAAAACCAACAGCACGATATTCACCCTGATTTGACAAGGCAAACAATGATTCTGCCAATCCGCGCTCAAATATGTTGGCAGGAATGTTTTTGCGCATCGGCATATCCTTTAGCAGCCGGCTTGCCGAGTTAATGTTGAAGATGAATTATTTTGAAATACTTGCCGACGCCGGCCGGGTCGCATAATTTTCCCGCCCATGAAGAAAGCCGGCCGCCCCATCATCCCGCGCAAGACGATTTACCGGCTCTCGATTTATCTCCGCTGCCTCGCCCGGTTGCGGGAGAACAAGATCGGCACGGTTTCCAGCGAGGCGCTGGCCAAGGCTGCCGGCGTCAAGCCGACGCAGTTGCGCAAGGATCTCGCCTACTTCGGCACGTTCGGCACGCGCGGGCTGGGCTACGACGTGAACGAGCTTTCCGTAAAGATTTCCGACGAACTGGGCACGTCCAGCCTGCAACCGGTCATCCTCGTCGGCGTCGGCAACCTCGGCCTCGCCCTGCTCTCCTATCGCGGCTTCGAGAAGGAAGGCTTTGAGATCATCGCCGCTTTCGATGCCGCGCCCAAACGGAAGCGCGACAAACAGCTGAAGCAGCCGCTGCTGGGCATGGACGAAATGCCGGAATTCATCCGCGAGCATGGCGTGAAGATGGCCATCCTGTCCGTGCCCGCCGCCGCCGCACAGACCGTGGCGAACCAGTTGATCGAATCCGGCGTGATGGGCATCCTGAATTTCTCGCCAATCGTGCTCGCCGTGCCGGAGGACGTGATGGTGAACAACGTCAACCTCGCCATCGAGCTGGAGAACTTGAGCTATTTCATCCAGGGCTGAACCGGTGCCGGAGACTTGCAAGAATACTTAAAGCTGCTATTTTAACTACTAATGAAATTTACGCTGGCCATTGCGACGTTCGCGCTGTTCGCCTTCTTCATCAGCTGGGGCATTCTGGAAATGCTCAAGGGCAGTCCGTGGCTGCTGCTCGCGTCGGTCGGCGTGTTTCTCGGCACCTTCATCAAATTCGGCTGCCTGTCGCATTAATTTTCGGAGGGACGAGAGCCCCTAGATACTTTCATAATTGGGGACTCGGGGAACTCGCCCCCCGAAACAATATCATTTCTGCGGCACAGGAAATTTCTGCTGCATCGTTCCGAGAATTTGCGTCCATGTCAGACTGGTGCCACTTTTAGTCCCGGCCGCGATGCCGGTGGCGTAAGCCGTGGCCGGTGACGTTCCCTGCACAATGTAAGTTTGCCCGCCGAGATAAACCACGCTCGCACCCGGCAGCGCAATCGCAATAAAACTCCCGTAATTCGAATACGGCGCAAGTTGTCCGCCCTGCGTGGCTGCCACGGCAATGACGCCAGAATCCGCCGCCGGATAGGTCGGCGTGTTCACCGGCTGATTGCCCGCCGCCGCGAAAACGATGATGCCGTTCGCCTCGGCCTGGGCAATGACATCGCTCAAAATCGCGCTGTCCGTCGTGCCGCCGAGGCTCAAGTTTAACACGGTCGCCCCGCCATCCACCGCCGCCTGCACTCCCAGCGCCACATTCCAAGTGGAAGCCAGTTGGCTATTGCCATAGACATCCACGGGCAAAATCTGAGCGGAACTGCTAGCGCCCTGCGCGGCCATCGCGCGCAAAATGGTTTCAGCCATGCTCGTCGCGTGCGTCGGGTCGCTGCCATTCGCCACGGTATCGCCAGTGATATTGACCGGCTTGAGCATAAACGGATCAAGTTCGGAACCCAGCGACTGGATGGACGTATCCACCAAGCCCACGATGACGCGGCCGGAATCACCCGGCGGATTCAACTTCAGCGAAACCGGCTTGTCCGCCGCACTGGCGACCTTCTGCGCGCTAACCGGCGGATCAAGCAGGTAATTATATTCCACGGCGGCCACGCCAGAATTGCTTTTCAACTGCGCCAGCGCAGCGTCGGTGGCGGCGGCATCGGCAAATTGCAACCGGTAAATGCCCAACTTGTCGTTGCGCCCGGTAACTTTCGCGCCCAGCGATTTTGCCAGCGCGTCAATGTCCGTGCCGGGCTTCACCTTCACGATGAGTTCGTTGGCAACGTGTTTGGCAACCGCCGGCCGGTTCGTCGCGGCAGTGCTGACACGCACCGTGGCGGCGCGCAGGGTGGTGGCAAAGACGTAAAGCTGGTTCGCCTCGTCAGTCTTGGGAACGTAGGCGAAGTTCAAGTTGCCGAGCAGCTTCTTGAGCGCCTCGCCGGAATTTAGCTGGGAAAATTTGGCGTCCGCTTTTTGGCTCAAACCCGGCTCCACGAAAATATGCCAACCGGTCTGGTGCGCGATGTCCTCCAGCAACGGCCAAAGCGCCTCACCGCGCACATCCGCGCTGACAGTATCCCGCTTGGTGTCCCAGACGATGGAGTTCGCCGCGCGTGAAATCACCGCCACCAGCAGCAGGACGGCGAGCAGAAGAATGGTTTTGGCGCGAGGCATGACATTTAGATGTTAGAACCGGCCCCGGCGTTCAACGAATCATTTTTTCAGCACGGCTTGCACCCAGTTCTGGTTGTCCAGATACCAGCGAATCGTCTCCCGGATGCCCTGCTCAAACTTGTGCGCGGGCACCCAGCCAAGTTCGCGCTGAATCTTCGACGCGTCAATCGCATAGCGACGGTCGTGGCCGGGCCGATCCTTGACATAGGTGATGAGCGAGCGCGAATTGCCGCCAAGCTGCGGCGCAAATTCATCCACTGTGTCGCAGATGAGCT
Source organism: uncultured Bifidobacteriaceae bacterium (assembly GCA_964444085.1). Taxonomy (GTDB): domain Bacteria; phylum Verrucomicrobiota; class Verrucomicrobiia; order Limisphaerales; family UBA11358; genus UBA11358. The sequence goes on along the minus strand of CAYUGC010000191.1, from coordinate 2,610 downwards.
GGACGATGTGGATGTTGGCCCATTCGTTGTGGCCGCCAATGTTGTAAGTCTCACCAAGCTTGCCTTTGCCCAGCACCGTCCACAGCGCCTCCGCGTGGTCGCGGACGTAAAGCCAGTCGCGCACGTTCATACCGTCGCCATAAACCGGAATCGCCTTGCGCGCGATGACGCTTTGAATGACGACGGGAATGAGTTTTTCCGGAAACTGAAACGGCCCGTAATTGTTCGAGCAGTTCGTAATGACCGTCGGCAAACCGTAGGTATGATGATAGGCGCGCACCAGAAAATCCGACGACGCCTTACTGGAGGAATACGGCGAATTGGGCGCGTAAGGCGTGGTCTCGGTGAACAGGCCGGTGGCTCCGAGCGAGCCATAAACTTCATCGGTGGAGACATGGTGAAATTTCTTACCGGTGAAATTACCGTTCCAAAATCCACGGCAGGCTTCGAGCAAATTGAACGTGCCGAGAATGTTCGTCGTGATGAAATCGCCCGGCCCGGTGATAGAGCGATCCACATGTGATTCTGCCGCGAGGTGCATGACGTGCGTGATGGCGTGCCGCTCGACGACTTTTAGCGTCGCCGCCTTGTCGCGCAAATCCACCTTCTCGAAAATGTATTTAGGATGCTTGGCGACCGACGTCAGATTTTCCAAACGACCGGCGTAGGTCAGGCAATCGAGGTTGACGAGCTTGGCGACCTTCGCATCGTCAATGACGTGGTGGATCAGATTCGAGCCGATAAAGCCCGCGCCGCCGGTGATGAGTAGATTCATTTTTGATTTACGATTGACGATTGACGATTGACGCGATCACGAGACTACATTGCGCATTCCAAAAGGTAGCGTAAATCGTAAATCGCATATCGCAAATTCTCATTCCGGCTTCCAGTTTTTGAGCGAATCTTCCAGCGCCTCTTCCACACCACGGATTTTCACGCCAACGGACAGCAGCTTGGACGAATCCATGACGCAGTTGGAGCGCGGAGTTTTGGCGGCGACCTGATAAAACTCCGCATCGTTCGACCAATACTCGAACTTCCGCGCCGGCTTGAGAAACTTTTCGATCTGCTCCACGACGTGCCGCGTGGTGACGTAGCCGGGATTCGTGACGTTGTAGATGCCAAACGGCGCGCGGAGCCTCCAAGTGTCGAGACAGGCGCTGACGAAGTCGGCGCGGTGCGAGATGGAATTCACGTTGTCATAAACCTTCGCGTAGCGCTGCACCTTGCTCAAGTAATTCCGATTGTTGTCAAACTCATCGAACGGAATGCGCAGCCGCCAGACATAACTCTGGCCGATGCCCGCCAGCGCCTCCTCGCCCAGCGCCTTGGTGCCGCTGTAAAAGCTGCACGGCTGGTCGCGGAAGGAAAAATTCGGCGTGTCATTCTCATCAAAGCCAAGCACAGACGGTGATTTCTTTTCCACCAGCGCGTGCAGGGCGGGCTGCGTCATGTCTTTTTCCACGCGCACCTTGCCGCCCTCTGAAATCTTCGCGCCAGCAAAGATGCAGCCGGACGAAACGTGTCCCCACGGCACGCCCGCCGTCGCGCAAGCGTGGGCGATGGTTTGCGGCAGCAGCGCGTTGCCGAGCAATGTGCCGGCCTTGTCCAATTCGCACGCATCCACGTTCGGCTTGCCGGTGTAGCCGGCGGCGTTGACCACGAACGCCGGTTTCTTTGCGCGGAGAAATTCCAGCAGCAAATCAAACCGCGTATAATCCACCTGTTTGCGCGACAGCGGAATGAATTCCTGTTGGCGGCGTTGCAATTCCTTGGTAAACGCCTCGCCGATGTAACCGGTGGCTCCGAGAAGTAGAATCATAAATTATTAGAGCAACCGTTTCGCCTCCGCCACAACTTCGGTGGCCAGATATTCGCGATACTCGCAGTTCGGCATGGTGCCAACAATGGCCTCAAGCTGCGCGAGCGAGACGATGCCGCTGCGGAACGCCGCCTCTTCGGGGCAACCGATCTTGATGCCCGCGCGCTTCTCGATGGTCTGCACATAGGCGCTCGCCTCGTGCAGGCTGCTGCTGGTGCCGGCGTCCAGCCACGCGAAACCGCGGTTCAGCCGCTGCACGCGCAAGGTGCCGCGCCGCAGATACTCCACGTTCACCGCCGTGATCTCCAACTCGCCGCGCGCGGACGGCTTCAGGTTTTTGGTGATGTTGACGACTTCGTTGTCGTAGATGTAAAGGCCGGGCACGGCGTAATTGCTCTTGGGCGACTTCGGCTTTTCCTCGATGGAAACCGCCTTGCCGGTGGGGTCAAACTCCACCACGCCGTAACGTTCGGGGTCGTTGACATGATAACCAAAAATCGTCGCGCCGGATTTGAATTCGCTGAACGCGCGTTGGAACGTGTCGCCGCCGTAGAAAACGTTGTCACCGAGAATGAGCGTCACGGCATCCTGGCCGATGAAACTTTCCGCGATGAGGAACGCCTGCGCGATGCCCGCCGGTTTTTCCTGCTCGCGATAATCAATCGTCACGCCGAAACGGCTGCCGTCGCCGAGGAGTTGCTTGAAGCGCGGCAGATCGTGCGGCGTGGAAATCAGGCACAGCTCACGGATGCCGCCCTCGATGAGCGTCGTGAGCGGATAATAAACCA
>CAYUGC010000190.1:0-7054 GCA_964444085.1 uncultured Bifidobacteriaceae bacterium | reverse complement strand
TATTTGCGCACCAAATCCAGATCTACGTTCAGCGTTTTCATTTGAAAGCTTTTACAGTGTCCACCAAGGCGGCGATATTTTCCAGTTTGGCGCCCGGCGTCAAACCGTGGCCGAGGTTGAAAATATGACCGGGCCGGCCGCGCATGGCTTCGAGAACCTTCTTCGTCTCCGCCGCAACCACTTCCGGCGTGGCTTCAGCGATGAGCACCGGGGAAAGGTTTCCCTGCATGGCGATGTGCGCCGGGATGATTTTCCGCGCCTCGGCCAAATCCGTCTGCCAGTCGATGCCGAGTACATTCGCGCCGCTGGCGATCAAATCCAGCCAGTTGCCGTGTGTGCCGAGCGAGAAATTGATGACGGGAACTTTGCCGCCGAGGTTGGCGATGATTTCGTTTGTCCAGCGGCCGGACGCTTCCTGAAATTCCGTCGGTGCGAGATGGCCGCCGTGGCTGTCAAAGATTTGCAGCGCGTCAATGCCGGTGGCGATCTGCATCTGCAAATACGCGGTGACGGCGGCGGTGAGTTTTTCCAGCAGGCCGAAAAACGTCTTTTTGTCCTCGCGGAAGAGTTGCAGCGCGCGGCTGTATTTCGGCACGCTGGCACCTTCCATCATGAACGTCGCCAGCGTCCACGGCGAGCCGGTGAAGCCGAGCAGCGCTGTTTTATCGCCGAGTTCCTTACGCAACGTTTTCAGCGCCTGCTCGACGTAATTCAACCGCTCCACGACGTGTTCCACCGAGAGTTTTTCTATATCAGCCTTGCTGGTGACGGCGAAATCCATCTGCACGCCGCCAGTTTCCTTGAAATGATACGTCTGCCCCATCGCCTCGGGAATGACGAGGATGTCGCTGAATAAAATCGCGGCGTCGAAGCCAAACCGTCGCACTGGCTGAAGCGTCACCTCGACGGCGAGCTCGGGATTCTGGCAAAGCTGGACGAACGTGTATTTCTCCTTGAGCTGGCGATATTCCGGCAGCGCGCGGCCGGCCTGGCGCATGAGCCACAGCGGCGGGCGGTCAACGGCCTGGCAGCGCGCGGCGCGGTTGAAGCGTTCGCGGGCGGTGGCGGGGGCGGCGGTCAAATTCATCGGTTGCGGCATAGGCATAGCATAAAACACCGGGGAGGGATAGCGGCTTTGCGGATTTTGGCATTGGCGGGGCATTTTTTGGTAAGCCACCTTTTGCATGATTGCCGCAAAAATATTTGCAACTTTGTTCCCCTGCCGGTTTTCAATGAAAAGCGATGGAAAACAAGCCTACCAAGCCGAACGAAGCGTTGTGGCACCGGAAACTTTCCGGGGCCGAGCGTGACGCCTTGCGGGCGCAGCCGGGGCTGAAACTGGAGGCGCGGCTGACGCAGGCGCTCGCCCAAATCCTCGACGCGCCGGTGCCGTCCAATTTCACCGCCCGCGTGCTGGCCAAAGTCGAACGCGCGGAAACGCAACCGGCACGTCCTCACATTTGGGCGTTGAACTGGCGTCTGCTCTGGCCGCGCGTGGCTGTCGTCGCCGCCGTCTTGATTTTTGCCGGCATCAGTTTGCAGCGCTACGAAATCCACGCCCAGCGGACGGCGCTGGCGAAAAATCTGGTGCTGGCCGCGCGTGCGCCGTCGCCCGGCGTGGACGCGCTGGAAAATCTGGACGCCATCCAGCGCATGAGCCAGTCCGGCCACGCGGACAACGAACTGCTCGCCGCCCTGCAATGAGCCGGATGCGCCAGGCGATATTTTGTTTGGCCGCAGCCGGCGCGGTTTTCACAGTGGCGGCCCAGACACCTGCGCCGGTTCCGCCCAAAAGATTTTCCACCGCCACCAACCTGGTTCCACCGGTGCCGACGCTGCCGTCGCCGGTTAATTTTTTCCGGCAACTGCTCGTGATGACGCCCGCCGAGCGGAACAATTCCCTCACCAACCGCACGCCGGAAGCCCGCGCGAAAATCCTCGCCAAGGTGCGCGAATACCAGGTGCTCGGCCCGGACGAACGCGAGTTGCGGCTGCGCGCGACGGAATTGCGCTGGTATCTCACGCCGTTGCTGTCGCTGACACCGCCGCAGCGCGCGGCGCGGCTGGCGCTGATGCCGGAGGATTTGCGGGGTTTGATCCAGTCGCGGCTGACGCAATGGGACGCGCTGCCGCCGGCGACGCAGCAGGAATTTCTCACGAACGACAAGGCGCTGCGTTACCTCGCCCACGTCGAGCCGACGAACGCGCCGCCGGCCAGCCTAGAGCAACAGAAAATTGCCGGCCAGTTCAACCAGTTTTTCGAACTCACGCCGGAGGAAAAGCAGCAGACGCTGAACATGTTGTCCAAGGCGGAACGCGCCGCGATGGAAAAAACGCTGCAATCGTTCGGCCGCCTGACGCCGCCGCAGCGCGAACTCTGCCTGCGCAACTACGCCAAGTTCGCCGGCATGGGCGCGGACGAGCGCGCGGAGTTTTTGAAGAACGCCGAGAAATGGGCGCAGATGTCGCCGAAGGAACGGCAGGTCTGGCGCGACCTCGTGGCGCGCATCCCGGCCTGGCCACCGCTGCCGGCAAACCTGATGCCGCACGTGCCGGGGAAAATTCCGCGCCCAACCGTGGCGACGAACCTGAATTGATTTCCGCCGCCGCGCGTTTCGTGATTTCCCCCGCCGCCGCTTCTGATTAACTTTCCGCGTGCATCCGATTGCCTTTTATCTCGGTTCAATGCCCGTCCGCTGGTATGGCGTGATGATGGCGCTGGCATTTCTCGCCGGCTTGTGGACGGCCACGCGCCGCGCCCGGCTGGCGAATGTCCACGGCGAAATCATCGCCGACGTGACGATGTGGCTGATGGCCGGCAGCATCATCGGCGCGCGCTTCGTGTATGTGACGACTTACTGGAAACAGGAATTTGCCGGCGGCCCGTTCTCCGAAGTCTTCATGATCCAGCATGGCGGACTGGTCTTTTACGGCGGCCTCATCGGCGCGGCGGTCACGGGTTTCGGCTATCTCGCGTGGAAAAAACTGCCAATCTGGAAAATTGCCGACATTCTTGCGCCGAGCATCGCGCTCGGCAGTGTTTTCGGACGCATCGGCTGCTTGCTCAATGGCTGCTGCTACGGCCGCGCCTGCGATCTGCCATGGGCCATCCACTTTCCCGCCGACCACGAAACCCACGGCGCGGGCGTGCATCCGACGGAAATCTACGACGCACTTCTGAATTTCCTTCTGTATCTCGCGCTCGCCTGGCTGTTTCGTCGCCGGAAATTCGACGGACAAATTTTGGCGCTTTATTTCGTCGGCTACGCCCTGTCCCGCACCACCGTGGAATTTTTCCGGGGCGACTATCCGGCGGATCACATCTACGCCGGCCTGTTCACCTCCGCGCAGCTCGTCAGCGCGCCTATTTTCATTGTGGGAATTGTCTTGTGGTTCTGGCGCTCACGCATGGCGCGCAAAAGCGAGGATGGAAAATAGAGGATGGAAGATGGCAAACATTCCTGCTCTCCATCCTCCATCCTCCGCCTTCCAGTCTCGCCCAGTTTTCCTCGCCGGGCCGACGGCCGTGGGCAAATCTGCCATTGCGCTGGCGCTCGCGGAGAAAATTGGCGGCGAGCTCATCACCGTGGATTCGATGCAGGTGTATCGTGGCCTCGACATCGGCACCGCCAAGCCGACGGTGGAGGAACGGCAGCGCGTGCCGCATCACCTGCTCGACGTTTGTGAATTGACCGAAGCTTTCGATGCCGCGCAATTCATCCGGCGCGCGCAGCAGGCGGTTGAAGAAATCCAGTCGCGCGCACACACCCCGATTTTTTGCGGCGGCACCGGGCTTTATTTCAAGGCGTTTCTCGACGGCCTCGGCGAAGCACCGCCGTCCGATGAAAAGCTCCGCGCCGAACTGGCCGCCACGCCGCTGGAAAAATTGCTGGCGGAATTGCGCGAACGCGACCCGGTGGCCTACGAGACAATTGACCGGCAAAATCCGCGCCGCGTCATCCGCGCCGTGGCGGTCATCCGGCTGACGGGCAAAAAGTTTTCCGAGCAGCGGGCAGCGTGGAAACCATCTTCCCCAAACGAGGATGGAGAATTGAAGATGGAAGATGGCAAACCGCGCGTCCAGCCATCATCTGTCCTCCATCCGACATCCTCGCCCATCCTCTGCTTCACGCGACCGGCGGAGGACTTGCACCGGCGCATCAATGGCCGCGTGGACGAGATGTTCCGGCTTGGAATCGTGGACGAAACCCGTGAGCTTTTGAAACGCGGCCTGGCGGAAAACATTTTTGCGATGCAGGCCATCGGCTACCGGCAGGTGGTCGAGCATCTGCGCGGCGAACGCAATTTGGCGGCGACGATTGACCTGGTGAAAAGCCGCACGCGCCAGTTTGCCAAGCGGCAACTGACATGGTTCCGCCGGCATGGCAATTGTGCGTGGCTTGAATTGCAGCCGGGCGAATCGGCGGAAGACACACTGACGCGCTTGACCTGAAGTAAAACGCCTGATTGCTGGCTTGAAAAGAGATTCGACAAAGATTTGCCGCCGGCGCAAACTCGAATTCATGAAACAGGATAGGTCAACTCAGTCGCCATCCATTGTCGGTTAGGCATCTTCCACGCTTATGTGGCAAAATTATATTTTTGGGATGCATTGGAAGCACGACGGAAGGATGTATTATGACGAGTTACCGGCCGAGTCGAAGGAAGCGGCGGCCGGGTATTTTATCGACCACAAACGAGACGATGTTTCTTTGGTGAAGGTTGAGTTGGTTGGCCCGAATGAGGGTGGCGTCCGAGAGTTTGTTGTTTCGCCGAACTCGCCATTTAGTCCATTGATTGCCCGCCGCAGGTTGGACAAAGACGAGGACGCCAGATGACCACGTTGCTTAATTTGGAGACAGGCGGCAAACATTTCCCGCCGACAAAATGACAACCGCCGCCTCATTCCGCCTTGTCCTTGTCACTGCGCCGGACTTGAAAACGGCCCGCGCGCTGGCCCGCGCCGCGCTCGCCGCCCGGCTCGTCGCCTGCGCCAGTCTTGTTCCCAAAATCGAGTCGCATTACCGCTGGCAGGGGAAGATCGAGTCGGGCGCGGAAGTGCTGATCCTTTTCAAAACGACAAAAAAACAACTGGCCGCGCTGGAAAAACTCGTCCTTGTCCGGCATCCCTACGACACACCGGAATTTGTGGCGTTGCCGCTGGCCGCCGGCAACCGCAAATATTTGGCGTGGCTGGCGGAAAGTTGCGGCGAAAAATAATTTGAATTGGCGCGCTCCGGGTTTAAATTTCCGGCGTGGATCAGACGGATATCATTCCATTGATGCTGCTCGCCATGCAAGGTTTGGCGCTGGGCATCGGCTTCATGATTCTCGGCTGGATGCTTGCGGTGCATCGCCGGCAACGGCTGGCTCCGGCGGCGGCCCCGGCGCGGGAATTTATTTTTCAGTCCGTGCCGGTGCGCCGGCCCTGCTGCTGGATGGCGGTGCGGGCGGCTTCGCCGGAGGCGGCGAAAATGGCGCTGGGCATGGAACACGCCGCGCCGTGTTCATGGGCGGAAGGATTGGCGGGCGGGCACGAATTTTTCATCAGCCCCAGCGTCAGCGGCTGGGTCATCATCACCGGCATGGGCCTGCCGAATCCCACGGACGACGTGGACGCAACGTTTATTTTCCTCACCGAAATGAGCAAGCAGCTCGGCCATGTGCAGTATTTCTACGCGAGCCGGCTGCTGCATCACCACGCGTGGGCGCGGCTGGACGACGGCTGCGTGACGCGCGCCTACGCCTGGGCGGGCGAAACGGTCTGGAACCAGGGCACGGAGACGGTGCCGGAAATCCAGACCGGCGTGCGGCTGTTCGCTTACGGCGAACACGCGGCGACGATCCTGGACGCGGAGAATAATTTTGAAAAAGTCCCGCAGCTCGCCGCGCGCTGGAGCCTGGACCCGGCGGAGGTGAAATTGAACCCGTTGCGCCCGGCGACGGGCATTGCGGGCGAATCGGCGTTCGGCTGAAATATTTTGTTGCGGAAATTTCCCCGGACGCGCAGAGTGCGCGCAGGAGAAAGGATTATTATGTCATTCAGCATCGAACTCGAACTGCAGAAATTTCCCAAGCACATCAAGCTTAAGAACGGCAAGAAGGCCACCTTGCGCCCGCTCAAAGCCGAGGACGAAAAGGAATTTCACCAGCTCTTCCTCGACATCCCGGAGCGCGAACGGATGTTCATCAAGCACCGCGTGCAGGACATCAAGGTCATCCGCGACTGGTGCCGGAACATTGACGTGGGCCGCAACCTGCCGCTGCTCGGCGTGCTGGACGGCAGAATTGTCGGCGTGGCCACGCTGCACCAGCGGCTCGGCGGCTGGAAACGCCACATCGGCCGCGTAAGCGTGCTGGTGCATCCGGATTTTCGCGGCCTCGGCCTGGCGACCACGCTCGTCAACGAGACGCTCGACATCGCCCGCCGCGCGAGCCTCGAACGCGTGGAGGCGGCCTTCATCGCGGAACAGGAGGCGGCGATGAAGATGTTTGCGATGCTCGGTTTCAACCAACTCATCCGCCTCGACGATTATGTCAAGGATATGCAGGCCATCACGCACGATTACGTCCTCATGGGCCTCGACCTGCGCACCGATGAGGAATACGCCGGCGTGGGCGGGTGAATTCAATGTGGAATGAGGATTGCGGAATTAAGACGCACGCCGCCAATCCGCACTCCGAATTCCGCAATCCGCGCTTTCCAAAATGTGTCCCGAAACCTGCCCAAACTGCGGTGCCATCGTGCCGCGCAAGGCGAAGGCCTGCCCCGAATGCGGCGCGGATGAAAAGACCGGATGGTCGGATTCCGCGTCGGCGGACCGGCTGGGGATTCCCGACGAAAGCTTTGACTATGAACGGTTTGTAGCTGAGGAGTTTGACACCCGCAGCCCGAAACCGCGCGGCGTGCATTGGGTCTGGTGGCTCACCGCCCTGCTCCTCGTCGTGCTGTTTTTGTTTTTCTGGTCCCGGTGAACTCATCCTCGTCCTCAGGCTCACCGTCCTCAGGCTCACCGTCCTCAGGCTCACCGTCCTCAGGCTCACCGTCCTCAGG
>CAYUGC010000189.1:0-7069 GCA_964444085.1 uncultured Bifidobacteriaceae bacterium | reverse complement strand
GCATCCAGACGCGCGACCAGATCCGCATCATCATCGAACAAGCCACCGTGCCGGTGGTCGTAGATGCGGGCATCGGCGCACCGAGTCATGCGGCGGAAGCGATGGAACTGGGCGCGGACGCCGTGCTGGTGAACACCGCCATCGCCGTGGCGAACGACCCGAACCGCATGGGCATCGCATTCAAGCAGGCCGTGGAAGCCGGTCGCAGCGCGTTTGAGATCGGTCTCGGCGCGCCCAGCGAAACGGCCAGCGCGACAAGTCCCCTGACGGCGTTTCTAAACTAAAATTCAACCACAGATGGACACAGATAAACACGAATGCCGAATTGGGGTGAAGGCTTTGGCTGCTGGGGCGAGCGTCCTCGCGAGCCATTTTGGCTGGTTGCAAAGGGCGGCTCGCCGGGAGTCTCGCCCCACCAGCATCCGGCATCTGTGTCCATCCGTGTTAATCCGTGGTTAAAAATATGAGTGCAAACAAACTTTCCGCTGCGCGCGCCCGGCAGATTTTGGCCGCCGCGCAAAAGACCCGCGTCCTCGTCGTCGGCGACGTGATGCTCGACCAGTTCATCTGGGGCGGCGTGTCCCGCATTTCGCCGGAGGCGCCGGTGCCGGTGGTGGATTTCCAGCGCGAAAGCTTCATGCCCGGCGGCGCGGCCAACGTCGCGCGCAACCTGGTTTCGCTGCAAACCCCCGCCGAGCTTTTCGGCGCAATTGGCAATGACGATGCCGCACGCAAGCTGCTGAAACTGCTTGGTGAACAAAACATCGGCTGCGCTGGCCTCGTTAAAAATTCCGCGCGGCATACGAGCATCAAGACGCGCATCGTGGCGCACCAGCAGCAAGTCGTGCGCATTGACCGCGAGACGCGCAGCGCGCTCGATGCCAAGACGACCGCAATGCTGCTCGCGGAATTCAAAAAGAAAATTTCCCAGGCCGACGCCGTCATCATCGGCGACTACGGCAAAGGCGTCGTCACGCAGCCGCTGCTGAACGAAATCAAGTCGCTCTGCCACGCGCGCGGCGTGTGGTTGAGCCTCGACCCGAAGCCGGTGCATCATCTGAATTTAAGCAACCTTTCGCTTATCACGCCAAACCGCAAAGAAGCGTTTGAGCTGGCCGACCTGCCCGATGACACGAAGAATGCCAATCCATTCGCGGACAAAAATCTGATGTTGGTTGCAGAGCGTTTGCTGAAGGAATTGAATCCGGCGCTGCTGCTCATCACGCTCGGCGAACTCGGCATGCTGCTGTGCCAGCGCGGACAGAAGCCGTTTCACATTCCCACGGTGGCACAGGAGGTGTTCGACGTTTCCGGCGCGGGCGACACGGTCATTGCCAGTTTCACGCTGGCGGTGGCGGCCGGTGCGGCGCCAATTGAAGCGGCGATTTTGTCCAACCACGCCGCCGGCATCGTCGTCGGCAAGGTCGGCACGGCGGTCACCACGCCGAAGGAGTTGGTGAATAGTTTTAGCCACAGATAAACAAAACAGAGATGGACACAGATAACAACAAAAGCAGCTTGATTCTCCGCAAGGTTTTGGACTGCGGCAGCCCTCTGCCGCTTTTACGCGCCGAGCCTGCGATACCAAAGCGGCAGAGGGCCGCCACAGTCCAAGACGCTGGCGCGTTTGCGTTGCCTGACGGTTTTTATCCGGGTTAATCCGTGTCCATCCGTGGTTCCAAAATGAATTCAAACAAAATCACCGTCGAAACCATCCGCGCGATGAAAAGCCGCGGCGAGAAAATCGCCGCGCTCACGGCGTATGATTTCCCGATGGCAAAACTGCTCGATGAGGCGGGCGTTCCCCTGCTGCTCGTCGGCGATTCCGTGGGCATGGTGGTGCTGGGTTATCCCGACACCACGCACGTCACGATGGCGGAAATGGAGCATCACGTCCGCGCCGCCGCCCGCGCGAAGCCAAATGCGCTGCTCGGCGGCGATCTGCCGTTCAAGAGTTACGAGACGGTGGAAGATGCGGTGGCCAATGCCAAACGTCTTTCCGCCGCCGGCGCGGAATTTGTGAAAGCGGAAGGCGGCGCGGAAATTTTGCCGCAAGTGCGCGCCATCCTCGCGGCGGGCATTCCGTTTTGCGGTCATCTGGGAATGTTGCCGCAGCACGTTTTGGAAGAAGGGGGCTATCACATCAAAGGCAAGCAGGAAGCGGAGCATCAGAAATTGATCAATGATGCCAAGGCTTTGAGCGATGTAGGCGCGTTTGCGGTGGTGCTGGAATTGGTCACGCCGCCGGTGGCGAAGGAAATCACCGCGCAGATTTCGGTGCCGACCATCGGCATCGGCAGCGGGCCGGACTGCGATGGACAGATTTTGGTGACGCACGATTTGACCGGCAGCTTTCCGTGGTTCACGCCCCGCTTCGTGAAACCAAAGACAAACTGCGCGGCGGAAATCAAATCGGCGGTCACGGCGTGGAAAACTCAAATCGGCGCGCGGTAACAGCGCCGTTTTGCCCCGTTTTTCCCGCAAAAAAATATTTTCAACTTTTTCAAGGGTTGGACAGCCAATGTCCAACCCTCCCTGCCAGGCTGGTGTCGTAATTGAAACAAAATTATGACCACCAACCAGCAACTCGAACTCGGATTCAACGGCACCCAGACCCGCATCTTTGGCCGGCGGCGCGAGCAGCGCGCGGCACGGGCGCAATGGTGGTTCGCCAAAATGCGCGCGGCGGTGGAAAGCGCGATGGACTGGCAGAACGAAGCGCCGGCGCATGCGGAACAAATCTGGATGCCCGGCGCGAACCGGCAATTGAAGGTGTAACGCACGACTCGCAAGAACGCTCGCCCCGCCGATTCATTGGTAGCCGGTGGCCTTGTGCTGCTGCGCCGGTTCGCGCACCTCGGCGGAGGGCGGCAGCGGGTCGTCGTGTCCGTGGCTGGGAAAAATCCGTTGCGAGGCGGAGGGCTGTTTTTTCTTCCCACCATTTTTTCGATTAATTTTCAGCTTGGATAGCCGATGTCCTAGTGACAGGGCGAGAACGGCGTCAAAAGAAAGACAAATTATGACGACAACCAGCCAGCTCGAACTTGGATTCACCGGAACGCAGCGCCGCATCTTCAGCCGCCAGCGTGAAATACGCATGGCGCGGGCGAAATGGTGGTTTGCCCGGATGCGCGAAGCCGTGGAAAAAGCCTGGCAGGAACCGACGGCACCGACGGCCGAGCAAATCTGGATGCCCGGCGCGAACCGGACTTTGAAAGTGTAATCGCACGGCTCGCGAGGCTACTCGCCCTACCGGTTCATTCGTAGCTGGCTTGGACAAACGCACGGATGTCGCTGATTTCCTCGGTGCCGTGGACGGTGTGTTCCTTGGGGTATTCGCGCCAGGTGACATTGAGGCCGGCGGACTGAAGTTTTTTCGCCTGTTCGCGCACCTCGGCGAACGGCAGCAGCGGATCATAATGGCCGTGGCTGAGGAAAAGCCGTTGCGATTGGGCGACGGGCGTGAGGTCGCGCAGCAAATTTTCAATTTCAAAAACCCAGCCGCTGATGCCGACGATGCCGGCGAGCCGGTGCGGATAACGCAGGCCGGTTTCCAGCGACATGAGGCAGCCTTGCGAAAAACCGCCGAGCGTGATCTGGTCGGCGGGAAAGTTTTTTGCACGCAAATCATCGAGCAATTCGAAAAGCAGTTTGCGGCTGCGGTGGATGCCGGGCGCGATGTCGTGCGGATAATCGAACCACGAATAGCCGCCGAAATATTCGTCCGGCGCGCGGACAAGCAGATAATTCAGCCACGGCAAATCGAGTGCGCCGGGCAGCCAGTTCCAGCCGGCGGGCGAATCGCCGAGGCCGTGCAGCATGACGAAAAGACGGCGCGAATCTTTTTCGGCGGCGGGAATGAACTGTCCGTGCAGCATGACGCTTCAGGCACTAGGCGGACGGCTCGCCTGAAGCCGCGCACGCATGACGTAGATGAGCGCCTTCACGGTCAGCTCGATGAACAAAAACGGCTTGGCGATGAAGTCGTTGCCGCCGGCCATCGTGGAGCTGGTGCGGTTGTCAAAGTCGTTGAGGCTGGTGACGAACACTACCGGCGTCTTCTTCAGGTGCGGCATGGCGCGCAGCTTGGCGCACAGCTCGTAGCCGGTCATGCCGGGCATGTCCACGTCGAGAAAAATCAGGTCGAAATCATTTTCCGCCAGCAATTGCAGGGCCTGTTCCGGCTCCTCGACGTTGACGGATTTCAACTTCGCCTTTTCCAGCGCATAGACGATGGCGCGGCGGGAAATCACCTCGTCATCCACGACGAGAATTTTCGAGACGGGAATCTCCTGCCGCTCGAACAGCGGCGACCGCTCGAACAGCATCCCCAGAAAATCCACCGCCGAGGCGATGGTGCGGATGGTGGACGAGTTGATGTTTTTCGGCTTCTCGTAAATCTCCTTGAGCAGCGCCTCGAACGCGGCGGCCATGTGCGCGATCTGCACCAGGCCCGCGAGGCCGGCGTTGCCGTTCAGCGCGTGGACGCGCCGATACAAATCATAGACGTGCCGCAGCCGGGTCATTTCGTTTTCCGATTTGATCAGCCCCTGCAAACCGGTGCGCAGCGAGTAGAGCGTGGCTGGCAGGCTGTCAATGAAGGTCTTGCGCAGGTCGGCCTGGAACTCGGCGTCATTTTCGCCCGCGAGGTTGGCCGGCTTGGCCGGGGCAAAATCGCCCGCCGCCGGATTGGCCGACGCAATCGCGCCGCTGTCGCCGATGGTGTGGCGCACCACGTCAATGAAATCCTTCGGCGAGCAATTCGCCTTGGACAGGCATTTGTTCGCGCCGGCGCGCCAGGCGTCCTGAATGAGATTCGTCAGGTAGGTGTTGGAAAAAACAATGATCGGCGTCTTGGCGAAATCCGGCTCGTTGCGGATTTCCTTGATGACGTCCACGCCGGAAATCGTCGGCAGCATCAGGTCCACGATGATGAGCTGCGGCTGGAACGTCCGCATCACCTTCAGCCCCGTTTCGCCGTCGAACGCGACCTCGGCCTGGTAGCCCTCCACCGCCAGCTTGTTGCGATAGACGTTGGCGACAATCTGGTCGTCCTCGATGATTAAAATCTTTTTCATGCGGTGCTGGCTTTGGCGATGACGCGCGCGAGTCCGGGCTGCGTCTTCAGAAATTCCCGGATGCGCTCGAATTCGCCGGCGGCAGTTTCGCAAATCGGCTCCGCGCCGGTCAATGTTCCCGATGCGCCGAGTTTTTCCAACTGGCGCAGAATCGGCACGAGGTGCGTCATGCCCATCGTCGCGCTCGCGCCGGCGCAACTGTGCGCCACGCGCCGCACCGGGTCGGCCTGACCGGCGCGGATGGCGTCGCGCAACTGGCCGAACTGTTTCTGCGTCTGCACAAAATACATTTCCACCAGCTCGCACAAATTGTCGAGGTTGCCGTCGGTCAGGTCGTTCATCCGCGCCAGGTCCACCGGCGCATCGGCGGCGGCGGCGGGAGCGGCGGCGGCGGGCGGCGGGCGGTTGGCATCCACGGCCACCTTGCCGGCCCATTTTTCAATCATGTCGCGGACATCCTTCGGACGGACCGGCTTGGACAAATAGTCATCCATGCCGGCACCGATGCACTTCTCGCGGTCGCCCTGCATCGCGTGCGCCGTCATGGCCACGACGATGATGCGCGAACGGAAATTCTCATGTTCGCCGGTCATCTGCCGCCGGCGGATGATGCGCGTGGCCTCCAGGCCGTCGAGTTCCGGCATCATCACGTCCATCAGGACAAAGTCAAACGGATCGTGCTCCATGGCCGATAGCGCCTCGCGCCCGTTGCCGGCAACCTGCGCCTGGTAACCGAACTGCTGCAAAATCCGCACGGCGACCTTCTGGTTAATCTCGTTGTCATCCACCACCAGAATCCGCACCGGCAGCCGCGTCGCCAGCGGAGCCTCGGTTTTTTCCGGCGCGGCCTGGCCGGACGGAATGCGCGGGCTTAAAATCGCGCGCTGGATGATCGTGCAAAGCTGCGCCGGCTTGATCGGCTTGCTCACCGTGTGCGCGAACACCACGCGCGATTCCGCGCCGCCGTTTTTTTGGCCGAGCGCCGTCAGGAACACCACCGGCATCATCGTTGCCGCCGGGATTTTTTGGATTTCCGCCGCCACCGCCGCGCCGCCCATGCCCGGCAGCACCGCGTCCACCAGCGCCACGTCGAACGTCATGCCCTTGCGGAACATCTCCAGCGCCTGCGCGGAGTTTTCCACCGCCTGCGGCTGCATGCCCCAGCGCCGGCATTGCTCGAACAGCAGGTTTCTCACCGTGGCGCTGCCTTCCAAAATTAAAATTTTCAGCTCGGCCAGTTGCGCCTGCCGTTTCGCGTGCGGCGGCGGCGTGGAACCGCCCGGCACGCGGAGGTTGACCGTGAAGTGAAAGGTCGAGCCTTCGCCCGGCACGCTTTCCGCCCACATTTTGCCGCCCATCAATTCCACCAGCCGCCGGCTGATGACCAGACCGAGGCCGGTGCCGCCGTATTTGCGCGCCGTGGAAACGTCCGCCTGCGAAAAGGGCCGGAACAGCCGCGCCAGCCGGTCGGGCTGGATGCCGATGCCCGTGTCGCGCACGGCGAAATGCAGCCGCAACGCCTGCTCGTCCGCCTCGTTGGCCGGGGGCGATAGTTTTTGCACGCTGACGGTCACACCACCGCTCTCGGTGAATTTCAGCGCGTTGCCCAGCAGGTTCACCAGCACCTGCCGCAGCCGCTGTTCGTCGCCCTCGAGCTGCGCCGGGATCGCGTCCGCCACCTCGTAGGCCAGGTCCAGCTTCCGGTCGTGCGCGCGCGTCGCAAGCAGATCCAGCGATTCCTCAAGGCAGCCGCGCAGGTCAAACGCGCGCCGCTCCAATTCCATCTTGCCGGCCTCGATCTTGGAAAAATCCAGGATGTCGTTGATGATCTTCAGCAGCGACTCGCTGCTGTTGTGGATCGTCTCCAGATAACTGCGCTGGTCGGGCGTCAACGATGTTTCCATCAGCAGGCCGGACATCGCGATGACGCCGTTCATTGGCGTGCGAATCTCATGGCTCATCGTCGCGAGGAATTCCGACTTGGCGCGCGA
>CAYUGC010000188.1:0-7092 GCA_964444085.1 uncultured Bifidobacteriaceae bacterium | reverse complement strand
TATCCGCCCGGCTACAAGGAAAACGCCGGCATTTTCTGCCACAACAATCCGTGGATCATCATCGCCGAAACGATGGTCGGCAACGGCAACCGCGCATTCGATTATTACACCCGCATCAATCCGTCGGCGCGCGAAAACATCGGTGATTTGCACCGCTGCGAGCCGTATGTTTATGCGCAGATGATCGCCGGCAAGGACGCGCCGACGCACGGCGAGGCCAAGAACTCGTGGCTCACCGGCACGGCGGCGTGGAATTACTTCACCATCACGCAGTGGATTCTCGGCATCCGCACCGGCTTCGACGGCTTGGTGGTGGATCCGGTGATTCCGGCGAAGTGGAAAGGTTTCACCGTCACGCGCAAATTCCGCGGCAACACCTACCTCATCGAGGTGAAGAATCCGAACGGCCAGCAGCGTGGCGTTAAGAAGTTGGTGGTGGACGGCAAGGAAATCACCGGCAATATCCTACCAGCGTGCGCTCCCCAGTCCGAACCCATCCGCGTGGTGGCGGTGCTGGAAGGCTAG
Organism: uncultured Bifidobacteriaceae bacterium; assembly: GCA_964444085.1. Taxonomy (GTDB): domain Bacteria; phylum Verrucomicrobiota; class Verrucomicrobiia; order Limisphaerales; family UBA11358; genus UBA11358. The sequence continues at coordinate 6,567 of CAYUGC010000188.1, read as the reverse complement.
GAAACGTGAGCGGCGAAAAATGCCGCCTTGAAATTATGATAGCAATTCGTCGCGCGGCCTCCGGTTGCGCGACGATTTTATTTTGCCGACAAAACAGAAACACGTCATTTATGAATTCATTCATTCGCTCCGTTTTCAAGCCGGCCAGCATGGCGGCAATTTTGTTCGCCGCGCATATCGCCGCCGCCGAGCCGGTGCGGGTGGCGTGCGTGGGCGACAGCATCACGTTTGGCTCGGGCTTGCATCAGACGTATCCGGTGCGGCTGAGGCAATGGCTGGGGACGAATTACGAAGTGCGCAACTTCGGCGTGAGTTCCACGACGGTGCTGCGTCACGGCGATTATCCCTACATCGCGCGCCCAGCCTACACCAACGCGCTGGATTTCAAGGCGGACATCGTGGTGATTGATTTCGGTGCGAATGACAGCAAGCATCCGAATGACGGCAGCCTCGACGCGACCAATGCCGTGAACAACTGGCAGCACAAAGGCGATTTCATCAGCGATTACAAGGAACTGATCACCGCATTTCGCCAGGCCAATCCGGCGGCGAAAATTTTCATCTGCTACCCGACGCCGGATTTTCCGGGCCGCTGGGGCATCAATGAAAGAACGATTCGCGAGGAGATGACTCCACTGATCCGCACCGTGGCCGATGAAACCGGCGTGACGGTGATTGATTTGCATGCGGCGCTGGCGGGCAGGGCAGAGTTGTTTCCCGACACCGTCCACCCGAACGACGAAGGCACAAAGCTGATGGCGGCGGAAATATTTCGCGTGCTGACGGGCAAATTGCCAGCGGAAGAAGATAAAGGTGAAGCGGCTGCATCCGCTGCGACGCAAAAGCAACATCACGCTAAAGAGTTCAACCTGTTTCCGCCCTATTTTGCGTGGAACAATAATTTCAGCCACCAGGAAATCGGCTGGCAGCCGGGCACAGGCGACGTGCCGCAGTGGACGGTGAATTTTAATTTCGCGACCAACAGCCTTTACGGCTATCCGGCGAGCATTCGCGGTTGGCACTACGGTTTCAATCCGGCGAACGACAATCTGTTTCCGAAGAAACTTTCGGACACCACCAGCATTCCCTGTTCGTTTTCCTACAACTGCGGCGGCGAAGATCTCCACGGCGATTTCGCCTACGACCTGTTTTTGCGGCACGACGACAAAAAGGCCGCGCCACAACTCGAAGTCATGGTGTGGGCGGGCAATAATTCCACGCCCATCGGCAAGCTGATCGCGACCAACATCATCACGGCGGGCGAAGTTGTCTTTGACCTTTGGGCTGGCACAAACAGCGATGCCGGCTACTACGTTTATTCGTTTACGCCGCACCAGAAAACCACCGTACTGCCAACCGAAGGCAGCCTGAATGTGGATATGACGGATTTCTTCCGCTTGCTGGAAGGCCACGATTATTTCAGCAAGGAAATGTATCTGGACGTGGTCGAGGCCGGCTTCGAAATCGTGCGCGGCAAAGGCTGGGTGACGTGCGGCTGGTTCAGTTGCGAGGCAAATTGAACCAGCCGCATTATGTCCTGTTACCAGAGAATTCGGATTTGAATTGAAATATTCTGTGAACGCATTCTCCGGGATGGGTTATCCAGTCAAACACGGTTCGGCATGCCAAATCTCTCTGGCATACTCGGCAATGGTGCGAAGTGAACGCAGCTTAAAGTGTGGGTGGTGGTTTGGTTGGTTCTTGGTTGGAATTTTGCAGCCTGTTCGCCAAGTCGCAAAAAAGGGAGATAAAACGCGGAAAACGCATATTCACCAACAAAAACGGCCCTGAAACGTGAGTCTCAGGGCCGTCAAATGGTTGCGGGGGCTGGATTTGAACCAACGACCTTCAGGTTATGAGCCTGACGAGCTACCGGGCTGCTCCACCCCGCGATCAAGGTCGGACAGTATGCCTGACCTAATCCATAGGGCAAGTTTATTCAGAACGGATTTACACCATACCGCAGCCAGTAGCCGGGCAGTTTCAAAAACTCCAGCCGCATCCGCTTGAAGTTGCCGGGCTTCGGCCAGTCCGTGCGGTCAAACGCGTAATACGACGGGCGCGAATAAAATTTCATCTCCGGCGCAAAATGCTCGAAGGTCTTCAGCGCCCGCCGCGCATGATACCACGTCGTCACCAAAATAACGCGGTGGACGTGCTGCGCACGCAGCAGCTTGATGGTAAACAGCGCGTTCTCCCGCGTCGTCGTGGAATCGTCCTCCATCTGGATGACGCCCGGCGGGATGCCTTTTTTAAGGAGGAGGTCGCGGTTGATCACGTCGTCGCCCGCGCCGCTGATGAGGATGCGCGGCGCGGCATGCTGCTGGAACAATTCCGCCGCGCGGAGGGGCCGTTCATGCACGCCGCCGCCCAGGACCACCAGCACGTCCGCCGACACCGGCCCGCTGTCCACGCACAGGAATTTCTCCGGATAAAACCACGCGATGACCGTCACCAGCGCCAGCAACGCCGACACCAGCAGGAAAACTTTGACCAGCCCAAAAATCAATCTGCGAATCACGGCCACAAATTACAGCAGCCGCGCCGGTTTTGGAAACAAATCAACCGCCCGCCGGCACGCCCGGGCAAAGCGGGAACGCAGGATGGAAACAAGACAAAAGATGTCTAGGTAAAACCGCCGCCGAGGCGTAAAGTCAGGTTGAATGAATTCATCCTTCATTCGCCTATGAAACATATCATTGAAAACCTTCTGAAACTTCAAACCATCCAATTCGGCGGAGCGGCGGGGGCGGAAACCGAAAAACAGACCGCCGCCTTACGCGCGCTCATCCCGGCCCCCATCCTCGCCCATCACGACCGGCTGGTGGCGCGCGGCAAAAAGGGCGTGGCGCTCATCAAGGGCCAGACGTGCGGCGAATGTCATGTGCAGGTGCCGAAGAACGCGGTGCTGATTTTAATGCAGGGCTCGGACATCCAGCTTTGCGGGAACTGCGGGCGCTATCTGTGCCTGCCGGAACATGTGGCCCCGGCACAGCCGCCGGTAAAAACCAAGAAGACGAAATCCAAGCCGGCCGCACTGCCGCAAACCGCTTAAAGCAAAGTCACAAAGAAACGGCGCGGAATGATTTCCGCGCCGTTTGTGTCTTCAAAGATTACTCCCAACCCGCCGGCGATGCGCCGGTCAGGGCTGGGTGATTTTCAGGTCCGGCTTAGACCGGAGTCACGCCCTTTTTCAGGATGAGGTTGCCGTATTTGGCGGTTTCACCAGTCATCACCACGGCAAATGCCTTTTTCGCCCGCTCGTAAAAGGCGAAGCGCTCGACGCGTTCGGGAGCCTTCGCGCCCGGCACATGTTTGCGGATGACTTTCAGATAGGACGCTTCGACTTTCGGGTCGAGCTTATCGCCGGGCACCGCCGCCATCATCGCCAACGGCGGCGCATACTGATCCAACTCGAAGATGGGCAGAATGCCGTCCACCAGAGTGGTGATGCCGAGTCCGTCCGCGCGCAAAACGCGGTCGTTGAACATGTGCCCGGGAAAGTGCGCGTCGGCCAAGACGATCTCGTCGCCGTGACCCATCTCGGCGAGCACTTTCAACAAATCCGGACTGAGGCAGGGAGCAATGCCTTTGAGCATAATTTTTCAGGTTACGCGTAGAGCGGGCCGAAATTCTTGCACGCGCGATAATCCGCGCCTTCCAAGTCCGCCGTGCCGAACGCCGCCCAACTGCTCGGGCGGAACACGCTTTCCGCCGCCACGTTGTGCATGTAAACCGGAATGCGCAGCATGGACGCCAGCGAAATCAGGTCCGCGCCGATGTGGCCGTAGCTGATCGCGCCGTGGTTTGCGCCCCAGTTGTTCATCACCGTGTAAACGTCGCGGAACGCGCCGCTGCCGGTGAGGCGCGGGGCAAACCACGTGGTCGGCCAGGTCGGGTTCGTGCGCTGGTCGAGCGCGTCGTGGACGTTCGCCGGCAAGTCCACCGTCCAACCTTCAGCAATTTGCAGCGCCGCGCCGAGGCCCTTGATCAGGTTCAAACGGCACATCGTCACCGGCATGCCGCCGCGGGAGAGATAGCGCGTGCTCCAGCCGCCGCCGGGGAAATATTCCGTGATGGACGGATGCCACGTCGTGGCACCGAGACATTTCTTGGCTTCGGCGTTCGAAATTTCCCAGAACGGCTTCATCGCCGGCTGGCCGTCAATTTCCTGCTGGCCGGTGCCGTCGAGCGTGGCCGGTCCGGAGTTGATGAGGTGCAGAATGCCGTTGGCTGCGTGGCCGTCGAGCGTATGGCCAGAAACGCGCTTCACCGAATCGGGACTCCAATACGTCCGCACGTCGGCGAAAATCTGCGCGGTGTTCGTGAGCAGATGGCCGAACAGCATCGAAGCGCCGTTCAGGCAATCGTTCTCCGTGGCGACGATGTAAGGCGCGCGGACGCCATTCCAGTCGAACGAGGTGTTGAGAATCGCTTCAAGGAAATCGCCGTTGGGCTGGTAATCCGTCCATTGGCGCTGGCCCTGAAAACCGGACGCGATGGCGTTGTGGCCCTGCGCCTCCTCGCCGAAGCCCATCTTTTTCAAGACCGGGTTGCCGACCATCAAGTCGCGCGCGATGAGCGACATCTTGACGGATTTTTCCCATTCGCTGTCGAGCTGTTTGCGCGAGCGCTTGGTCTTGGGCGAATTGTAATCCTTGCCTTCGGGGCAATTCTGCTTCACCCACGCCAGCGCCTTTTTGTATTCGGCCTGGTCAAAAATGCCTTTGTCCATGCGGCGCAGGAATTCCGTCATGTCAATCGTCTCGACGCGCATGCCGAGATAATCCTCAAAGAACGGCTGGTCCACGATGGAACCGGCGATGCCCATGGAGACGCCGCCCATGCCGAGATAGGATTTGCCGCGCATCAACGCCACGGCCAGGCCGGCGCGGGCGAAGCGGAGAATTTTTTCCTGCACGTCGGCGGGAATGGATTTATCACCGCCGTCTTGAACATCGCGACCGTAAATGCTGAACGCCGGAATGCCCTTCTGCGAATGGCCGGCGAGCACGGCCGCGAGATACACCGCGCCGGGGCGCTCGGTGCCGTTGAAACCCCAGACGGCCTTCGGCACGGAAGGATTCATGTCCATCGTTTCGCTGCCGTAGCACCAGCAGGGCGTGACGGTGAGCGAGACGCCGACGCCGGCCTGGGCAAATTTCTCCGCGCACGCGGCGGCTTCGGCCACGCCGCCGATGCAGGTGTCGGCGATGACACATTCCACCGGCTGGCCGTTCGGGTAGCGCAGCGTGGAGGAGATCAGTTTGGCGGCGGCTTTCGCCTGATCCATGGTTTGTTTTTCGAGCGACTCGCGGACGCCGCCGAGGCGGCCGTCAATCGTCGGACGGATGCCGATTTTGGGCAGGGAACCTTCAAAGACAGATGGTTTCATAATTTAAGATAGGTGCGGTTGAACTTCCATGATGACAAAACGACCGGCGGGCGTCAGGAGATTTGCATGGACAAGGATGCAGAATGCTTGGACTTATCACAGGTTTCCACCGATCAGGCGGCGTGGGTGGCGCGATATTCCGACGGCGCAACCCGGCACAACTTCGTGAAGATACGGCTGAAGTAGGCCGGATCGGCGATGCCCACGGCGTCGGCGATCTCCTTCACGGAAGCGCGACTGGTCAGCAACAGATACTGGGCGCGCTCAATCCGCCGGCGCATCAGATAATCCAACGGCCGGACGCCGACCACTTTTTTGAACTGGTCGGAAAAATAAGTCGGGTGCAACGCCACCACGCCGGCCAAATCCGCCAGCGCAATTTTCTGGCGCATGTGGGCGTGGATGAATTCCTGCACGGCGAGGAACTGCCGCGTGACGCGGGCATGGACGCCTTCATGGTGGCGCGCCGATTTTAGAAACTGTGCCAGCAACAGGCTCAAGGCCCCGCGCGCTTCAAAGGCGTTCAGCGCGTCGTCCGCCGGCGCGGCTGATCCGGCCAGCGCGGGAAAGCGCTTGTATTCCTCGCGGCTGGGATCGAAGCACGGGAGTTTGCGTTCGGGATAAATGGATTCGATGCGCTTGAACAGCGCCAGCGCCTCGGCGGAAGATTTGATCTGGTGCTCGCAGTCGAGCAGGGAAAACAGGTCAATGCCCGTCGGCAGCCGCGCGACGAAATGCAGGTGGTAATGATCCAGGCGGCGGGAACAGGAACAATCGTGGACGGTGAACGGCGGCACCAGATGCAACTGGCCGGGCCGGAGGATGAACTTGCGCCCGTGATGCCGCACCACCGCCTGGCCGCCGAGAACCAGCCACAGGCGCGAAAATGGACTCATCACATGGCGGAAATTCCACCAGCGCCCAGCCACGGTGCGCTGCACCGCCAGCACCCGCAGGTCGAGCGGGTTGAGCAATTCGTGGTTGAGCGTGGAGATCATCGGTGGTGCCGGACAAGAAAGTAGAGAACCACCGCCAGGTTTTCGAGGCGGATTTTGGGAAGGGCCGGACAGCGGACGGTGCCAGGACGGCTCGCGGGGACCCTCGCCCCACCGCTCCACTTTACCTTTTCTTTACCTTTTCTTTACCAGTTTTGCATTTGGCGGTGGTAAAGG
>CAYUGC010000187.1:0-7238 GCA_964444085.1 uncultured Bifidobacteriaceae bacterium | reverse complement strand
CGCTCGGCGTCGTGCGCAAAGGCATCGCGATGTTCCGCAAGGTGAACGTGCCGATTCTTGGCATCGTGGAAAATATGAGCTACTTCACCGCGCCGAATGGTGAGCGCGTGGAAATTTTCGGCCATGGCGGCGGCCAGGAAGAGGCCGCGCGGCAGGCCGTTCCCTTTCTTGGCGAAATCCCGCTGTTCACCGCCATCCGCGAAGGCGGCGACCGCGGCATGCCCATCGTCGTCTCCACGCCAAATCACGCGGCGGGCAAGGCGTTTATTCAAATTGCCGAAACCGTGCGGAAAAACCTGAAGTAATTTTCAGGCGGTCGGAGAAAGGATTTTTGTCAGCGCGACGAATTGTTCCAGGCTCAATTTCTCCGCACGTTCCATCGGCGAGATTTGCAGTTCCGCAAACGCGGCCTCCAGTATTTCCTTCGGCCATTCCTGTTTCAATAACTTGAGCATCATTTTCCGGCGCTGGGAAAAAGCTTTCTTCACGATGCGCCGGAACATTTCGCGCTGTTCTTCCGCGAGTAATGGCGTCGCGCGGCGCACCAGGCAGACACAGGCGGAATCCACTTCCGGCGACGGGAAAAAACAGCCGGGCGGAATCTTGAACCAGCCGCGTGGCTGGAAATCCAGTTGCACCAGCAGCGTCAGGATGCCGTAATGGTCGTCGTCCGTCGGTGCTATGAGCCGCTGCGCGACTTCCAGCTGGAGCGTGACGACAATCATTTTCGGTGCGCGAACGCCGGCGGCGAGTTCCACTAAAATCGGCGAGGCGACAGAGTAGGGGAGGTTGGCGACCAGTTTCCAATCGCGCCAGTCGCGCGGCTCGCGCTGCAAAAATTTCAGCGCGTCGTCGTGGTGCAATTCAAGCTGGGGCGCGGAACTTGCGGCGAGTTCCGCCGCAAAGCGCTCGCACAAAACCTCGACCAGCCGCCCGTCCATTTCAATGGCGAGCACCTGGCCGCTCTTTTTCAATAGCAGTTCCGTCAGCGGGCCGAGGCCGGGGCCGATCTCCAAAACCTTGTCGGTCGCGGTCAGTTCGGCGGCGGCGGCGATGCGCTCCAACTGGTTCGCATCGTGCAGAAAGTTCTGCCCGAGCGATTTCGTGAGCTGGATGTCGCGCTTGGCCAGCAGGTCGCGCATTTCAGTGAGTTTCATTGGGGAAATTCAACCACGGATGGACACGGATAAACACAGATGAGGAAAAGCATTTGTGCGCGGCGCTGGGTTTTATCCGTGTCCATCTGGGTCAATCTGTGGTTAAGACTTTTTTAAGTTCGGCCACGGCTTTGGCCAGTTGCATTTTGGAAATCGTCAGCGGCGGCGTGAAGCTGATGACGTTGGCGTGTTCGCCTTCTGGCAGGAAAATGTAGCCGCGATGCAAAAGCTTTTTGATGGCGGTCAGCGCGGTTGACGTTGCGGGCTTGCCGTTCGGTAAATTTAATTCAATACCAACCATCAAGCCGAGACCGCGTGCCGAAACCTGAAACCTGAAACCTGAAACCTGAAGTTTTTGCAACTCGGTCAACAAAAACTTTCCCAGCGCCGCGCTGCGTTCACACAGTTTCAGCCTGCGGATTTCGGTGATTTGCGCCAGCGCCATCGCGCAGCCGACCGGATGGCCGAGGAACGTGCTGGTGTGGATGGCCTCGCCGTTTGAGGCCGGCCACGCCGCATCCATCACGTCCGCGCGCCCCACGCAGGCTGAAAGCGGAAAACCGCCGGTTAGCGCCTTGCCGAGACAAATCAAATCCGGCGTCACGCCGCTGTGTTCGCACGCGAACCATTTGCCCGTGCGGCCAAAGCCGGTGTAAATCTCGTCAAGAATGAGCAGCGCGCCGTGTTCGTCGCACAACTCGCGCAGCAATGGCAAAAATTCCGGCGGCGGCACGTTGATGCCGCCGCGCGCCTGAATCGGCTCGACGAGAATCGCGCCGATCTTCTCGCGGCGGAAAACTTTTCGGAGCGATGATTCCAGTGATTTCAAATCAGTTTTGGCAGCTGGAAATTTGGCGAAGTGCCCGAACGCGCGGAGTTGCGAGCGGAACGGTCGGCGGAAATGTTCGCGGTGTGTGGCGTTGAGCGCGCCGTAGCCCAGGCCATGATAGCCGCCTTCGAACGCGATGACGCCGCGCTTGCCGGTGGCGAGGAGCGCCGTCTTGAGCGCGGATTCAACAGCCTCGAAACCGGAGTTGGAGAAAATCACCTTGCCCCATTTCCGCTTTCCGCTTTCCGATTTCCGACTTTTCCGGGACCAGCGCTCGAAGGTGATGCGGCTTAATTCCCGCGCCAGTTCCGCCTTGAGCACGTGCGGATGCACATCGCCCATCGCGTGCAGCAGCTTGGCCATCTGCTCTTGTCCGGCGCGCACGACGCTGGGATTCGCATGACCAGCGGCGGCGACACCAAACGCGGCGGTGAGATCGAGATATTTTTTACCGTTCGCGTCCCAGACATGAACGCCCCGCGCGCGTTCCCAGACAATCGGCCACGAGCCGTCCGGCTCGGTGAAGGTGACGTTGCGCGACTCGTATTGCCGCAGCCAGGCGATGGTTTGGCGGGCGGTCATTCAGTTCCAGGTCACATCGGCCGGCTGGCCGGGGCGCAGACTTGGTGCGTCGGCGGGGGAAATTTTTGCCTCGACCATGAAAACCATTTCCGCGCGGTTTTCGCGGCTGTAAATCACCGGCGGCGTGTATTCGGCCTGCGTGGAAATATAATTCACCGTGGCGGAATAATCTTTCGCCGCGCCGTCGCAATGGACGGAAACCGCCTGGCCGATTTTTATCTGCGGCAAAATTCCCTGCGGCACGAAAAAACGCACCTTCACATTCCCCGGCGGCAGCAGCGCGACGACGGGGTTGCCCGCCGCCACAAATTCGCCCGCCCGGTAAAGCGTATCGTGCACCTGCGCGTCCGCCGGCGCGAATTGCTGTTTCTGGTCGAACGCCCAGCGCGTCTTATCGAGCGCGGCACGTTGCGAATCCACGGCGGCCTGCGCGGCGCGCACGGTGTCCTCGCGGGCGCCGAGCCGGGCGGTTTCCAAATCCGCCGACAACTGCTTCACCTGCGCGGCGGCGGAATCTTTCTGCGAACGGGCGCGGTCGAGCTCTTCCTTGGAAACCACGTCGCTGCCGCCGAGTTGCTCGATGCGGGCAAGATCGGACTCGGCGAATTTCAAGCTGGCTTTCGCCTGTTCCAGTTGCGCGGTGAGCGCGGCGATTTCCGTCGGGCGTTTGCCCTTGTTCAAATCGTCCAGCTGCGCCTGCGCCTGCGTGAGATTTTTTTCGGCCTGCACGAGCGCAGCGGCTTCGGAAGCACGTTCCAATTCAAACAGCAACTGTCCTGGCTTCACCATTTCGCCGCGCGCGACGGCGAGGTTTGTGAGCGCGCCGCCGAGCGGCGACGCGACGTAGACGTATTCGCCCTCGACGTAGCCCTGGTAGCTGGCGGACGGATTTTTCGCGCAGCCGCCGAGCAAGGCAGCGGCGAAAAGGGCGAGCGTCGCGGGCAAAATGATTTTCATGCGAACGTGCCTTGAGCCTAGCACGGAGCGGAAATTTTACGAGCGAAACGATTCATTCGACTTTCAACCTACCGAATGGTAGGATGCCTGCATCGTTATGAAAAAACTGACGCTGATTTCGCTGCTGTCCGCCCTCGCCTTCGCCGTTTCCGCCGCCGAGACCAACGCCCCTGCGTGGCTCGCGCGCCCGCTCTCGGTGGCCGATGCGCTGAACGTGGCGCTCGCGCAGAACGCCACGCTGCTCAAGGCCAAGAACGATCTTCAGGCCGCGCACGGCCTCGTGGTGCAGACGCGGGCGGTGGCGCTGCCGCAGGTCGTCGCCAGCGGCAAATATCAGGACGAGGAGCTGACGCTGCTCCAGACCATTCCCGGCACGACCATTTCCTCGCCGCACCAGAACTGGAACACCGGCGTCCAGATCGTCCAGAACATCTACACCGGCGGCAAGCTCATCGCGGCCATCAAGGCGGCGAAAGTCACCGACCAGCAGGCGCTCGCGCAATACCAGACCGCCGTGGCCGACACGCTGCTCACCGTGCGCCTGGCGTATTACGACGTGCTGCTCGCCGCGCAGCAGATCACCGTCAACGAAGCGTCCGTCAAGCTGCTCGACAAGGAGCGCGAAGACCAGCAGCGCCGCTACGACGCCGGCACCGTGCCGCATTTCAACGTCCTCCGCGCCGAGGTTTCCGTGGCCAACGAAAAGCCCAAGCTCATTTCCGCGCGCAACCAATACCGCATCGCCAAAAACAACCTCGCCAATCTCCTAGGCTACGACCTGCCGCGCGACATCTGGGAAAATCTCCCGCTCAACCTCACCGACACCTTTGACACCGCGCCGTGGGACGTGGTGCTGCCCGACGCCATCCAGCAGGCGCTCGCCTGCCGCACCGAGCTGACCGCGCTGCGCAAACAGGTGGAGTTACAAAAGCTCAACATCGTCAACGCCCGTTCCGGTTACCAGCCCACCGTGCAGGCCTTTGCCGGCTACAACTGGGTGAACTCCCAGTTCAAGGACAACTCCAGCGACTATTTCGACGGCTGGACCATCGGCGCGCAGATGAACTGGAACATTTTTGACGGCCTGCTCACCCACGGCAAAGTCATTCAGGCCAAAGCGCAGGCCGCCCACGCGCAGACTGACCTCGCCGACCAGTCGCGCCAGATCGAACTCGCCGTGCGCATGGCGTATTCCGACTTCATCGAGGCGCGCGAAATTCTGGAGTCGCAATCCAAGGTGCAGGAGCAGGCCGACGAGGCGCTGCGCGAAGCCAACGCCCGCGCCGACGCCGGCACCGGCACGCAGCTCGACGTGCTGGACGCCGAGACCTCGCTCACGCAGGCGCGCACCACGCAGATCACGGCGCAACACGATTATGTGGCCGCCCGCGCCCGGCTGGAACGCGCCATCGGCAGCGATTTGGCGCCGGCGAAATAAATTTAACCGTAAACGAAACGCGCGGAAGGCGAGAGCCGTCCGCGCGGTTTTGATTTTAAGAAGGCGAAGTGCCAACGGCAGTTAGATGTTCCGGCGACTATTAGGCCAAATGGCTAGTTTTCTAAACGACATTGTTGAATCCTTTTCGAGCCGATCTCCTGACTCACCAAGAAAAGCTTCGGTCCCCAAGTGTCTCCAATATGAAACTCGGCGTAGTATGTCTGTCCAGCAATTGCGTCAATCGTGAGCAGCCTGTTTCTTGAGTTGACTAAATCAATAATTGGACTGATGGACTCTGACTTTGATGAGAACGCGATTTTACCGGGGGAAACGACATATGGGTAATAGCTCGCGTTGCCAAAATCCGCAACTAACTCACCGTTGGCAAATATTCGATGGGAACTGGCAACACCTCCAACGTTAAACATGCGATAAACATAAATCACTGCCTTACCATCGGGAACTTTATCTACTGGGGCGAACTGCGGCCCTGTAGCACAACCAGCGACGCAAAGCATCGCTGCGAAGCTGCCTAAACGAAGAATTAATCTTGCGATACTCATACTCGTTTAGTTCAACAATATGTTGGTTTGAGGTCTTGCCGCCCATTCGATTTCATGCGGCGACTCTATTTGTGCGTTCCGTCGCTGTCCATCCTCATTTTGCGCCCACCCCAAAGCGCCAGAGGGCTGGCGCACTCCAAGACGCTTCGCGTTCGCCGGGCGTTCGATTCCGCGCGTCAGCGTTTTGGAGTGCGGCGACAGGTCGCCGATTTTCGACGACGAGACATGTCTCGTCGTTCCAAAGCGCGGACGTGTCCGCGCACTCCAAATCAAAGCCGCACCGGCGGCTAGACGGTGGCGGGCAAGATTTGTGGCGGGAAGGGCAATTTGCCGGTTGCGGCAGGGGCGATTTTTTAAGATGTTACCGCGCGTGAAAATTCAACGTGCCCTGCTCTCCGTTTCCGACAAAACCGGCCTCGTGCCGTTCGCCCAAATCCTCGCCCAAGCCGGTGTGGAACTCATCTCCACCGGCGGCACCGCCAAGGCGCTGCGCGAAGCCGGCCTAACGGTGAAGGACATCAGCGAGCACACCGGCTTTCCCGAAATGCTCGACGGCCGCGTGAAGACGCTGCATCCGCTCGTCCATGGCGGCCTGCTCTACATCCGCGGCAACGCCACGCACGAGGCGGCGGTCAAGCAGCACGCCATCAAGCCGATTGACCTCGTCGTTGTGAACCTTTATCCGTTCGAGGCCACGGTCGCCAAGCCGGACGTGAAGTTGCATGACGCCATTGAGAACATTGACATCGGCGGCCCTTCGATGCTCCGCAGCGCCGCGAAGAATCACGACAGCGTGACGGTGGTCGTGGATCCGTTCGATTACGCGGAAGTGGCGAAACAAATTTCCGAAAGCGGCAACACGACGCTGGAACTACGCCGCAAGCTCTGCGCGAAAGTCTATGCGCGCACGGCGGCCTACGATGCCGCCATCGCCGGGCATCTGCAAAAGGAATTTGCCGCCGACAAGACGGCGCTGCCGCTGGTGCTGACGATTTCCGCGCCGCTGGCGCAGCCGTTGCGCTACGGCGAAAACCCGCACCAGACGGCGGCGCTCTACGGCAAGTTCCACGACTTTTTCAAGCAGCTCCACGGCAAGGAGCTTTCGAATAACAACATTCTGGACCTCACCGCCGCCGCCGCGCTCATCACGGAATTCAACAAAGACATTCCGACGCTGGCGATTCTCAAGCACACGAATCCGTGCGGCGTGGGCCAGGGCGCGAACCTGCGCGAGGCGTGGGACAAGGCGTTTGCGACCGACAAGCAGGCGCCGTTCGGCGGCATCATCGCGGTGAACAAAACTTTGGACGCCGCGTGCGCCGAGGCCATCGCGGAAATCTTCAGCGAGGTGATTGTCGCGCCGGAATTTTCGGCGGAGGCGCTGGCGATTTTGCAGAAGAAGAAAAACCTGCGCCTGCTACAAATCCAGAAATGCCCGCTCTTGGCGCAGCCGTGGGACGTGCGCAGCGTGGGCGCGGATTCGTTCCTGCTCCAGCAGCGCGATTTGAAAACCACGGCGGCGGCGGATTTGAAAATCGTCACCAAGCGGCAGCCGACCGAGGCCGAGTTGAAGGCGATGCTGTTCGGCTGGCGCGTGGTGAAGCACCTGAAATCGAACGCGATTCTTTATGTCGGCGAAGGCCGGACGCTCGGCACCGGCGCGGGCCAGATGAGCCGCGTGGATTCCAGCCGCATCGCGGTGTGGAAGGCGG
>CAYUGC010000186.1:0-7286 GCA_964444085.1 uncultured Bifidobacteriaceae bacterium | reverse complement strand
AGACTGGCACGGCAGGCAGGACTTGAACCTGCAACCAATGGTTTTGGAGACCACTACTCTACCAATTGAGCTACTGCCGTAACCGTCCAAAACACCGCCGCATCTTCGGACAAAAAGGGAGCACGGAGGTTCAAACTCCGCGCTCCCGAAACTGACTCGCGATTAAGCGATGACTTCCACCACGATGCCGGAACCGATGGTGCGACCGCCTTCGCGGATCGCGAACTTGAGGCCTTTTTCCATCGCGACGGACTTCTGCAATTCGATTTCCACCGAGACGTTGTCGCCCGGCATCACCATCTCGACGCCGGCCGGCAGCGTGAGCGTGCCGGTAACGTCAGAAGTGCGGAAGTAAAACTGCGGACGGTAATTCGTGAAGAACGGCGTGTGACGGCCACCCTCATCCTTGGTCAGGACGTAAACCTCGCCCTTGAACTTGGTATGCGGCTTGATTGAACCCGGCTTGGCCAAAACCATGCCGCGCTCAACGTCGTCCTTGGTCGTGCCGCGGAGCAGCACACCGACATTGTCGCCGGCGCTCGCGGAATCGAGCAGCTTGCGGAACATTTCGATGTCGGTCGCAACCGTCTTGCGCGTCTCTTTCAAGCCGACGATTTCAACTTCTTCCATCTTCTTGAGAATACCGCGTTCGACGCGACCGGTCACAACCGTGCCGCGACCTTCAATCGTGAACACGTCTTCGACGCACATCAGAAACGGCTTGTCGATTTCGCGCGTCGGGTCAGGAATGAACGTATCGAGTGCTTCCAGCAAATCAGCAATCGCCTTTTCGCCTTCGGGCTTGCCAGCCAGAGCGGCAGTGGCAGAGGCACGGACGATGGGCGTCTTGTCGCCAGGGAAACCATACTTCGTGAGCAACTCACGGATTTCCATTTCGATGAGCTCGAGCAAGTCGGCGTCAGCCAAGTCAACCTTGTTCAAGCAAACGATGATGCTCGGCACACCGACCTGGCGGGCGAGCAAAATGTGTTCGCGCGTCTGCGGCATCGGGCCGTCGGCGGCGCTCACCACGAGAATCGCACCGTCCATCTGCGCGGCACCCGTGATCATGTTCTTCACATAGTCAGCGTGGCCGGGGCAGTCAACGTGCGCGTAATGGCGCTTGGGAGATTCGTATTCGACGTGCGACACCGCGATGGTCACGGTCTTCGTTTCATCACGCACCGTGCCGCCCTTGGTGATGTCCTTGTATTCAATCAAGGGCGCCATGCCTTTGCGGTTCTGCACCGCAACGATGGCGGCGGTCAACGTGGATTTGCCGTGGTCAACGTGACCGATGGTGCCGACGTTGACGTGCGGTTTGGTTCTCTGAAATTGCTCTTTAGCCATGTGATTTCGTGTGTTGCTGTTTTCGTTTTTGTTTTAACTGGAGCCCAAGATCAGGATTGAACTGATGACCTCGTCCTTACCAAGGACGTGCTCTACCAACTGAGCTACTTGGGCATCCAGAAAATTTATGTTCAAACCCGAATCGTAAAACGACAAAAAACCAACCCTCTCGGCTTTCTTCCGAAATAGAGAGGGTTTCGGTAATGGAATTTTACGGCTCTGACCCCCGCAAGCTAACAATTTGGGGTCAGCTGTCAATAACTTTTCAATTTTTTTTCAGATCTATCAACTGCCGCGCCCGCGCCAGCGAGCTTTCCATGTCGCCGCAGATGTTTTCCTCCCCGATTCGCTCCATGAAGCCGGCCCGCATCAGCGCAAACAGCGGCTGCGAATGCGGCCCGCACAAAATCAAATGCTTCCGGTCGCGCCGCAGTTTTTCCTGCAAATCCTCCAGCGCTTCCAAACCGGTTGCGTCCAGCGCCAGCACGTCGCGCATCCGCAAAATCAATACTTCCGGCAACTGCCCAGCGTCGCGCAAAGAAGTTTCCAGCTTGTCCGCCGCGCCGAAGAAGAACGCGCCGAACACGCGGAACACCACCACGCCGTCGGGAATATTTTTTCCCGCCGTCTGCTGCCCGGCGGAATCGCCCTGCGTCACTTCCGCATCCGGCTCCACGCTCGCCGTTTGCGCGAGCCGCTTGACCATCAGCGCCGACGCCAGGATCAGCGACGCGCCCACCGCCGTTGGCAGATCCAAAGCCACCGTCAGGAAAAATGCGCACAGAAAGACCATTACGTCGCTCTTCGGCCAGCGGTTCAAGCGCACGAACTGATGCCATTCGCCCATGCGAATCGAGACGACCACCAGCACCGCCGCCAGCGCCGCGAGCGGAATATTTTTTGCGAGCGGCGCCGCCACCAGCAAGATTAGCAGCACCGTCACCGCGTGAACAATGCCCGCCACCGGCGTGCGCCCGCCGCTGCGCACGTTCGTCGCCGTGCGCGCGATGACGCCCGTGCAGGGCATCCCGCCGAAAATTCCCATCGCCATGTTCGCGATGCCCTGCCCCATCAACTCCTGGTTCGAGTCGTGCCGGTCGTCAATCATGCCGTCCGCCACCACCGCCGAGAGCAGCGACTCGATTGCGCCCAGTACCGCCACCGTCATCGCCGCCGGCACCAGTGCGTGCCACGCCTCCAGCGACAGCGACGGCCAGTGCGGCATTGGCAGCGAGCGCGGCAGCTCGCCGAATTTTGAGCCGAGCGTGACGATGGAATAATTTTCGTTCAGGTGAAAATACTTTTCCACCAGCGTCGCCAAGACCACGACCGCCATCGAACCCGGCAAAAGTTTTCCGAGCTTTTTTGGCCAGAACCAGATCGCCGCAGTGCAAATCACCGCCAGCAAAACCGTCGCCGGATTCAAATGAAAGTGCGGCTGGAACACCAGTTGCCCATCCGCCGTTTTGTCGTAAAGAAAAGTTTTGATCTTCCCCGCAAACTCCGCCGGCAGCGTTTCCGACAGCCCGAAGAAATCCTTGATCTGCGTGCTCATGATGATGATCGCGATGCCGCTCGTAAAGCCCGTCACCACCGGAAACGGGATGTATTTGATCATCGTTCCCATCCGCGCCGCGCCGAGCACGAACAAAATTATGCCCGCCATGAACGCGCACACCACCAGCGCCTCCGGCCCGTGCACCATCACGATTGGCGCGAGCAGCGGCACGAACGCGCCCGCCGGCCCGCCGATCTGCACGCGCGAGCCGCCGAACAGCGACACCAGCAACCCGCCGATGATCGCCGTGAACAGGCCGATGGCCGGATTCGACAGGCCTGACGCGATCGCCAGCGCCAGCGACAGCGGCAGCGCCACGATGCCAACCACGATGCCGGAGTTCAGATCGGCAAAAAAGTTCTGCGCCGAATAATTCTTCAGCGTCTCCACGAGTTTCGGACGAAAGGCAAAATCAATTTTCATTTTTCAAAAACCTATTGGAAAAATTCTCCAAGCTTTGATTTTGCGCCTACGGGCCGGAAAGACAATTGAAAATCCTTTGCAGAAATTGCCACATGCTTTTCTGCCAATTTGGCGGGGCGGGCGCCTCCGCGAGCGGCTGAATAATCTAAAGATTCAACATTTCACGCCCGTGGATGCGCCGCGTCGTAGGCCTTCTTCAACCGCTCCGTCGTGACGTGCGTGTAAACCTGCGTGGTGATGAGATGCGCGTGGCCGAGCAGTTCCTGCACGCTCCGCAGATCCGCGCCGGCGTCCAGCAGATGCGTCGCGTAGCTGTGCCGCAATTTGTGCGGCGTCAGCGCCGGGTCGAGGCCGGCGACGACAAGATAATTTTTCAGCCGCCGCGCCAGTTGCAGCGGCGACAACGGCGCCGCCTTGGTCGTGTCTGCGAGAAAAACCGGTTGCACACCCAGCGGCGTTTGCATCAGCGAATCCCAGTAAGTTTGAATCGCCCGCAACGCCGGCTCCCCCACCGGCACAAGCCGTTCCTTTTTTCCTTTGCCGCGCACGCGGATAATTTGCTCGTTAAAATCGAGGTCGTCCACGCGCAGGCCGCACAGCTCGCTCACCCGCAGGCCGCAGGAGTAAATCGTTTCGAGCACCGCCACGTCGCGCCGGCAAACCGCCGCCGAAACCGGACGCCCCGCGCCTTTTTTATCTTTTTGCGAAGCGAGCAGTTTTGCGGGCGCGGCCAGCAGATCCGCCATCTGCTGAATCGTCAGAAATTTCGGCAGCCGCTGCGGTGCTTTCGGCAGCGAAAGATTTTTGATCGGCAGCGTCTCCACCTGGCCATGCCGCATGAGAAATTTGTAAAACGTCCGCAGCGCCGAAAACCGCAGCGCCGTTGCCGCGCGGCTCAATTTGTTCCGGCCGAGAAACCGCAGATAAGAGCGAAAATCATCGCGCTGGAGTTTTTCCCAGACCGCCGCCGCCTTGCGTTCCGTCAAATGCCAGCGGGCAAATTCCGTCAGCGCCTGCTGGTAATTTCGCTGCGTGTAAACCGACGCGCCGCGATCCGTCGCGAGGTGGGCGAGGAATTTCTGAATCCACGGATCGCGGATCTCCGGCGGCGGATTTTCAGCGGGCGGGTTCACGTTTCAGCGCGGCAGGTCAGCCGGAATTTGCCGGAGGTTTGCGGCGGCAGTTTCTCCACGGCGGCGGCGCGGATTTTATTTTTGAGGCCAAGCAGACCGGCGAGGCGCGCGGTCAGGCGATTCAAATCACCGGCCTCGGCCGGCACTGCGTCCGAAATGAATTGCAAATCGCACACGCCGGCCTCCGTCTGCCGAAGCTGATAATGCGCGATACCGGCAACACTCTCGAAACAGCGGTCCACTTCCAGCGTCGTCACGCGTCGTCCGTCGCTGCGTTGCAACCCGTCGCGGACGCGGCCATGCACCAGAAAGTTTTCGCCGGCGCGCTGCACCAGGTCGCCGACGCGGTAGCGCAGCAGCGGCATGATTTCATTCGTCAGCGTGGTCACCACGAGTTCGCCGACGCCATTTTCATCCGCATTGATGATTTCGTAAAAAACATTTTCCTCGCAGCCGCGCATTTCGCCAGCTTCATTTTCAATGAGCAAATGCCCGGCTTCCGTCGAGCCGTAGAGATTAAAAACCGGCACGCCGAAAACGCGCGCCAGAATTTTGCGGTGCACCACGCTGACAAATTCATAGCTGCACATGATGAATTTAACCGACGGAAACCGCCGGCCGCGCCGCTCGCAAAACCGCGCGAACCACATGCCATGCACCGGGTCGAGATCGAGAAATTGCGGCGCCCATTCCGCCACTTCGTCCGCCATGCGCGCGAGTTCGTCGTCCGTGAGCAGAAAGGGAATGCGCGCCTGGTTCACGAACAATGTCGCCCCCAGCGTGCGTTCAGATTTGGGCATGAAATTGGAAAAACAAACCACGCCGTTGCAAATCGGCGGCACCAGGGTCGCTCGTCGCGCGGCCGGCGGCGCGTCCAAAACCGACGCGATGACGCGGTTCAAACGCAGCACGCGCTCCTCCTGCGCGTTCCACCAACCGCGCGCAAACAGCACCGCCGTCCGCTCGTCCGAAGTACCGGACGTGTGTTCCAGTTCCACGGATTTGTCCGCGAGCAGCGCGTCCAGCTTCTGCCCGGCACGGAGAAAATTATCGGGAAAGTTTTCACGGATTTCCCGTTTGGTGATGAACGGCAGACGCGAAAAATCTCCCGCCGCCAGCGCCTCGCGATACAGCGGCACCTCGCACCAGCGCGGGTAATATGTATTCAAGCGCAAAAAGCGTCCGCCAATCCGGCTGGGTTCGGAAAGGATTTCGGTGGGCACCAACATTCAGTCCTTACAGATGCACCACGCCGGGAAAATTTCCAGCTCAATCACAAAAAATCCAGCACGAGCCGCACAAATTCATCCGGCGCATCGGCGTGAACCCAGTGGTTCGCGGCGACAATCGTTTGAATCTCCGCCGCCGGAAATTGCCGGGGGATTGCCACCTCGTCCGCCGCGTTGATGTAATCCGACTTGCCGCCGCGGATGAACAGCGCCGGTTTTTCAAATTGAGCTGTCCGGCCTAAAACCGAGCCGAGCCGCGTATAATTTTCCGCCACGCCGCGCAGGTTCATCTTCCAGACGAATTTCCCAGCCTCGTCGCGACCGAGGTTTTTCAGCAAAAACCGCCGCAGGTTCAGCGACGGGATTTCCGGCGCGAGTGCAACCTCGATTTGCTGCCGCGTCTGGAAAGCTGACAAGTCCAACGCCAGCAGCGCGGCGAAAATCTGGTCGTGCGTCCGCGCGTAGGCACGCAGAGCCATGTCAACGACGACGAGTTTTTTCACGCGCGCCGGAAAATCCAGCGCGAACTGCATCGCCACCTTACCGCCCATCGAATGGCCGATGACATGGGCGCTTTCGATTTTTTGCGCCGCGAAGAATTTCTCCACGTCGGCGGCCATGAGGGGATAGCCCATTTCCTCGTGATGCGGTGAATGGCCGTGGTTGCGCAAGTCAGGCGCGAAGACGTGGAATTTTTCCGCCAGCTTCGGCGCGACACCGAACCAGTTGTCGCCGGAGCCGAAAAGGCCGTGCAACAACACCAGCGGTTCGCCATGGCCGAGTTGTTTGAAGTGAAGCTGCATGACAACGAACCGCTAATCTACGCTGATCATCGCTAATGTTTTTTGATTAACGATTATTTGCGTAGATTAGCGGTTAAAAATCACTCGTCGTCGCGCGACGGGAACTCGAAGGTGATCTTGCCCTTCTTGTCCATCACGAGGAACGCCGGGAACGGCTTGCCGGATTTGGAGATGAATTTCTCCAGCACGTCGCTCTTTTTGTCCTTGAGAATTTTCGCCGCCTGCACGGCATCAATCGGCTGCTCCAGAATCGTCTTGCCGATGGACTTGAACGTGCAGCGCTTCGCTTCGCGCTGCGAGTTCTCGCAGACGTAACCGGCGGTGGTTTCCGTGTCGAACACCCTGCCGCCGCACTTCGGGCATTTGCCGACCTCGGCCTTGCCGGTGAAATCAAGCTTCGGCGGCGGCTCGCTGCTCTTGCGCCGGCCTTTGCCTTCGCGCGGCGGGAACTCAAATCCGGTCTTGCCATCCTTCACGATGAGGAACGCCTCGAACTTGCGGTTCGTCTTGTTCGAAACAAAACCTTTCAGCAAATCCGTTTTGCCTTCCGCCAGCATTTTCTTCACCTGCTCCGGCGCGATCTCCTGCTGCAAAATGATTTTGCCGGTGCGGAATTTGCACGTCTGCTCCGCGCCCGCCTGTTTTTCGCAGACGTAATTCATACCGCCGTCAAAGACATTCGCGCCGCACGCCGGACATTTACCGAGCGGTTCCTTGCCGGTGAAATCAATCGGCGCCGCGCCCGCGCCGTCCTTGCCGCCGTTGCCGAAATCAAATTCCACCTTGTGCT
>CAYUGC010000185.1:0-7307 GCA_964444085.1 uncultured Bifidobacteriaceae bacterium | reverse complement strand
GCTGCCCGGCGCAAAAGACACCCGCGCCGGCACGCTCCTGCCCTCGTCGCGTGGCAATCATCGCGCCAGCTTGCAGGCATCCTTCACGCCAACTCCGCCGCTCCGCAAGTGATGAAGAAGTTTGGTCGGGGCGTCTTCCCCCAATGCTCGCCAGTGCGGCTCGCACCCCCACCCATCCCCCGATGCTAGGCCCCCTTCCATCCCCAAGGGGGCCTTCGCCGGGACACCGCCACGCTCGCCAGCTCGCTCTGTCCTCACACGCCAGACCGGCTAAACGGTGTGCTCGCCGACTCGCACGGCACGCCCTGCCCAGGGCT
The DNA here is from genome assembly GCA_964444085.1 of uncultured Bifidobacteriaceae bacterium. Taxonomy (GTDB): domain Bacteria; phylum Verrucomicrobiota; class Verrucomicrobiia; order Limisphaerales; family UBA11358; genus UBA11358. The sequence goes on along the minus strand of CAYUGC010000185.1, from coordinate 6,990 downwards.
TTTGTGCTGCGCACGTTGCCACGCCCGCGCCCGCGGGCTATGTCCTCAATCGCCAGACCGGCTTTCACGCTTCGCTTTTGTCTTCGCTGACAGCTCAGACGCACGCGCGAAAAACGCGCTCTTGTGCTCCGCACTCACGCGGCCACCGGCCGCTTTTGTGGCTGTCTCGCGCCAGCCACCGCACGCTCGCCGACTCGCTCTTGTCCGCCAATGGCGGACGGCTTCTGTCCTCATGCGCCGGACAGGCGTGGCACCACGTCCCCCATGTGTTTCGTCAGCCGACCGCGTAACCACACCGTAGCTTTTAGAATGAAAACTGGCTCGACGTTAAAACCCCCGCAACTTCCGTTGCGTGATCGTCCGGGGTTTCGTCGCCACCAGATACCGCAGCGCGTCCGCCGCGTCATCGCCGCCGATGCCATATTCTGCATTACTGAACATTGGCTGAACCTTCCCCCACCATACCTCGGCCGCCATTTTCTGAAATACCGAAACTTTGCCCCAGTTTCGCCGACTCTTGCCACACCCTTGCCCAACCATTCTGGTCGCCAAGATCAGCGATGGTAGCCGGCTAAAACTCGACACCATCGGCTGCTGGTTCCTTCCAAACTATCAAGCCCAAGGCAGTGAGGGGAAGACCCCCGACCCCAAGGAGGGGGTCTTTCCCCACTGCCAGTGAGGTTACTCTCATACTCTTATACCCCTTATAGTGGTGAGAGTGTGAGAGCGCTGGCGCCCTAATTATTCGCAACCTGTTGACTGGTCGCCAAATACAAGCCGCCGGTGTGGTAAATATGGCCGGAAGCCTTCAACCGGGATAAATACCGGTTGGTTGAGGCCACACTCATGGTGAGCCGATCCTTCGCCCGCTCGATGATGGACTTGTAATTGAGCGAGTCTGTCCCCAGCACCGACTCGATAAACTCCTTGTCGGAGCAGACCTTGTTTTTGGATTGGGGCCGGCGGAGGGCCTCTGGGTTGAGGTCTGATGCCCGGCGGAACGTGGGCGACCTGACCACGCCGCAGCTTTACACCCTGGCCCGGAGCCTGCGCCGGCAAATCACCCAGACCACCGGTGCGACCGGCTTCACCGTGCCGGTGAAAGAAATCCCGGCGGAGGAATACCATGAGCAGGTGCAGGACTGGCAGGCGTAGGGGGGTAGGGCGGCGCTGCTGTCCTTCTCCGCTCTGGGGAGACGTTCGCAATTTGGGAAGTTGCGAACGGACTTCGGACGCAGGACGGAGGCCCGCAGGGCCGAGTGCGCGGGAGCAAACGAGTCAACGTGTCGGAACGACGGATGAGGTGTGCCCCTTCGTCCGGACCTTTACCTTCCAAAAAAATTATTTTGGTAAAGAAAAGGTAAAGCGGGTCCGGTGTAGCACCCGCGTCCCGCGGGTTGGTTTCGGCGTCCCGCCGAAACCTGCTTGTAGCTCATGAAATTACGCCATCGTCAAATCGTGCGCGCCACGCCGCGTCGGCCGTTTCGCGGCTTGAACCGCTCCTGCCTGCGCGGTCGCCGCCGTGGGCCGGACGACTTTGCCCAGATGCTCGCGGCCTTTGGCCGTGCCGTCCGCGCCCATCGGCGCCTGATCCGCCTGGCCCCGCGTTTCTTCGATGTGGCGGTGATTGACCGCGAGCGGGAGAATCGCGCCGAACAGCGCCGCTGGATGGCGCTGTGGGAACCGATTCTGGCCCGGGCTTACGGCGTTGAGCCCCATCCGCCTTCATCGCCCGATGACGACCGGCCGCCGTTGCCCCATCCCAACACGCAGCGGGCGGTGGACCGGCGGTTGGCGGAGTTGCAATTATGGCTGGCGGCGGCGCACGCCGCCGGCGAGCGGCACCGTCAGCGTCGGCCGCACGCGCTGCCAACCTTGACCCAATTGGCGCGGCTGTTGCAGCGGGCGTTCGACCTCAAAAAAATGGTCTTGGGGTTGGACTCCCCCAATCCATTGCCTGAGAAAATCTGCTACGACTACAAGTTCACCGATTTCAAACGAGCTTACGGACACCTTGAGGTGCCGCCCGTTCCCGCTGCGCCCGTCCCCGGTGAAACCGTGGCTCGTGGCGCACCCGCCATGCCCGCTCCGGTGTTGCCGGTGGTTTCGGCGGAGGTTCCGGTCGCCCCGCCCGCACCTGTTATTGGTGGGGCGATTGCCAGTGGCGCTGCCACCGTCCCCGCGAGCCGTTTTACCTCGAACTCCGATGACCCGCCCGCCCCGCGCTGTGATGCGTGGATCCGTTGGGCCAGACTGCAGAGGAATGTGAATTTAAAACGAAGAAATCTTTGAAAATGATTGGCCGGTAGCAGCACAACCGATTTGGTTGGCAAGCTAAAACCGCCACAACTAATGGTGTATTTCATCAAAAAAACCCGTAGTTTCGCATTGTGAAAACAGGCGAATTTTCATACATTATTGGCAGTCGTTGCCGCACCAAATTTTACCCGGAATTGCACCATAATTATGTCGAGTATTTCTGATTTGCCCGAAGAAAAAATCGCGTCACCGGACAAGATTGCCGATGGCAATTACGACGCCTCCAAGTTGTCCTCGCTGAAGGGGCTTGAAGCCGTCCGCAAAAAACCCGGCATGTATATCGGCGGCACGGATGAGCGCGCGCTGCATCACTGTGTGAGCGAGGTGCTGGACAATTCCGTGGACGAACATCTCGCCGGGCACTGCTCGCGCATCGAGGTGACGATTCATGTGGATGGCTCGATTTCCATCCGCGACGACGGGCGCGGTATTCCGGTGGACATCAACAAGGATTCCGGCCTGCCCGGCGTGGAACTGGTTTTGACGACGCTGCATTCCGGCGGCAAATACGGCCAGGGCGGCTACAAATTTTCCGGCGGCACGCACGGTGTCGGTGCGAAGTGCGTCAACGCCGTCAGCGAATGGTTCGAGGTCGAAGTCTCGCGCAACGAGCAGGTCTATCACATGGAGTTCGAGCGTGGCAAGACGACCAAAAAGCTCGAAGTCATCGGCAAGGCGAAGGGCACGGGCACGCACATCACCTTCAAGCCGGACGCGGAAATCTTTCGCGAGACGGTGGAATTTAAAACGGAAATCATCGCGCAGCGTCTGCGCGAGCTGGCGTTTTTGAACTCGGGCTTGGAGATCGTTTTTGCCGACGAGCGCAAGTCCGCCGCCGAGCCGGAACGGTTTTATTACAAGAACGGCGTCGAGGAATTCGTCAAGCAGCTCAACAAGAGCAAGGAGCCGCTGCATCCCAAGCCGATTTCTTTCCGCAAGGAAATGAAGGAGAAGCTCGATGACAAGGACATCGAAGTCCATGTCGAGGTCGTGCTGCAATACAACGACAGCTACAACGACCAGGTGCTGTGCTACACCAACACGATTCACAATCCCGACGGCGGCACGCATCTTTCCGGCTTCCGCAGCGCGGTGACTCGCGCCATCAATCAATACGCCAAGGCGAATGAGATCCTGAAGGAAAAGGATCCGCAGATCACCGGCGACGACGTGCGCGAAGGTTTGACGGCGGTGATTTCCGTGAAGCACAGCGATCCCAAGTTTGAATCGCAGACGAAGGTCAAGCTGTTGTCGCCCGAAGTGGAGCGCATCGTCGGCTCGATCAGCTACGAAGGTTTGATGAGTTACTTCGATGCGAATCCGCCCATCGCGAAACGCATCATTGATAAAGGTCTCACTGCCGCCCGCGCCCGCGAGGCCGCGCGCAAGGCGCGTGAAGCGGTGCGCAAATCCGCGCTGACCGGCGGCGGTTTGCCCGGCAAGCTGGCGGATTGTTCCGATCGCGACCCGGAAAACACCGAGCTTTACATCGTCGAAGGTGACTCCGCCGGTGGCTCGGCCAAGCAGGGGCGTGACCGCAAGTTCCAGGCGATTTTGCCGATTCGCGGCAAGCTCATCAATGTGGAGAAGGCGCGGCTGGACAAGGTGCTTCAGAATAACGAAATTCGCACGATGATCACCGCCATCGGCACGGGCATCGGCGATGGCGAGGGGGAAGGCGCGTTCAATTTGGAAAAGCTGCGCTACCACAAGATCATCATCATGACCGACGCCGACGTGGATGGTTCGCACATCCGCACGCTGTTGCTGACGTTTTTCTACCGCCAGATGCCGCAGCTCGTGAAGCAGGGTTTCGTCTATATCGCCCAGCCGCCGCTTTACTCCATCACGCGCAAGAAAAAAACCGATTACATTGACGACGATGTGCAGCTCAACCGCATCCTGCTCCAAAATGGCGTGGAGGAGGTGAAGTTGAAAAATCTCGGCGACGGAAAGGAATTTAATCCGAAGCAGCTTGAGGAAATTCTCGCGCTGCTCGAATCGCTGGACAAGCACGCGACCTACATCAAGCGGCTTGGCGGCGACTTCGCCGACTACGTTGAGAAGCGCGCGAAGGACGGCACCTTGCCGCAATTCATGGTCAAGGTGCGCGACGGCAACAACGACACGGTGCATTATTTCATCGCGAACGAGGAGCTGGAGGAATTCAAGCTGGCCAACGGCGACCTGTTCAACGGCGACACCGAGGTGCGCAAGAAGGACGGCCCGACGCGCCGTGCGAAAATCTCCAGCCTGCATCTGGAAGGCAAGGCCATCGCAGATTTGCTTGGCAAACTTTCCAAGAAAGGCCTCGCCGTGGATCACTACGCCGCGCAGGACAAGCCGCTGTTTGAACTGACCGAGGGCGAAGGCGATCGCGCGACGGTGACGCCGCTGTTCTCGATTCCCGAAATCCTGGCCGGCGTGAAAAATGTCGGCAAAAAGGGCATCCAGATGTATCGCTTCAAGGGTCTCGGCGAAATGGACGCGAAGGAGCTTTTCGAGACCACGATGAATCCGGTCAATCGCAAGCTGCTCCGCATTGAACTCACCGACGCGATTGAGGCCGAGGAGATGTTCGTGCGGCTCATGGGCGACGAGGTTGAGCCGCGCCGCCAGTTCATCGAAGACAACGCGCTGAACGTGCGGAATCTGGACGTGTAATTGAAGATTTGACAGTGTAGTCACGTGTGACTACATTGAGCTGATGAAAACAAAAACACCATTGCCATTATCCAAGCAGCGCAAGCCGGCTTTGCGGGTGACCGCCGAAGCTTCCGGGCCAGTGGCGTTGCGCGAAGCCGTGGCGCTGCCGGGGATGGGCTTGACGATTCCCGTGCGTGCCGCCAAGGCCAAGTTCTCGGCGTTGCTGGAGCTGGTGGCGGGCGGACAGGAAGTCACCATCACCTCGGACGGCAAGCCGAAAGCCGTGTTGTCGCCGGTGGGCAAGCCCAAGGCACGGAAAGTTTTCACCGGCATGGGCGATTACCTGCTGAAACAGCCGGTTCATCGCGGGTCGGCCGATGAGGCCGTGAGTTGGACGCGTGGCGAATGGTAAAATGTATCTGGATTCCGCCATCATCGTGAAGCTGCTCGTCCGCGAAGCTGACAGCGAGTGGTTTGCGCGCAACCTGTCAGGACACAGTTTCGACACGTCGGAGCTGGCCCTGACGGAGGTTTGCGGCGCGCTGCTGTTCAAAGAACGCGACAACCAAATCACGCCGAAAGAACGCCTCAAGGCGACGGAGAAGTTTTTCTCGATGGTGGAAGATGAGTTGATCCTGTTGCGCCCGCTGAATCGCAAGGTGCTCGAGCGTGCCAGTGCCATTCAACTCGCGTGTCATCCGCGCGTGCCGTTACGCACGCTGGACGCGCTGCACGTCGCCACCTGTGATTTGCACCACGATGGAACGCTGGCGGCGACGGATCGCCGGCTGCGCGCGGCGTGCGTGCAGCTTGGCATCGCGCTGCTGCCCGCAAAACCCGAAGACGTGACGGTCACAACCTAGAATTTACCAATCATGCCAGACGAAATTGAATCCAATCCGCCGACCCCGACGCCGGAACAAAAACCGAGCGGCGGCGCTTACACGCAGGGCGAGAAAATTTCCAAGATCAACGTCGCCGACGAGATCAAGAACTCGTTCCTCGACTACTCGATGTCCGTGATCATTTCGCGCGCATTGCCCGACGTGCGCGACGGGCTCAAGCCCTCGCAGCGCCGCATCCTTTACGCGATGGAGAACCTGTCGCTGTTTCCGGGGCGCAAGCACATCAAGTGCGCGAAGATTTGCGGCGACACCTCTGGTAACTACCATCCGCACGGCGAAGCTGTGATTTACCCGACGCTCGTCCACATGGCGCAGCCGTGGGCGATGCGCGAGAAACTCGTGGACGGCAAGGGGAATTTCGGTTCCGTCGAAAACGATCCGCCGGCGGCGATGCGTTATACCGAGGCGCGGCTCACGCATCTCGGCGCGGCGCTGATGCAGGACATGGAGAAGGATACGGTGGATTTCGTCCCGAACTATGACGAGCGTCTCACCGAGCCGACCGTTTTTCCGGCGGCGTTTCCGAACCTGCTCGTCAATGGCGGCACCGGCATCGCGGTCGGCATGGCCACGAACATGGCGCCGCACAATCTCGGCGAAGTCGTGGACGGCATCTGCGCGCAGATTGACAAGCCGGACATCACGATTCCGGAGCTGATGAAATTCATCAAGGGGCCGGATTTTCCGACCGGCGGTTTTCTTTGCGGTGTCGAGGGCATCAAGAATTATTTCACGACCGGCAAGGGCAGCCTCAAGCTGCGCGGGCGCATCGGCGTGGAGGAGATGAAGGGCAACCGCGAGCAGCTCGTCATCACGGAGATTCCGTTCAACGTCAACCGCGCCGCGCTCGAAGAACAGATCGCGAACCTCGTCAACGAAAAGATCATCACGGAGATTTCCGCGATGCGCAACGAGTCGGACGAGCATTGCCGCCTCGTCATCGAGTTGAAGCGCGACGGCGCGCCGAAGGTCGTCATCGCCAAGCTTTTTCAGCACACGCAACTGGAGGTTTCGTTCAGCGTCAATTCGCTGGCGATTGACCATGGCCGGCCGAAGACGCTCAATCTCAAGGAAATCATCCAGTGCTACATCGAGCATCGCCGCGAAGTGATTTTGCGCC
>CAYUGC010000184.1:0-7335 GCA_964444085.1 uncultured Bifidobacteriaceae bacterium | reverse complement strand
GCCGACGCAAAATCCTGCCAAAGCCAGTCGCGCCCAACGAACCGGCGCGGTTGTATGGGGGGTGTTGCTGGCCACCATTGCCAATGCCAGGAAAGTCGCTCCGATACCGATCTCCTGCGGGGCAACCCCCCAGCACGCAGCGGAAAAAAAACAGGAACTCAGCATCGTCGCCAGCGCGCCCGCCCATCTCGCCAAAAGGCCAAACCCCAGTGCCCGGAAGAAGGTCCAAGCGCAGACGCCGAGAATAAGAATGGCAATGGGCGCGTAGAATTTGGAATAGGCAACCGGCCCCAGCAGCCATTGAAACAAGGAGGTGATGTTGAAGGTGCGTGAACCGCCGGAGGTTCCCAAGGTGTTCATGTCATCCCACGTTCCCGTCAGCCCCTGCAAGGGTTGGATCCAGTCCGGCTTGATTTGCCCCAGCGGACCGTCGTTGGAAAAATGCACGTAGTCCAGCAAAAAGCTGCGCCAGAACAGCAGCGCCAACACGGCGGTAAACACTAACGCAACCACAACCCATTCATGACGGAAGGCGGAGACCGGGGAACTTTTTTTCATTTAATTTTGATCTTTAGACTTTTGCGGAGGTTAATGGTTCAAATTGCTTTGTGCAAAGTTTTTGACGGCAGGCCACCGACGGCTCGGTTTGGCTTGATTGATTTCCTCTTGCTGCTTCAGGAAACATTTGGCAATCAGAATAATTCGGTGTTACGCTGCGGCTCGCGTAGCATTATTATTGGAACAGCCCGCAGAATTTTAGAACTGGATTCATATGTTCATACTTGCCCACCGCGGCCTCTGGCATGAGCCGGATGAACGCAACCAGCCGGAAGCGTTGCGTCTCGCCTTGGTCCAGGGATTCGGTCTGGAAACCGACGTGCGCGATGCGGCTGGTGAACTGGTGATCGCCCATGACCCGCCCACCCGGCCCGCCCAACAGCTGGCAGAAGTTTTCGCCCTCCATCATGCGCTCGCCGGCCACACCCCACTCGCTATCAACATCAAGTCGGATGGTTTGCGCCACCAGTTGAAATTGTTGCTGGACGAGCATGCGGTGAAAAATTACTTTTGTTTCGATATGTCCGTGCCCGAGATGCTCGCCTATCGCCGCGAGGGATTGTGTTGTTTCACGCGCCAGAGCGAATATGAACCCCATCCGCCGCTTTACGAAAACGCCGATGGTGTGTGGATGGACATGTTCGAGAGCGACTGGATCATGCCCGAGCACGTGGTGCGGCATCTAGCCGCCGGCAAACAGGTTGCCCTCGTTTCGCCGGAACTGCATCAGCGCCCGCACGAGGATTTTTGGACGCGCTTGCGGGATGCCGGCCTGACTGGTCGCCCGGGACTGATGCTTTGCACTGATTTTCCAGAGTCCGCCCGGGAATTTTTTTCATGAGCAAGATTCAAGCGGTGATTTTCGACATGGACGGCGTCTTGATTGACGCCCGCGAATGGCATTATGAAGCGCTCAATCGCGCGCTCAATCTGTTCGGCTTCAATATCAGCCGCTACGACCATCTGGTCACGTTTGATGGTTTGCCGACCCGTAAGAAACTGGAGATGCTTTCGCGTGAATATGGTCTGCCCGCCAAGCTGCACGGCTTTCTAAATGATCTGAAACAGGTTTATACCAGCGAAATTGTCCATGCCCAATGCAAGCCTCGTTTCCAACATGAGTTTGCCCTCTCGCGGCTTAAGGCTGAAGGTTACCGGCTCGGGGTGGCCTCCAACTCCGTCCGGCGCAGCATTGAATTGATGATGGAAAAAAGCGCCCTGGCCGGCTATCTCGATGCTGTCGTTAGCAATCAAGATGTGGAAAAGGCGAAACCCGACCCGGAAATTTATCGTAAGGCCATGGCACTGCTTTCCGTGGAGCCCGCCACCACGCTCGTGGTTGAAGACAATGCCCACGGCATCGCGTCGGCCAAAGCCGCCGGTGCCCACGTGATGGTGGTGTCCAATCCCAACGAGGTGACGTGGGACCGGATCACCGACAGCATCAAGCTGGCCGAAACCAAGCAAGAAACCCACGCATGAACATCGTATTGCTGATGGCCGGTTCGAGTGAAGCCTTTCGGGAGGCCGGCTATTTATATCCCAAGCCGCTCGTCGAGATGGCGGGCAAGCCCATTTTGCAGCACCTCGTCGAAGGCCTGGCTCCACTCTCCGCGCTGGGAGGCCGGCTGATTGTGGCGGTGCGACAGGATGAAAACGCCAAATTTCATATCGCCGCCGTGGTGAAGCTATTAAACTCGGCGGCGGAAGTGTTGGAAATTCGCGGTGAAACCGGTGGTGCTGCCTGCTCCGCATTGCTGGCCGTGGACTGGATTGATAACGACGAACCGCTCATCATCATCAACGGCGACCAGCTCATCGAGGCGGATGTCGCCCACGCCGTCCGGGAGTTCCGCGAGCGTTCTTTGGATGGCGGGATTATTGTTTTCAAGGACGTTCATCCGCGCTGGTCGTTTATGAAATGCGGGCAAGATGGACTTGTCATTGAGGCTGCTGAGAAACGTCCCATCAGCAATCTGGCAACGGCGGGTTTTTATTATTTCAAGTCCGGGAAGGATTTCATCCGGGCGGCGCAGTCCATGATTCTAAAAGGGGCGGCGGTGAACGGACTGTTCTACGTCTGTCCGGCCTACAACGAACTCATCCTGTTGAACCGGCGCATCGGCACGCACCTGATCGAGAAACATCAATACATCTCGCTGGCCAGTCCTCACGCCGTGGAGTCGTTCGAGCGGCAGCTCAATGAAAGGTCGCGGAAATGAAGGTGGGTCGGCTGGATCAGATGAAGCGAGGCTGGTTTATCGGTGATTTCACTCCGACCCTCCTGTCAACGCGCGACGTCGAAGTGGCCGTGATGCGCTATCAGGCGGGTGATGCCGAGAAAAAACATTTCCATAAAATTGCCACCGAATTCACCGTCGTCACTCAAGGCGAGGTGGAAATGAATGGGCGGCGTTATGTCGCCGGCGACATCATCGTGATGGAGCCGGGCGAGGCCACCGATTTCCGCGCCGTCACGGACGCCATGACTACCGTGGTCAAAATCCCCGGCGCGTTGAATGACAAATATCTGGTGGAACCCGATCCTGAAAAATAATGGAACCCATGAACATCGTTGTGCCGATGGCTGGTCGCGGCTCGCGCTTTGCCGCCGTTGGCTATGTTGATCCCAAGCCGCTGATTGACGTGGGCGGCAAACCCATGGTCCAGTGGGTGATTGAGAACGTCCGTCCGGCTCGGCCGCACCGCTTCATTTTCATCTGCCTCGCAGAACATCTGGATCGTTACCCCAAAATTGCCACGACCCTCCGCGCCCTTTGTCCCGGCTGTGAAATTGTCACGGTCAACTCCGTCACCGAGGGGGCCGCCTGCACGGTGCTGCTGGCCCGCCAATTCATCAACAACCACCAGCCGCTGATGATCGCCAACAGTGATCAATATGTGGAACTGGGCGTGGATGATTACCTGCACAAACTCGATGTCAGTCAGGCCGACGGATTGATCATGACCTTCTGGTCGGATCACCCCAAATGGTCCTACTGCCGGCTCCGGCCTGACGGCACGGTTTCGGAGGTCGTCGAGAAACAGGTCGTCAGCAATGATGCCACCGTGGGCATCTACAATTTTGCCCGGGGCCGGGACTTCGTGGCAGCGGCGGACGCCATGATTGCCCGCAACCTGCGCGTCAATGGTGAATTCTATGTGGCACCCGCCTACAATCTTTTGATCGAAAAAGGCGCGCGAATCATTGTTGCCGCCACTGGGTGTGAATCCGCCGGCATGCACGGCTTGGGCACTCCGGAAGATTTGCAATGTTTCATCCGGACGCCGGTCTTTGCCGCGCGAAAAAAATCCGGGGTGGCGGTTCAAAACTAATTTTTTATCATGGGTCTCGACATAAACGCTGTTCAGTTTCTCGTTGCGGCAAAAGCACGCGGCGCGAATTTTGACCGCACTGCCACCATTGGACGCCAGGGCCTTGGTGTTTTTCCGCGCAAGGTTCGCACGATTCTGGAAAAGAACAGGCTGTCTGTCGGGGCGTTTGCCGACGCTGGGCCGGAGTGTGCGTTTGCCGAGCCGCTCTTCGCGGCGCTGGGGGCACGGCAGGTGGATGCCATGGACAATTCAGATTTCGAAGGAGCCAAGCTGCTTCACGACTTGAACCAGCCGATTCCGCCGGAATGGAAAGCACAATATGACGCGGTGATTGACGGCGGCACTCTGGAACACGTTTTCAATTTTCCTGTTGCGCTGCGCAACGTGATGGAAATGGTTCAGCCCGGCGGCCGATTGTTCATTCACAATATGGCGAACAATTTTTGCGGCCACGGATTTTACCAGTTCAGCCCGGAATTGTTCTACCGCACGTTGAGCCCGGAAAACGGCTTTTGCGTGGAGCGGATGATTCTTCACCGCATCGGGCCTTACGGTGCGTGGTGGGAGGTCGCCGATCCGAATGTCATCCGCCAGCGCACGGAATTGTTCACGTTCACGCCCATGAACATCCTGGTGCAGGCGCGCCGCACGGAGGTGAAGGAAATTTTTGCTGTCACCCCCCAGCAGAGCGATTACTCCGCGCTGTGGGCGCAGGGAAAACGGAAAGCCGGGGCGTTTGCCAATCCGTTGTTCGCTGGCCCCGCCCGGTTTTTCAGCGCCCTGAAGAGCGGCATGGATTTCTGGCAGCGGCAGTCGCTGGGCAACCGCAAGTTTTTCAAAAAAGTTCCGCGCGAGTGAGGCGGCTCATCGCTTGTCCACTTTTGGCACGCCGACGGTGAACAATCGCTTGACTTCTTCCCATCGGCTCGGCTGCAGGCGCAGGAAACGCAGCATCCAAAAATCGCTCCTCACGCGGAAGCCGGCGATTTTCCGCCGCCACATCCGGACGTGTGGCATCATGCGAAATGCATCCGCAATCGCTTCCAGATAGGCCCGGCGCACATGGCTCCAGCGGCGGATCAAGACTAGGCTCGCCACCGCTTCGGCAATCAGCATCAGTAGGTGAGGAATCAAAAGTAGCAAAAAAACATGCTGGCTGTTCTTCAGCAACGACAGAATCCAGTTGCGGTTCGAGAGATAGCGCTTGGTGTCGCTGGTGCGGGATTCGATGACTTTGGTCTGCCCCGCCGGATTTACGCCCGCCGCCCCGCGATGGTGCAGGCGCGCCGCCGGCACGCCGATGATTTTCCCGCCCGCCAGTAGGATTCGCCAAGATAGGTCGGTTTCCTCGCAGTTCAAAAAATACTCCTCGTCGAAACCGTCCAGCCGGTGGAATAAATCGGCATCCACGAGAAAACCACATCCCGTTACAGTAAAGCAGTCAGATGTGTGCGCTGGCGGACGCCCCGTCGGCATACCGAAGAGATCCAAACCAGTGCCGCCGAGGCTCTGAAAGGTGTTATCATCATAATCCATTCCCAACGGCGATGCGGCGTCCGCGCCTTGCGCCTTGAACTCGCGAACCAGTTGCTCCAGGCAGTCCGGCTCTAGCCATGTGTCGTTGTTTAGAAACAGGATCAATTTGCCCCGTGCGGCTGCGGCTCCGGCGTTTTGTCCTCCGGCAATTCCACCATCCCGCGCATTATCAATTACCTTTGCGTGTGGGAAATCGGCCAGTTCCCGGCGGGCAAGATCTGGTGAGCCGTCAACGGAACAATTGTCTGCGACCACCACCTCAAGATTATTAAATAGCGTCTGTTGCCGAAGCGAGGCAAAACACTTCGGCAACCATTCGGCACCGTTTTTATTAGAAATAACCACACTGACCAGAGGGACAGACATAGTCAAATTGTAACCATCACTCAAAAGGGCGCGCAAGGGGAGATTCTTATAACCTTGTCGGAAAGCGTCAAAATCATCGTTTGTTGCCGCTCATCGAGTGGATTCAATCGTGGAGGAACCAAAGGCAGTTGCCGGGGTTGTAGTCAAGCTCTGCCTCCTTCCCTTGAGGCTGCAAAAAAGCACCTGCAAGCGGATGGAAGATTTCGCTGACCGGCTTGGATATCAACTGCCGTATGCAATTTCTGCGGCGTCTGCGGAGGACTCGCTTGGCGCTACGAATCGAGCGGTATGCCAACGGTTGCTACTTTTTCCGAAAAGTCAAAAACGACCCCTCATCATTGTGCCTGACGTATTGATAAGACTTCAATCCAAGATCGACCCATTCGAGTTCGGGATGCTTTTCCAAAAGCCATTTCCGCCATTCTTGATTCGTCCATTTGGTCTGATGAAGATCCACGCCATCGTGAATGTCCGGGGCTGAAGTGGTGGAGGCGATGAAATACCCGCCCGCCGCCAGATGGCCGCTGATATTTGCAAAAAGCTGTGGCAGTTCAGGCGTGTTGATGTGCTCCAAAACCTCCCACATGGTGATTAGGTTGAACTGCGCCGGCTGGCCGTTGGCGGTGATTTTGAAGGGCTTCGCAGCGTCGCAGGTGAACAGATTTTTTCCGGCCATATCCGGCCAGTTGGCCCGTTTATGCTTGAGCGAAAAGTCCGAACCTTCCAAGCCGACGGCGAGCCAACCCAGATCCCGGAAATCGCGCACGAGCTGTCCTCCGGAACAGCCGATGTCCATCGCGCCGAGCACGCTGCCGGGATTTTCCCTGCGAATCCGGGCGGCCATGAGCGCGACAAATTTTTTGTTGGTGCTGTTGTCGCGCATCGTGCCCCATGGGATGAGGTGATCAGGCGATTCAAACGCCACCGGATTCTTCGTCTCCAGCCTGATGTCAAACATTCCCGGTCCAGGCGGTCGTCCAAAGACGCGGTGACCCAAGGCAAACCAGCCTTCGTGGAATAATTTATAAAACCGCATCCACACCTCGGCAAACAGAAAACTTGTTTTGCCGGTGCGGATCAGTTCACACCCCCAACGGACACCTGGTATATGCATAAATTTAAACTTTTATCAGAAGGATGGTTGATTTGAAAGCCAAAGATTCTGCCAAGCGGTCAGTATGGCGGACTTGCGGGGGCAGTTTTTTTATTCGTTAATGAATGTTAATGGGCGGGAAATTGCCGGCGGCGGCAAGGTTTCGCCGCTGTTTTCACTGACGCCAAGGTTTTGAATCTCTGCTGTTGATAAAGCTCGGTTGTAGATGGACAGTTCGTCTAGCACGCCAGAAAAATAACGTTGATAAGACCAGTCGCCGGGATTGCTTGGACGGAAGCTGATCCAGATATCCCTGGTTGTAAGTGGCGTGAAATTGTCCCATTGCGTCGATGCGACAACGGCTCCGTTTATGTAAAGAACACCCTTTCCCCTAGGGCGTGTTAACACTAAAGCGTAAGGCTTCAAAAATGAGCGCGAAGACAATG
>CAYUGC010000183.1:0-7355 GCA_964444085.1 uncultured Bifidobacteriaceae bacterium | reverse complement strand
CCGATCAAGACGGCGGAGCAGGACTTGAAGGACATCCTGCCCCTGGCGGCCTGATTCCTGGTTGGAAACTCACGCCCCGGCGCAAGTCGGGGCTTTTTTGTTTGCACAACCAAGCGCAAAGCCACGCAGCCTGGGAAATTCTTTCTTCGCGCCGTCGCGCCTTTGTTGTTAAATTTTTTCGGCAACATGGCCCATATCCACGAAAAAATTGATTTCACCGTCGCGATTTTCATCGTTCACGACGAAAAGATTTTGCTCATCCATCATCGCAAGCTCGCCAAGTGGCTGCCGCTTGGCGGACACATCGAATTGGACGAAGACCCGGAGCAGGCGGCGCTGCGCGAGGCGCGGGAAGAAAGCGGACTCGACGTGGAACTGCTCGGCGAACGGCCGCCCACCACCTCGCCCGGCACCCGCGCGCTCATCGCGCCGCGCTTTCTGGACATCCACCGCATCAGCGACACACACGAGCACATCGGCCTGCTTTACTGGGCACGGCCCAAGAATTCCGCCGCCGTGCAACTCGCCGCCGCCGAGCATCACGACATCCGCTGGTGTTCCGCCGGCGAACTCGACCAGCTCACGCCGCCGATGACCGACGCGGTGAAATGGTATTGCCTCAAGGCCCTCCAGGAAATTTCCCAACACCCGTGAATCTCCGCCAAAAACGCCAGTCGCTCTGTTTCACCATCGAAGGCCTGAACTCCTTCGGCACGGTGCTTTATTTCACTTACCTGTATTTCCTGCTGCATTTCAAGTTTGGCTTCACCGACAAGGCCAACCTCGCCGTCGCCGCGCTGCTGGGATTTTGCTATGCGCTGTCGTCGTGGCAGGCCGGGCGGCTCGCGCAACGCTGGGGTTATTTCGCCGCGCTCAAGCTTGGCTTCGCCATCATGGCCGTCGGCCTGCTCACCGGGGCACAGCTCCATTTCGCTGCCGGCCAGATCGCCGCCGCCGTCGTCGTCACGCTCGGAATGTGTTTCACCTGGCCCGTCCTTGAGGCGCTCATCAGCGAAAACGAGACGCCGGACCGCGTGCCGCACGCCGTCGGCATCTACAATATCACTTGGGCCGCGACCAACGCCTCCGCGCTGTTCATCGGTGGCGCCATCATCGAAAAGCTTGGCTACCAGAGCATTTTTTACATTCCGGTCGGCATCGCGGTTTTGCAGTTCGCGCTGACGCGCTGGCTGGAAAAACTGCCGCTGCCCGCCGCCGTTGAAAAAACTTCCGAACTACCGCACGACCAAAACCGGCCCGCACCCGCACCCGCGCGCGCCAAAATATTTTTGCGCCTCGCGTGGCTGGCCAATCCGTTTGCCTACATCGCCATCAACACGCTCATCGCCGTGCTGCCGGGCGTGGCGGTGAAATTCCACCTCACACCGATGTTCGCCGGCTTCGCGTGTTCGCTGTGGGGCTTCGTGCGGCTCGGCGCGTTTGTGCTGCTGTGGCAATGGCCCGGCTGGCATTACCGGTTCCGCTGGCTCGTGACGGCGTTCGCCGCCATGGTGCTGGCGTTCGCAGCCATTCTCACCGTGCCGAACCTCGCGGTGCTACTCGTGGCGCAGGTGTTTTTCGGCATCTCCATCGGGCTGATCTATTACTCGTCGCTGTTCTACTCGATGGACGCGAGCGACACCAAGAGCGAGCACGGCGGCATCCACGAGGCGGCCATCGGCGCGGGCAACTGCCTCGGCCCGGCGGTCGGCGCGGTGTCGCTGCAATTCCTGCCCGGCGCGGCGAATGCCGGCGCGTGGGCGGTGACCGGCCTACTGCTGCTCGGCCTGAGCAGCATGGTGTGGCTGCGAAAATCGGCGGATTGAATTCGCTTAATTTTTCGCGGCAACGGCTTTAGACTACGCGAGCCATTCAATTTTGAAATGAAAGCGATTCCCATTCCCGCCGCGTCGTTCACGCTGAACCGCGGGCGCCTCGTCCAGCGTCTCCTGCCGCGCTCGCTTGCCGTGCTGAATGCCAACGACCTCATGCCCACCAACGCCGACGGCACGATGGGCCACCTGCAAAACGCCGACCTGTTTTATCTCACCGGCATTCATCAGGAGGAGACGATTCTGCTGCTCGCGCCGGACGCGTTTGACCCGAACCACCGCGAAATCCTGTTCGTGCGCCAGCCCAATGAACACCTTACGATTTGGGAAGGCCACAAGCTGACAAAGGCACAGGCCACCGCGGTTTCCGGCATCAAGAACGTGAAGTGGCTGTCGGATTTCCCGGCGATTTTCCGGCAGATCGCCTGCGAGATGGAAAACATCTATCTCAACAGCAACGAGCACCAGCGCGCCGACGTGACGGTGGAAACGCGCGACATGAGGTTCATCCGCGAGACGCGGGAAAAATATCCGCTGCACCGGTTTCACCGCCTCGCGCCGCTGATGCACACGCTGCGCGCGGTGAAATCACAGTTCGAAATTGACGCCATCCAGGCCGCGTGCGACCTAACCGGCAAAGGCTTCCAGCGCGTCTGCAAATTTGTGAAGCCCGGCGTGAACGAAACCGAAGTCGAGGCCGAGTTCGCGCATGAATTCATCCGGCACAAGGGTGTATTCGCCTATCCGCCCATCATCGCCGCCGGCGCGAACAACAACATTCTCCACTACAACCAGAACGACCAGACGTGCAAAAAAGGCGATTTGCTGCTGCTCGACGTCGCCGCCGGCCTCGGCAATTACATGAGCGATTTGACGCGCACGGTTCCTGTGAGCGGCAAATTCACGCACCGGCAGAAACAGGTCTATAACGCCGTGCTGCGCATTTTCCGCGCGCAGGTCGCCGCGCTGACGCCGGGCAAGACCACGAAGGATTTGCGGACGGAATGCGAGGAGCGCACCGCGAAGGAATGCGTGGACCTCGGCCTGCTCAAAACGTCCGACCTTAAAAAACAAAGCCCGGACGCGCCCGCCGTGAGAAAATTTTTCATGCACGGGGTTTCGCATCCCATCGGTTTGGACGTGCATGACGTGACCTACAACCATTTCAAAATCCAGCCCGGCTGGGTGCTGACCGTCGAACCGGCGATCTATATCGCAGAAGAAGGCTTCGGCGTGCGGCTGGAAAACACCATCGTCGTCACGCCGGATGGCCCGCTCGACCTGATGGCCAACATCCCAATCGAAGCCGACGAGATTGAAGCCTTGATGAACCGCCGATGAAAGCACGCCTGTTGTCGCTGGCAATCCTGGCCGGCGCGTTGAGCCTGTTCGCCGGCGGCAGCCCGGCGGATTACGAACGCGCGGCAGCGCTCGCGCAGCGGACGGAGGGAAAAGTTTTTCGCGATGTCATCGCGCCGCGCTGGCTACCGGACAACCGGCATTTCTCGTATCGGGTGACGACCGGCCCGGACGCGCATGAATTTGTTTTGGTGGATGCCGCGACCGGCGAAATCAAACGCGCGGCGTCCGCGGAAAAACTGGGTTTGCCCGAAGGCGAGCATCTTTCCACCTCCACGCAAAAATCGCTCGCGCCGAAACGCACCACGCACACCGGCGAAGAGACCGCCATCCGCCTGCACAACACCACCGCCGGGTCGGTTGACGTGTTTTGGGTGAGTGAAGACGGCGAGCGGCTGCCCTATGGCCGCCTGCGTCCAGCCGAGACGAAGGAATTCCACACCTACGCCGGTCACGTCTGGCTGGTGACGGATGCGAACGGCAGTCCGCTCGGATTTTTTGAGGCGACGCCCGCCGTGCTGGAGGTGGAGATTGATGGCAAGCCCGTGAAAACGGAAACGCCGCGCAAACACTCCAATACAAATCCCGATCAGTCGCCGGATGGAAAATTTTCCGTGCGGTTGGAAAATGAAAACGCCGTGCTCATCGGCGCGGACAGCGGGAAAATCATTTTGACCACGAACGGCACGGCGAAAAATCCGTTTAGTGGACCGGTCGTCTGGTCGCCCGACTCGCGGCATTGCGTTCTTTTCTCGGTGACGGAAGTGCCGCGCCACGTTGTGACGATTGTCGAATCTTCGCCACACGACCAATTGCAGCCGAAATTGCAGACGTATGATTATTTCAAGCCCGGCGACGCGCTGCCGCAGATTCAGCCCGTCCTGGTCAGTGTCGCGGACAAGACAGCGACGGTCGTTCCGAACAATTTATTTTCCAACGCCTTCACGCCGGATGGCGAACTGGACATCCGCTGGTCACCGCGTGGCGACGAGTTTTATTTTGACTACAACCAGCGCGGGCATCAGCTTTACCGCATCCTCGCCGTCAATGCGACGAACGGCGCCGTCCGCACCGTTGTCGAAGAACGCAGCAAAACCTTTGTTGATTACGAGACGAAAACCTGGCGCGAGTGGCTCGACGATTCCGGCGAGCTGCTCTGGATGAGTGAACGCGACGGCTGGGCGCACCTCTGGCTTTACAACGTGGCGACTGGCGTTGTAAAAAATCTCGTGACACCCGGAAATTGGGTTGTGCGCGAAATTATCAAGGTGGACGCCGCGAAACGGCAGGTGTGGTTTCTCGCCAGCGGCGTGCGTCCGGGCGAGGACCCATATCATCACCAGCTCTGCCGTGTGAATTTTGACGGCACCGATTTTGTCCAGCTCACGCAGGGCGACGGCGATAACTCGGTGGAATTTTCGCCGGATGGAAATTATTTCATCGCCAAGTTTTCGCGCGTGGATCTGCCGCCGTTCACAGAACTGCGCCGCAGCGACGATGGCAAATTGATTTGCAAACTCGAATGCGCCGATGCATCGCGCCTGCTCAAAGCCGGCTGGACGCTACCGGAACGCTTCGTTGCCAAAGGGCGCGACAGTCAGACGGACATCTACGGCATCCTCATCAAGCCGTCGAACTTCGACCCGAAGAAAAAATACCCGGTGGTCGAGGAAGTTTATGCCGGGCCACAAGATTCATTCACGCCGGTGAAATTCGGGCGGCTGCTTCGGCAGCACACGCTGGCCGAACTTGGTTTCATTGTCGTGCAGGCGGACGGCATGGGCACCGACAATCGCGGCAAGATGTTTCACGAAGTCTGCTGGAAGAATCTTCAAGACGCCGGTTTTCCCGACCGCATCGCGTGGATGAAATCGGCGGCGAAATCGCGGCCGTGGATGGATTTGGCGCACGTCGGGATTTACGGTGGTTCCGCCGGCGGTCAGGATGCAATGCGCGCGCTGCTGGATTACAATGACTTTTACAAGGTCGCCGTCGCTGACTGCGGCTGCCACGACAACCGCATGGACAAAATCTGGTGGAACGAGCAATGGCTCGGCTGGCCGGTGGACAAATCTTACATCCGCGCCTCCAACGTCGAGGACGCGCACAAGCTGAAAGGCAAGCTGCTACTCATGGTCGGCGAACTGGATCACAATGTTGATCCGGCCTCGACGATGCAGGCCGTCAACGCGCTGGAAAAGGCCGGCAAGGATTTTGATTTCATCGTCATCACCGACACCGGCCACGGCTCGGCGGAAACGCCTTACGGCAGCAAGCGCCGGGCGGAATTTCTTGTGCGCCACCTGCTGGGCATGGAACCGCCGTCTGACAACCGGCCCCGCTGAATCCGGTTGAACAACGAAGGCGCAAAGACGCGAAGTGGAGAGCCAAAAATCTTCTTCGCGTCTTTGCGCCTTCGTTGTTAGACTTTTTCCATGTCTGCTGTACAACAACCGGCGCCGTCCGCGCCGAACCCGGAACGCAAAACTTTGGATGACCGCGCGAAGATGACGGAGTTGGAGCGCATTCGCCACTCGTGCGCGCACGTGATGGCGACCGCGATTCTGCGGCTCTGGCCCGACGCGCAATTCGCCTACGGTCCGCCCGTCGAGACTGGTTTTTACTACGACCTCGAATGTTCCCACCGCATCTCGTCGGAAGATTTTGAAAAAATCGAGGCCGAGATGAAGAAGGAGATCAAAGCGAACAATCCTTTCGAAAAGCTCACCGTCACGCGCGAGCAAGCGATTGCGGATGCGCAGACCGGTCGCCTCGGCGGACTGGGCGAACGGCCCAGCAACGCCAGCAAGTTCAAGCTGGATTTGCTCAAGCAGATCCCAGAGGGCGAGCCGATTTCCTATTTTAAGAACGGTGATTTCGTTGACCTCTGCGCCGGACCGCACGTCATGCGCACCGGCAACATCGGCGCATTCAAGCTCACCAGCGTGGCCGCCGCCTATTACAAGGGCGACGAGAAAGGCCCGCAGCTTCAGCGCATCTACGGTACGGCGTTCAAGAACAAGACCGCGATGGACGAGTATTTCAAGATGATCGAGGAGGCCAAGCGCCGCGACCATCGCAAGATCGGCACAGAGATGGGGCTGTTCGCGATTGACACCGAATACGTCGGGCCGGGCATGCCACTCTGGCTGCCCAAGGGCACGGTGCTCGTCGAGGAGTTGGAAAAACTCGCGAAAGAAACCGAATTTGCCGCAGGCTATGTCCGCGTCCGCACGCCACATCTGGCCAGGGAGAAAATGTATAAAACCTCCGGCCACCTACCGTATTACGCGGAGAGCATGTTCCCGCCGATGGAACTCGCCGGTGAAGGCAAGCCTGATCCGGAACTGGAACGGAAGATCAAGGACACCGAAGACAAGCTGCGCGAAATGGAATCGGCGGCCAAAGTCATCGAGTCGAAGGAGCAGACCGAGGGCGGCACCGAAGAAGACGCCGAGGCGTTGGGCGAGGATTTGTATCGGGGTGAACAGTTGCGTGAAGAACTGGCGAAACTGATGGCCACGCGCAGCACGGTTGACCGCTACTACCTCAAGGCCATGAACTGTCCGCATCATCACCGCATCTTCGCGGCGGAACCGCGCAGTTACCGCGATTTGCCGTTGCGCCTCGCGGAATACGGCACTTGCTATCGCTACGAGCAGAGCGGCGAGTTGTTCGGCCTCATGCGCGTGCGCTCGCTCAACATGAACGACGCCCACATCTATTGCACCGAGGAGCAGTTCGCCGACGAGTTCCGCGCCGTGAACGACATGTATCTGAAATATTTCAAGTTGTTTGGTCTGGACAAATACCAGATGCGCTTCAGCACGTCGTCGCCGGAGGGCTTGGGCAAGAAATACGTCAACGAGCCGGAATTGTGGAAGAAGACCGAGGACATGGTGCGCCGGGTGTTGATCGAGTCTGGTATCAATTACGTGGAAGTGCCGAACGAGGCGGCGTTTTACGGGCCGAAGATTGACGTGCAGGTATGGAGCGCCATCGGCCGCGAATTCACCATCGCCACCAATCAGGTGGACTTCGCCGTACCCGCCAAGTTCGGCCTGACCTATCGCGACAAGGACAACTCGAACAAGACGCCGTTGTGCATTCATCGCGCGCCGCTGGGCACGCATGAGCGGTTCATCGGCTTCCTCATCGAGCATT
>CAYUGC010000182.1:0-7426 GCA_964444085.1 uncultured Bifidobacteriaceae bacterium | reverse complement strand
TTGCCCGCCGACTGGCAGAAGCGTTTGCCCAACGACAGCACGCCCTACACCTCGACAATTGTTTTCCTCGTTCGCAAGGGCAACCCGAAAAACATCAAGGACTGGAACGACCTTGCGAACAAAGGTGTTTCCGTCGTTGTGCCGAACCCTAAAACTTCCGGCGGCGCGCGCTGGGCCTATCTCGCGGCTTACGCCTACGCGCTGGAAAAAAATAACCACGATGACGCCGCCGCGCGCGACTACATCAAGAAGCTCTACAAAAATGTTCCCGTGCTCGACTCCGGCGCGCGCGGTTCCACGGTGACGTTTGCCCAGCGCGGCATCGGCGACGTGCTGCTCGCGTGGGAAAACGAGGCGCACCTCGCGCTCAAGGAATTCGGCGCGGACAAGTTCGACATCATCACGCCGTCCATCAGCATCCTCGCCGAACCGCCCGTGACCGTCGTGGACAAATACGCCAAGAAACATCACACGACGGAAATTGCGAACGAGTATTTGAAATATCTCTACTCCGACGAAGGCCAGGAAATCGCCGCGAAGAATTTTTACCGCCCGCGCAACGCGGCCATCGCCGCCAAATACGCCGGTAATTTCAACCAGGTGAAGCTCGTCACCATTGACCAGGAATTCGGCGGCTGGACCAAGGCGCAGCAGACGCACTTTGCCGACGGCGGCGTTTTCGACCAGATATTCCAGCCCTGAAATCCGTTTGTGATTCCTCCGGTGGGGCGGCGGTTTGTTCCGGTCTGTCAAGCCGCCGCCCATAACCGGAAAACATAAAATCAAAACCCATTAATACTATGACCATCGCCATCCATTCCAAAACCGTTGCTCAACCGGTGCGCCCGATCCGCCGCGACCTGGCCGACCTGCTGGCACCGCTGGAAAAAATCGCCGCCGACTCGCCCAATCTCGTGGCGAACCATGACGCGCGTTTTGAAGTGGACGGCGGGAAATATGTTTTGCCGCGCTATCTCTTCGTCGGGCCGCGCGGCGGCGACACGCCGATCCGCCTCGGCATTTTCGCCGGCATCCACGGCGACGAACCGGAAGGCGTCCACGCGCTCATCCAGTTCATCAAGCTGCTGGAAGCCCGGCCCGAACTCGCCACCGGCTACTACCTTTCGTTTTATCCCGTCTGCAATCCCACCGGCTTCGAGGACAACACGCGCCATTCGCGCGGTGGCCGGGATTTGAACCGCGAATTTTGGCGCGGTTCCACCGAGCCGGAAGTCCGCCTGTTGCAGGCCGAGCTGGTGTCGCGTTCATTCCAGGGCATCATTTCGCTGCACACTGACGACACCAGTGCCGGCTTCTACGGTTTCGCCCACGGCGCAACGCTGACAAAAAATCTCATCGAACCCGCGCTGGCGGCGGCGGAAAGAATTCTGCCGCGCGACGAGCGCCCCGTGATTGACGGCTTCAACGCCCGCAACGGCATCATCCGCGAAGGCTACGCCGGCATTCTGGCCGCGCCGCCAAAAGTCCGTCCGCGCCCGTTCGAAATCATTCTGGAGACGCCCGCCACGCCGCCGGAGTATTTGAAAGAGCTGGCGTTTGTCGCCGCGCTCCAGTCCATTTTGCTCGAATACAACAAGTTCATCGCTTACGCGCCCAACCTATGAACGGCTGGGAGGCTGTCTGAAAATGAAGTTTTAGCGCTCATCATCGCCGTCATCCGTCGGCGGACACCTTCTCCCCCACCGGGGGAGAAGGATGGGATGAGGGGGCCGGGTTCATGGAAAGAACGAATAATCTTTGACAGAAATTCGCCCGTCCGCTTTCATAAACCCATGATACCAAAAGCCGTCGCCAAAACCACCGTGCCCGCCCCCGTGCACAAGCTGCGGCATACTTAACTGTTGGCGGCTTGTATGACACCGACAAATACCAAGCCACAACTCAGCGATTGGGTCAGGTATCCAGTCGCAGTTTTTGTTGCTCTTCCGGTATCATTTCTGATGTTTGGTTTATTCGGTGGCTGGGGGACAATTTGCGGGCCTTTGTTTGGCAGTTTTAGCGGCGTCTTTCTTGGTTCTTTTTGTTTCCGACGTCCTAGACGTTTTTTTGGTTCAGTCATATTGTTCCTTCTTGGCGTCGGATTCTCTTTTCTCATGATTTATCATACAACCGTCGAGAGAGGAGATTCATTCCCGCTTGAAGATTTCGTTTTGGGAGTCGTCGGAGGAGCCGTTGCAGTAGCATTCATTGTTGGCGGCAGCAGCCTAACACCTATCAAGCCCGATAGGTCAATAGATAAAAAGATTCCCTGACGGAAAAGTATTTGTTTTCCATTTTTACGTCCGCCCCGCGAGCCACTCCGGCGCTCCGGTTCATGGAAAGGACCAATACTCTTTGACAAACATTCGCCCATCCGCATTATAACCCCATGTCACCAAAGCCCGTCGCCAAAGAGCAGGCTCAGGCTGTTCAGCCCCACAAATGGTTATTTCCAACTTATGACATTGTCTTTGTTGACTCCGCTATTGGCCGGGACCGGTCCATATTTTTTATCCGGCCCGGCAGACCAAACCATGACTTTGCCATGATAAAGAAAATTGTTTGGATTGGTGGAATAGGTCGGATTGAATAAACCATTTAAACCGGTCTGGCTACCGTTCGAAGACACTGAATTTAAGGAATAGAGCAGATCACTTGTTCCCTGGTCATTGTAGCTGGTGTTCATTGTGATGATATAGGGATTGCCCCACGGATCACGATAGACACCCGAATTATCCACTCCACCGGGCGGATTCGGATCGTTGGTAGCGGGGTCGTAGCCCGACATCTTTGCATTCAGATAAGGCACTCTTTTAGCATTATAGACATGATTGGTATTGGCTGTGGGCGTGCCATTGGGATAAATCGTCAAATCCATGAGAATAGCCACCACGTTGCTGTTGTTATCGGAACTGAATCCCGTTCCCGCTCCGCTGGTCCCCAAACCAAACCCAATCAATCCCGTGGTAAAATCATTTGGCCCCGCGGTGGCTTGTTCGGCTTTGGTCACTGGAAATCGGCCGTTGTCCAGATCATAGGACTGGATGTCATTCACAATGTCGACCATTTCAAGCGTTGCCTTCTTTATTTTCGCGTTTTTCATGACTGCAGGAAGCACTGTCAGAAGCATGGCCGCCAGAATCCCGATGATGGCGATAACCGTGAGCAATTCGACAAGTGTGAAGCCCAACTTAAAAGCGGATGGTCTGGAAATGTTCATTCGATTCCTGATTAAGCTATACCAATATCCATAAGTTTTCGGTTTGCCGACAACAATCAACTGGTTCTCAAACGAGTGATTGGAGGAACAAAAAAATCTTCGTTGATTTTGCCCCGGCCGTCAACCTGCCGAATTACTTATTTTTTGTCGCTGACCGCCGTCGGGCGGCCGCCGCCAAAGAGCAGGCGGAGGCTGTTCAGCACCACCACCACGGTGCTGCCTTCGTGGCCGACCACGCCAATCGTCAGCGGAATTTTCCCCGCCAGCGCAAAGCCCACCAGCACCACCACCGTCCCCAGCGAGATAAATAGGTTCTGCCGGATGATGGCGCGGGCGCGCTGGCTCAAACGAAACGCGGCAAGGAAGTTCTCCAGCTTGTCGTTCATCAGCACCACGTCGGCCTGTTCCAGCGCGGCGTCCGCCCCGCGCGCGCCCATCGCCACGCCGATGTGCGCCACGGCCAGGCTCGGCGCGTCGTTCACGCCGTCGCCGATCATCGCCACTTTCTTCCCCTGCCCGCCCAGTTCCTGGATGGCCGCGACTTTTTGCTCGGGCTTCAATTCGGCGCGCACGTCGTCCAGTTTCAATTCGGTGCGCAGATGCTCGGCGGCAGCCTGGCGGTCGCCGGTGAGGACGACGGATTGCAAACCGGCGGCGCGCAGTTCGCTGATGACGTTCGCCGCCTCCGGGCGGATGTCATCGCGCAAAATGATGCGCCCAGTCAATTCGCCGACGGCGAGCCAGACCTCAGACGTGCCGGCACCAGAATGCGACGCGGCGAATTCGCCGCGCCCCGCCTGCGCTTCCACAAACTCGCGCTTGCCGAGAATGACCTGCCCGCCGTTGTGCTTCGCCTTCAAACCCTGGCCGGTGACGGATTCAAACCCGGTGAATTCCAGCGCGGTCAATCGTTCATGCTTGCCGTAAAGCGTGATGGCGCGGGCGAGCGGATGCGTGGACAATTTTTCAATCGAATAAGCGAGCCGTGCGATTTCCTTTTCGCGCCCGGCGGGAAAGCTTTCCACTTTTTCCACGCGGAGTTCGCCGGTGGTAAGCGTGCCGGTCTTGTCGAGGCAGACGGCGTTGATCTCGGCCAGTTTCTCCACCGCCGCGCCGCCGCGAAACAATATGCCGTGCCGCGCCGCCCATGCAATCGCCGCCAGCACCGCGCTGGGAATGGACAGCACCAGCGCGCACGGCGACGAGACGACGAGCAGCGTCATGGTGCGGTAAAACGCGCTGTGCGATTCGAGTTCGCCGCCAGCCACGGAAAAGGCCGTCAGTCGAAAGCCCAGCCACCACACGAAAAACATCGCGAGCGAAAGTCCCAGCGCGCCGTAGGTGTAATAGGTGCTGAACCGGTCGGCGAACTGCTGCGCGGGCGCCTTCTGCTGCTGCGCTTCCTTGATGAGCTTGATGATTTTTTGCAACGCGCTTTCGGCGGCGGGCCGCGTGACGACGACTTCCACCGCGCCCCAGAGGTTGATGGTGCCGGCAAGCGTGCCGTCACCGACGTTCTTTTCGACGGGCGTGGCCTCGCCGGTAAGGTTGGATTCGTCGGCGGCGGTCGAACCTTTGGCGATGTCTGCGTCCACGGGGAATTGCGCGCCGGGCTTGATGAGCAGGCGCGCGCCGGCGCGGATTTTTTCCACGGCAATTTCCGTTTCATTCCCATTCGCATCAATGACCGTGGCGGTTTTCGGCGCATCGTGGAAGAGCGAGCGGATTTCCCGCTGCGTGCGGCCCATGGCGTAATGTTCCAGCGCGCCGGAGAACGAAAAAAGAAAGAGCAGCGTCGCGCCCTCGGCCCAGGCGTTAATGCACGCCGCGCCGAGCGCAACGGCGATCATCAGAAAATGCACGTCGAGAATGCGCTTCTGCAAACGCTCCCAGACTTCTTCGGTGGGGAAAAATCCGCCGGCCAGATACGCGACGCAAAAAGCGAAAACCTTGTAGGGCGCGGGCACCACGAACACTGCGAGCAATCCGGCGACGCCGCAGACGACGGCGGCGGCCATCTGATATTTCCATTCGTCAGCCGGGTGATCGTGGTCGTCATGGTCGGGAACCTCGATCGCCATGGCCTCGAGGCGCGGGAACGGCAGGTCGCGCCAGCGCCAGAACTTCGGCGCGGTGGGACAGGTGACGCGAGCGATGGTGGTGGCGTCGCCCTCGGTGCGGATGGTGATCTTTTTCCGCTCGGCTTCGGAGAGCGGCTGGCCGCAATGGGCGCAGTCGCTTTTGCCGGCGAGCAGGCTGCAGTGGCTCTGCCCGGCACCGGCCTGCGCGGATTCCAGTTCGCGGGTGATGCGGGCGGTGAGCTTGTCCACGTCAGTGCGACCGAGCGTGGCAACGGAGATTTTCTGGTGGGCGCGGTCAATGGTCACCGCTTCGAGCGCCGGTTCGGCGGCGAGCGTTTCCACCAGCGAACGGGCCAGACAATGTTCCGGCCCGCCGGGAGGAGTGGTTTTAATCGCAGATGCGTTGGCCATAGACAAATATAGATTTAACACACCCGTCAAAACCGGGCGAAGCCAAAAAAGCAAAACAATTGTCAATTTTTGGCATTGTTAAGCCGGGCTGTTTTCTGGCATTGTTCGCCGAGTTATTTCTAATCTACAACACACATGAGCAGCATCAAATCAAACAAACCGAATACGAAGAACAACAACCTCATTTTCTGGGTTCAGGAAATGGCCGAACTTTGCCAGCCTGCCGCCATTCACTGGTGCGATGGTTCGGATGCCGAAAACCAGTCGCTCTGCGACCTGATGGTCAAGGCCGGCACGTTCATCAAGCTGGACGAAAAGAAACGTCCCGGCAGCTATCTTGCCCGCTCACATCCCAGTGACGTGGCGCGGGTGGAAGACCGCACGTTCATTTGCGCCAAGACCAAGGAAGAAGTCGGCACCAACAACAACTGGGCGGACCCCGTCCAGATGCACCAGGAGATGCTGGCCCGGTTCAAAGGCTGCATGCAGGGTCGGACCATGTATATCATTCCCTTCGCCATGGGGCCGCTCGAATCGCCCATCTGCAAGATCGGCATCGAGATCACCGACTCGCCCTACGTCGTCGTCAACATGCGCATCATGACCCGCATGGGGCAGGCGGTCATGGACAAACTCGGCACGGACGGCAAATTTATTCCCTGCATGCACTCGGTTGGCGCACCGCTGGCGCCGGGACAAAAGGATGTTGCCTGGCCCTGCGAACCCGATCCGAAGAAAAAATACATCGTCCATTTCCCCGACGACCAATCCATCTGGTCCTACGGCTCCGGCTACGGCGGCAACGCCCTGCTCGGCAAAAAATGTCTCGCCCTGCGCATCGCCTCGACCATCGCGCATCGCGAAGGCTGGATGGCGGAACACATGCTCATCCTTGGCCTCACCTCGCCCGCCGGCAAGAAATACTATGTGGCGGCCGCGTTCCCCAGCGCCTGCGGCAAGACGAACCTGGCCATGATGCAGCCCACGCTGCCCGGCTGGAAAGTCACCACCCTTGGCGATGATATTGCCTGGATCCGCGTCGGCAAAGACGGCCAACTCTGGGCCATGAACCCGGAAACCGGCTTCTTCGGCGTCGCGCCGGGAACCTCGACCAAATCCAATCCCCATGCGCTCACGTCCTGCGCCAAGAACACCATCTTCACCAACGTCGTGCTCACGCCCGACAACGACATCTGGTGGGAAGACATGGGCGTTCCGGCCCCGGCCACAGGCATTGACTGGGAAGGCAATCCTTGGACACCGACCAACGGCAAGAAAGGTGCCCATCCCAACTCCCGTTTCACCGCTCCGGCCGCGCAATGCCCCGTCATTGACCCGGCCTGGCAGAAACCCGAAGGCGTGCCGATCTCGGCCATCCTCTTCGGCGGCCGCCGTCCCAGCACGATCCCGCTCGTGAACGAAGCATTCGATTGGGAACACGGCGTGTTCATGGGTTCCGCCTGCGGCTCCGAAACCACGGCCGCCGCGCTCGGCGCTGCTGGTGTGCTCCGCCGCGATCCGTTCGCCATGCTGCCGTTCTGCGGCTACAACATGGCCGATTACTTCGCCCACTGGCTGACCTTTGCGAACCGGACCGACCGCAGCAAACTGCCGAAGGTTTTCTTCGTAAACTGGTTCCGCCGCAGCGCCGACGGCAAATTCCTCTGGCCCGGCTACGGCGACAACAGCCGCGTGCTGAAGTGGATTTGCGAAC
>CAYUGC010000181.1:0-7483 GCA_964444085.1 uncultured Bifidobacteriaceae bacterium | reverse complement strand
AAGGCTGTCGAGCAGATCCAGGATGCCGCCGATGCCGGGAAACAACGCGCCGGAATCCTTCACGCCCGCCTCGCGCTTGAAAAGCGATTCGATCAAATCGCCGACGACGGCGGTGACGCTCAGCACCACGCCGAGGATGACGGCATGGAGATAATTCATCCCGACCATTTTCTCGCCGAAAAAATAAACGAACGCCACGCTCGCGCCGGTCGAGACCAGAATCGCGCCGCCGAAGCCTTCCCAAGTCTTGCCGGGGCTGATGCGCGGAATCATTTTGTGCCGGCCAATCAGAGAGCCGACGGCATACGCGCCCATGTCACTGAACTTGGTGATGAGAATGAAGTAGAGCAGAAAATATTTTCCCGCATCCGCCGGGCTGCCGGGTGCGAACGGGTAAAAATTGATTTTCTGGATGAAGTTCAGCAGCCACGGCACATACATCAGGCCGAACAGCGTCGTGGAAATCGCGACCAGGCCGGCGGTGTTGGACTTGGAAACGAACTGGCGCACACACAGGCCGAGCACGAAGACGATGAGGAAGCTGGTTTCAAAATCGTTCACGCGCGCCGGCGAACCATTCGAGCCGAGGTGTCCGGTGACGTTCAGAAAAGTCCCGACCATCAGCAGCAGGCCACCAATGACGCCGGAAATTTTGAAGCTCGCCAGCCCGCGCTTCTCCGCGATGCCGTAAAATTCCACCAATCCCGTCAGGGCGAGAAACGCAACGAGCAGCAGAAACACGCCGTCGGAGATGAAACGGTTGCCGGAAAACATCGCGGCGAGAATCACCGTCCACAGCACGACGGTGGACAACAGCCGGCGCAGGAAGACCTGAGCCTTGGAGAGAGCGGGCGCGGCGGCAGTTGGTTCGGACATGAGCGCGGAAATTATTAACAGGCGACGGCGCAAAAGCCAACGGCGATTTGTCTTCAATGATTCCTTTCCTCACCGTCATCCTCCGGCTCAAAACCTGCCCGCCGAATTGAGGATGAGAACGAGCATGAATCCCAAGGCTGGTTGAGGCAAAGAGATGCTCCAGGCTCTTCACAACAAATTAGGATTGGATCTTGTTGAAACCAATATGCCCATCGAAATGCTCGTGGTCGAAAAGATGAAATAGTTCGTGTGGCGCAGTCCGGCGGCGGCGCGCGGCGTTCACGCCGCTTCAACTCACGCATACCACGCGCAGAAGATTTCCCTGCGTCTCCGCCCATTCGTGCGCTGAAGCGGGCTGAAGCCCGCGCTCCATCGGATTTCGCGCGGCTCAATCCCAAAGGGGTTATATTTATTTTCAGCGTATCTGACTGGCTCGGCGGCAGGGTTGGCCTGCATTGTGTCGCCAGTAAAGTGCGTGACATGGTCTTCACGCATTTGGGCATCCGCAAGATTGATTTGGATGTCTGGCCATTTTTCGGCCCAGCGGCAGCGCGGAGAACAGCACGTGCGGACCAAGGCGGATGGGCTTGAATCAAATGCCATAACGGTTCGAGCGCAATAACGCTGAGGGAGGTTCGCAGGTCGGGTCTGTTTTGCTTTTGCAAATGCGGGTAAAAAATTGCAAATTATTTCTGGCATGACCGTCCATTTGAAAATCCGTTGCGGGTTGGCTTTGCCATTTTTCTGCGGACCGTGGTGGCGGGATCGTTTTCTGCGGCCGGTCTGGCTGGTTGTTCTGGCGTTGCCCCTCGTTTTTTTTCTCACGGATTCCGCCCGCGCCGCTGACGCGCCCGCGTCGGCAAGCCGGGACCAATCCTCAACCTATCGGCTCCAAACTATTCCGCCGGACGCCAAGCAGGGACTCGATTCCTGGATTTGGACGGACAAAACGTTTGACCATCAAGCCTGCCGTTTGTGGAAGGACTTTGATATTCCTAAAGATGCAAAAGTGGTTGAAGCACGGATGCGGATCACGGTGGACGATGGCTACCAGATGTATCTGGATGGCCGTGAATTGTCGCAGGGGGCAAATTGGCGCTCGATTACGGAATACGATTTCACGCTCCTGATGACGCCCGGACGCCATGTGCTGGCGATCAACGCATTCAACGACTATTTCGCCGCCGGTCTGCTTCTGGATTTTCGGGTCGTGCTGGCCGACGGACGCGTCGTAGACATCAAATCAGACGAAAGCTGGAAGGTCGTTCCTGAAGACGTGCGCAATTGGGAGAAGTTAAAACAGGCACAGTCAGGGTGGCGCCCGGCCACCATCATCACGCCGCATCCGTTATGGACCGCTGCCAGTTGGCCGGAGGATTATGTCAGGGTGCCGCGTTTTCAGCCGTTGGAGATTCCATTCTGGCAGGCCGGTTGGTTTTATCTGCTGCTATCGGTGGTTTTCATGTTGTTTTTTCTGGCCTGCATCGTCCTCGTTTTCCAGGTCGCCTTTCACAAGAAGGAGCAGCGCCTGCTCAATCAGGAACGCGCCCGGATTGCGCGCGACATTCACGATGACTTCGGCACGCGGCTGACCCGCCTGGTCCTCGAAAGTGAAGTGGCCCAGAATGAACTGCCGGAACAAGCCGTGGCGCGCCATCAGTTCTCGCGCATCGGCGACGGTCTGCGCGAGGCGTTGGGGGCGATGGACGAAGTGCTTTGGGCGGTGAATCCGCAACGCGACACGGTGCGCGACTTTGTGACCTACATTTGTGAATACGCGCAGGAATATCTGCAGCCGGCGGGCATTCAGTGCCTGCTGGAAGTCGAGCCGGACATGCCATCGCTCGATTTTGATCTGCCTTTGCGCCGCAGCCTGCTGCTGGCCGTTAAAGAAGCGATCACCAACGCCGCCAAACATTCCGGCGCGACCCAATTACTGCTGAAAATTCAACGGCAGGACTTCGGGCTGAATGTCATCGTGGAGGATGACGGCAAAGGGTTTGATCTCGCGCAATCCAGCGGCAAACGCAACGGCATCGGAAACATGATTCAACGCATGAACGTAGTGGGTGGCCGATGTGCCGTGGTCAGTGAGCCGGGCAAAGGCTGTCGTGTGGAATTCAGCATCCCGCTTACACGCCAACATTCGCGCTTTGGCTGGTTGACGCGCCGATGGCACACTCGGCGGGAGGGTGAAGATAAATCCGCCGGGCCGCCCAATCCTGAAACTGCCGACAAATAAATTATTGAAACATGAAGCCGCCAAAGACTGGAACAGCCGCCAAGACCACCCCGCAAAAGGTCAAAATTGCCATCGTGGAAGACCAGCCGGAAGTCCGCGAGAACTGGAGCAAGCTGATCAATTCATTTCCCGACTTTGAATGTGTGTGCGCCTGTGTTTCCGGCGAGGAGGCGCTCCGCGAAATTCCCAAACATCGTCCGGATGTGGTGCTGATGGACATTTTTCTGCCGCGCATGTCCGGCATCGAATGCACCGCACAGATCAAGGAATTGTTGCCGGAGACGCGGATCATCATCCTCACGGCAATGAACGACAAGGAGTTGATTTTCCTGGCGCTCCAAGCCGGAGCCGACGGCTATTTGCTGAAGCGCACCAAACCCACCGATTTGCGGAACGCGCTGCTGGATGTCATTGCCGGTGGTTCGCCGATGAGCAGTGAAATCGCCCGCCGGGTGGTGGAATCATTCCATCGCAAGGCCGAGGCCAAGGAGAAGACGGTGGGGCTATCGGCGCGCGAGGAGGAAATCCTGGTGCTTTTGTCGAAGGGGTATTCGAACAAGGTGATCGCCGACCAGTTGAACCTGAGTGTGGAAACGATTTACAGCTATTTGAAGCGGGTCTATGAAAAGATGCACGTCCATTCCCGCACCGAAGCGGTGATCCGTTATCTGGCCACGCATGGCAAAGTGTGAGGACGCGGCGGCCTTGATTTGGGCAACACTATGGCAGTTTCAATCAACTTTGGGACAGGTGGTGCGCGCCACTCCGTGCGCGCCGGCGAGGCGAATCAGCAAGCGTTGGTTGGCAACAGCAGCGGGCAAGGACTGCCCGCCCTACCAACCATGTGCCAATGTCGAGTTTAACTACTAAAGCAAAAACGCCGGCCGCAACAAGGTTGCCGCCGGCGCTGTTTGAAACCGTAACAGGTTGGTTAGAACCGCGCTTACATTGACCGCCGCCGCCAGAGCAGCAGGCTGGCACCACCCAAGGCGGCCAGTGTCATCGTGCCAGGTTCCGGCACCGCGACGATTTGCATTCCTGCAATACCCATGCCTGCCACACCCGTGTTGATCATCGTCAGCGTTTGGGAAGCCCCAGTAAGACCTGAAAACACGGCGTAGTCGGCACTGGGATTAGATCCGCCCGTAGAGAGCGTCTGGGTAAAAATCGCATTGGCTCCCGAAGTGGCGGTCAAACCCATTGTGCTGAAATCATACGTCGTGGCACCGTCGGAGATGGTTCCCGTGCGGCCATTAGCGTCGGAACTGAAATAAACAATTATGTTGTATTGTGAGAATGAAATACCACTGAGGCTCAACGTATCCGATCCTCCGTTACCATATCCATCAAAAATCGCTTTGTTATACGTTCCGTCGCCATCAGGCGAACCCACGCCACCGATACCCCAAGCGCCCCATGGGTCGGAATACCCCAACGAGACACCGGACGAACTGCCATCGTTGGCAAGCAGGTTTGCCACGCCCGCTTCCTGGGAATTATTCCAATAGGGGGCAAGCACAACACCGGCAAAGGAGCTGCCGTTGACTGGGATGGCCTGGCCGTTAGCGTATGCCCAACTAACGACGCTCTGCGCATGGACGGTGAGCGCAGCGGCGGCAAATATCAAGAGGGTTGTTTTTCTCATAGTTTTTTTTGGTGACTGGTATTTGAGTTTTGCCCACGATTTTGTTGTTCATTTGCATGGCAATGCCTCTGAATCGGGACGGCTATGAGTCTGCCAGTAAGATTCTGGCGCGAATATACCCAAAAACATGATAATCATTACCCCAAAATTGGGGTGTGGGTCTAAACAGTTTTCTGCTTTGATCACCGCCAAAAGCACCCCCAATTTTGGTGTAGCCATCTCATTTGTTTATGGGTATGGGGAGGCTGCGCTGCGTGTGTTAATTTGCTGAAATACATGAACCGCTTGAATTGTCTTTTCCCATTGTTTTTTGCCCTGTTTGTTTTTGGACTTTCAGAAAGCCAGGCCATCACCGTCACCAATCTTGCCTGCAACGGCCGCGCCAATCCGCTGGGCATTGCCACCAACGACATCTCGTTCGGCTGGACCAGTGTGACGAACGCGCGCGGCGTGGTGCAGAGCGCTTACCAGATTCGCGTCGGCACGACGGCGGGCGGCGCGGACGTGTGGGATTCGGGGCTGGTGTCCTCGAATCGGCAGACCGACATCACTTTGCCCGCAGGCATCCTGCTGACGCCCTCGAAACGCTATTATTGGCAGGTGAGAGTTCGGGACGGAAGCGCCGTCCAGAGCGACTGGAGCGCGGCGGCTTGGTTTGAGACCGGATTGCTCACGCCGGCGGACTGGGCGGGAGCGGATTGGATTACCCGGCCTGTCCAAAGCCCCGACCTCACCCAATGGAGCAACTACACCGCGACGGTCGTGTTCACTTTGCAAAGCCAGGCCTTCGGTGTTTTCCTGCGCAGTTCGATGGACGGGCAGAACGCCTACATGTGGCAGATCAATGTGACGGGATCAAATCCCGCCTTGAAAGCGCACAAGCGGGTCAACGGCACCTACACGGTTCTTTCCACGATCAATCTCGCGTCGTTCGGCTTCTCCAACGCGGGGCTGACCGGAACCACGAACACCCTCCAGGTTGTCGTTTCCGGCGCCAACATCACCACGAAGCTGAACGGCATCACGGTTGACAGTCGTTCCGATACCACCTTCGCGCGCGGCGTGGTGGGCTTCCGCACGTATAACACGGAAGCCGGCTACGTTAATCAGGTTCAAGTGGTGAAAGCGGGCGGCGGAACCTTGATTGCCCCGAACTTTTCGCTGGGCGAAAACGGATTCAGCGGTGGATCGCTAGCGAATGGCGTGCTGGTGGTTTCCGGGAATACCGACGCCGTCTTCGCCAACCTGCCGTCGTCGCTGCCGCTGTTGCGGGGCAAGTTTGTGACCACCAACACCATCGTCTCCGCGCGCGTTTATGCGTCGGCGCAGGGGCTTTACGAGGTCACGATCAACGGCCAGAAAGCGGGCGATCAATTCCTCGCGCCGGGCTGGACGGCTTACGACCACCGGATTCAAGCGCAGACCTATGATGTCACCTCACTCGTTCAAACGGGAACCAACGTCATCGGCGCGGCTTTGGCCGATGGCTGGTATCGCGGCAAGGTCGGGATTGGCTGGACTCAGGCCTACGGAAGTCAGCTTGCCTTCATCGCGAAGATCAAAGTCACCTACTCCAATGGCACGTCGCAGTGGTTTGCGAGCGACGCGGGCTGGAAGGTTAGCGATGGTCCGTTCGTAAAAGGCGATCTGCAAGACGGCGAAACCTACAACGCAAACTTGGAACAACCCGGTTGGGACACGGCGACTTTCAATGACTCGCCATGGATGAACGTGGGCACCGTCGCGAACGTCTCCTCGCTCCTGGTGCCGCAACCCGACGAACCCATTCGCAACATCACCGTGCTGACGGCGACCGCCCGCACGCAGCCCTTGGCCGGGAAATGGACTTACGATCTCGGCCAGAACATGGTCGGCGTGGGGCGGATTCGGTTGACCGGGACCAACGGACAAATCGTTACGATCCGCCACGGCGAGGATCTTTACCGCACCGGCGCGCAAACCGGCCAGCTCTACACCGATAACCTCCGCACCGCGAAGGCGACCGACACCTACGCCTTCGCGACCAACGGCACCGTCACTTATCAGCCCAAATTCACCCAGCACGGCTTCCGTTACATTGAAATCTCGGGAGTCGCCACGCCGCCGGCGACGAGCGACGTGCAGGGCGTGGTGCTTTCCTCCGATCTGCGCGACATCGGCGATCTCCAAACCTCCAGTCCGTTGCTCAACCAACTCGTGAGCAACATCCGCTGGGGCCAGCGCGGCAACTTTCTCTCGATTCCCACGGACACGCCGGCGCGCGACGAACGGCTCGGCTGGACCGGCGACATCAACGTCTTTGCGCCCGCCGCCGCGCGCTACAAGGATACCCGCGCGTTTCTGACGAAGTGGATGACCGACGTGCGCGACGCGCAGAAAGGCAACGGGAACATTCCCGCCGTCGTCCCCCAGCCCTTGGGCCAGTTTGATGCTAGCGGCGTGGGTTGGGAAGATGCCGTCATCACGGTGCCTTACTCGGTCTGGCGGGCGACCGGCGACCGGCAAATCCTGCGCGCCAACTGGGCCGCGATGAAAGCCTTCTACGGTTTCGTTTCCAACAGCGCCACCGCCGACGGCGACCTGCTGGAGCAGGGTCGCAGTTCATGGTTCTCCGGTGATTGGCTGTCGCTCGAGCAGAACTGGAACCGCCTCGAGGAACATAAAGTGATTGCGACCGCCTATTTTGCCGAGGACACCCGCATGATGTCCGAGCTGGCGAC
>CAYUGC010000180.1:0-7495 GCA_964444085.1 uncultured Bifidobacteriaceae bacterium | reverse complement strand
GTGTTCGACTCCGCGCGGTCTTTTTTGGTGACGATGGCCACGCGCCCGCGCGGCGCGACCTTCAACGCAAACGTGAGTCCCGCGATGCCGCTGCCGAGGATGAGATAGTCGAACTGTTTCACTGGCGGAGAAATCTAAAGCAAAGATACAAAGGCACGAAGGATTAAATTATTTTGAAAGGCGGCCGTGGTAAAACGTCGCAACAAACAAAGTTGACATATTTAGTCAAATTGTCAGGATTGATTAAATTTCCATAGACAACTTATGAATACTTCCAGACTTTACAATTGTTTGTTGGCTTCAGTGACGATTGCTTTGTGTGCGGGTTGTGTTGAATCTCATCGGGCCATCAAACCGGAAACCGTGGCTTCGGTGGGCACGCAATACACGGGTTCCAAAAGCACGCTGGCGGTCGGGCAGTTTGACAATCACTCGACTTATATGCGCGGCATTTTTTCTGATGGCGTGGACCGGCTTGGCGGCCAAGGAAAATCCATTCTCATCACATATTTACAGCAAACGGGGCGCTTCGCGATCGTGGATCGAAACAATATGTCGGAAATTACGAAGGAAGCCGCCATCCGAGGCCAGCAATTGAAATTGAAAGGCGCGAATTATGTTTTGACCGGTGAAGTGGCAGAGTTCGGACGGAAAGAGGTGGGAGATGTGGAGTTGTTCGGCATTCTCGGCAGTGGCAAGAAACAGGTCGCCTATTCCAAGGTGAATCTGAATGTCGTGGATGTGATTTCTTCCGAGGTTGTTTTCTCAACCCAAGGCGCTGGCGAATACGCGTTAAGCAGTCGCGAAGTGCTTGGTTTTGCCGGCACTTCTAGTTATGACTCCACGCTGAATGGCAAGGTCCTTGATCTGGCCATCCGGGAAGCCGTCAACCGCTTGGTGGAAGGCTTGGAACAAGGCAAATGGAAACCGGAACAACAGTGAACACTCTGAAATTGCCGTTAATCTTGCTCGCCGCTGCGCCGCTATTCGCGGGGTGCCAGTCACCGAATATTTATTACTGGGGCAATTACGAAAAAGTTGTCTATGGCATATATGCCCACCCGGACAAGTTTTTGCCGGAAGTTCAGGTTCAGAAAATGGAAGAAGATATGCATAAAGCTGTTTCTGCCCACAAACCTTTGCCGCCAGGTTTTCACGCGCATCTTGGTTACGCCTATTTCCAATTGGGCAAGCTTGATCTAGCTCATCAGGAGTTTGAAAACGAGAAACGACAGTTCCCAGAGTCTGCTGTGTTCATGGATCGGCTGCTGGGCAACTTGGAAAAGAAATGAAAACACGTTTTTTATTTCCTTGTGCGCTGGCGCTGACGCTGACCGGGTGCGTAGCGCCCTATGATTATACGAATTTTCGCGCGCATCCTCCACGTTCGCTGCTCGTGCTGGCACCGCTCAATGAAAGCACGGATGTTCGAGGAACCTATGGCTACCTTTCCGGGGTGACACGACCGTTGGCAGAAATGGGGTTTTATGTCTTTCCAGTAGCTGTGGTTGACCAATTCATGAAGGAAAATGGCATGCCTACCGCTGGCGAAATGCACCAAATCCCGCTAAATAAAATCAGTGATGTTTTTGGCGCGGATGCCGTTCTTTACCTCACAGTTAAACAATATGGGTCAAAGTATCAGGTGAT
Source organism: uncultured Bifidobacteriaceae bacterium (assembly GCA_964444085.1). Taxonomy (GTDB): domain Bacteria; phylum Verrucomicrobiota; class Verrucomicrobiia; order Limisphaerales; family UBA11358; genus UBA11358. The sequence goes on along the minus strand of CAYUGC010000180.1, from coordinate 5,845 downwards.
TACCAGTACCACGACTGTAGCCGCTGAAGGGAAACTCACCGATGTAAGGACAGGTGTGACATTATGGGAAGGAAAAGCCATCGTGCAGCAAAGTTCCAGTTCCGGAAACGCGTTGGCTGATCTGGTTGTGGTCGTAGTGGATCAAGCCATTAATTCTTCGACCGATCAGGCGCACAACCTGGCTCCGCAAGTTAACGCCCAAATGTTCATGACCAAGGATCACGGATTGCTCGACGGCCCATATTTGCCGAAGGAAAAGCCGCAATAATTTCACTTGCCAGCCAAACTCAGCCGCGCGTTATCAATCAACCGCGTTTTGCCGAAAAACACCGCCAGCGCCATGTGTGTGCCGCGCTTCACCAGCGCCACCGGCTGCAAGGTTTCCGGGTCAAAAAACTCGACGTAATCCAGCCGCGCCAGCGGCGCGGCGGTGAGGAACTCCCGCAAATCCTGCTTCAACTTCGCGGCGGAAACAGATTTCTTCGCCACCGCCGCTTTCGCCGCCTGCAACGCGTGGAACAAAATCACCGCCTGCGCCCGCTGCTCCGCGTCGAGATACTTGTTCCGCGAACTCATCGCCAGCCCGTCCGCTTCGCGGCGCGTGGGCGCGACGATGATTTGCACCGGAAAATTCAAATCGCCCGCCATCCGCTGGATGATGGCCGCCTGCTGGAAATCTTTCTGCCCGAACACGGAAACGTCCGGCAGCACGAGGTTGAAAAGTTTTGCCACCACCGTCGTCACGCCGCGAAAATGCACCGGCCGCGCCGCGCCTTCCATCACGCACCCCAAGTTTTCCTCAACAACGTAGGTGCTGTATTTGCTTTCCGACTTGCCCGGATACATCTCCGCGTCGCCCGGCGTGAAGACCACGTCCACACCTTCCGCTCGGCACATTTTCAGATCGCGCTGCAAATCGCGCGGATATTTGGAAAGATCTTCGGTCGGCGCAAACTGCGTGGGGTTGACGTAGATGCTGACGACCACGACGCCGTTTTTGCCGACCCGTTTGCGCGCCTCGCGCACGAGGCTCAGGTGGCCGTCGTGTAGATAACCCATCGTCGGCACAAAGCCGATTTGGACGCCGGCACGTTTCCAGCGCCGGGCCAGTTTTTGCATCGCGGCCACCGTCGGGACAATTCGCATCCAATTGGTTTAACCGAATTGCGCCGCAATTTCACGAAAGAAAAAGCCGCGCCGGATATTCTCCAGCGCGGCGTTTGTCCCCCACCCAAAAAATTTCAGGTCTGCGCGTAAAGGTGCGTGTGCTTGCTGCACGATTCGTTGGTCGGCGCATCCGGCACGCGGTCGTTCGGCGTCACGATGTTGTTCGCGAGCATCCAGGCTTCCACCTCGTCGCCGCTGATGTCGGGCAGCATGTGGCCGTTGATCTCCACGCACGGGCTCAGCATCTGGCCGCTGCGCTCAACCATTTCCGCGCGCTGTGCCGGGTCGTTGATGATGTCGCGGTCTTCAAACGGCAGATCGTATTTCTTGAAGATGGCGCGGACGCCGTTGCTCCAGCCGCAGGTCGGTTTCAAATAGGCGATGATTTTCGGCTTGCTCATAGGTTTGCAAATATTGTCATTACGACGACAAGATAATACTACAACCCGGAGCGCGGGGCAAATGCAATTAATTGGGGCGACCGCCGGATTGCGCGGCCTTTTCCAGCCGGCGGACCAGCTCCTGCGGGTGCGTGCGCTGGACATTATGGTCACCGGCCATGACGGACACCGGCCAGCCGCGCGCCTGCGCCCGCTGGTAAAATTTGTAGAATTCATCCTGCGCCGGCGGCTGGCCCGCGTCCACGGTCAAAATATAGGTGGCGGGGAATTTCGCCGGCCGGCCGGCCAGGAAAATCGGCTCGGTGAAACATTTCAGCGGCATCGCCACATCATGCGGCGGACGGCGACCTGCTCCCGCCGACAAGACAAACCCATCCCGGATTTGCCACCGATTGGCATGGGCCGGCGGCATCGCGGTCAACACGCTTTCGCCATTTTCCGGCAGCATGGCATCAACATAAACCACGCGCTTGAGGCGCTCCGGCACGCGGTCGGCCACGCCGGTGACGACCATGCCGCCGTAGCTGTGGCCGACGAGCACGACATCGTGCAAATCTTCCCAGAGAATGACGTTCACCACGTCCTGAATGTGCGTGTCCAAGTCAATGTTCGTGCTGGCCAGATGCACGCGCTCGCCCAAGCCGGTGAGCGTGGACCGAAAAATCTTGTTGCCGTCGGCGGTCAGCAAATCGTCCACGTGCCGCCAGTCCCAGCCGCCGCCCCACGCGCCCGGCACGAGAACGTAAGTGTTCTTTTCCGGCGACGCCGCGAGGGGAGCCGCCGTCTGGCAGCCGGGAAAAATGGCCAAGCCGCCAACAGCGAGCATCAAGCTGATGAATTTTTTCATGCGGGAGCAGAAACCTTTTTCCGCTGGGCCATGACTTTTGCCGACGGTTTGAAGTTGGCGATAAACTCGCGGTAGTAATCCGCAAAGGTGCCGGCGGCGAGATGGGCGCGGGCGTCGGCCATCGTCTTGAGATACATGTGCGTGTTGTGGACGCTCAGCATCCGCAGGCCGAGAATCTCGTTCACGTTCAGCAGATGCCGCAGATAGGCGCGCGTGAAATGCTTGCACGCGTAACAGTCGCAGCCTTCCTCAATCGGCGAAAAATCCGCCTTGAACTGGCCGCCCTTGATGCCGATGGCCCCGCGCCGCGTGTAGGCCGTGCCGTTACGCGCGACGCGCGTGGGCAGCACACAATCAAACATATCCACGCCGCGCGCGACCAACTCCAGCATCTGCGCGGGCGTGCCAAGGCCCATCGCATAGCGCGCCTTGTTCGCGGGCAGATGCGGCACGGTGAATTCAATCGCCTGCAACATCTCCGGCTCCGGTTCGCCGACGCTCACGCCGCCGATGGCGTAGCCGTCAAAATCCATCGGCACGATCGCCTTGGCGCATTCCTCGCGCAGCGCCGGATTATTGCCGCCTTGCACGATGCCGAAAACTTTCTGGCCTTCCGCACGCGGCTGTTCGCGGCATTCCCGCGCCCAGCGGATGGTGCGCTCGACGGCGTGGCGCTGCTCCTTGGCGGGCGCATCGTGCGGCGGGCATTCGTCGAAACACATCGCGATGTCCGAGCCGAGCACGCGCTGGATATGCATGGATTCCTTCGGACCGATGAAGAGCATGGAGCCGTCAAGATGCGAGCGAAACTCGACGCCGTGTGGTTTGACTTTGCGAATCTTGGCGAGACTGAAAACCTGAAAGCCGCCGCTGTCCGTAAGGATTGGCAGATGCCAATTCATGAACCGATGCAGGCCGCCGGCGGCGGTGATGATTTCCAGCCCCGGCCGGATGTTCAAATGGTAAGTGTTGCCGAGAATGATTTGCGTGCCGCACTCCAGCAGTTCGCGCGGATCCATCGCCTTGACACTGGCCTGCGTGCCGACGGGCATATAAACCGGCGTATCCACGACGCCGTGCGCGGTGGTCAGTTTGCCGAGGCGCGCCTTCGTTGTCGTGTCGGTTTTGAGAAGTTCAAACATCGCGCAAAGGATAAGGCAATCGGGCGTGAAGCGGGATGAAATTCTGCACGCCGCGCGTTGGACAATCTCAAATCAATTCCGGCAGCAGCCGGCTTTCGAATATCAGCGCCCACCACCAAGCCAGCGCCAGGCCGCCCCGGAGATAAAACACAACCGCCAGCACCCCACCCACAAACCGCGCGGCCAGCAGACCGGCGAACACCATCGGCGGAATCGTCCCGGCCTGCGGATGAAGCTTCATCGCCGTCACGCCGACGCCGAACAGCGCGGTCAGGCACACCGAGACCCATTGGCTCCGGCAGAGGCGCATGAGCCAGTCAAAGGGCGCAAAAGTCAGGAACAACTGGCCGAAGCCCAGCACAAAGGGCACCGTCGCCAGCCAATGGATGAGGTCGGCGGGATAATCTTCCGGCAACTGTTGCCGGAGCGCCGGATCCAGCCACTGCCGGCACGCCAAGGCCAGGATGATCCCGCCCACCGTCGCCGCGAGGAAGCTTTTCCCGTCCCACTTCACAAACAACACCGGGCGTCCCGTGTAAGGTGCATGCCAAGCCAGGACAAAGCTCCACAGGGTGATGCCGCAGATGAAAACGGCGGCCTCCAGGAACCAAATCGGAACCGGTCGGGCCGGCCAGAGTAAAAAGCGGGGACAACCGGCCAGCGCTGAAACCAGTGCGGCCAGCATGGCTTGATTCAGAACCCGTGGCTGGAGCAAATGGCGCATGATTGTGGCACAGGCTTCCCGCCGGTGGGCTTCAAACATCCGGGACCGCCACGCAGAAATTCACCGGCGAGACGCCTGTGCCTCTGCCTCAGCCGGCCAATTCCGCAAACGAAACATCCACCAGCAAGTCGGCGGCGATTTTTTCCAAATCGCGTTTCAGCGCGGCAAGGTCGCAGTGTTCCGGCAGCAGCAGCCGCGCGGTGGCCTTGAACAAGGTTTCGCCGGACATCGGCGCGCTGACGACTTCGCTGGAAAACTCCTCGACGTTCACGCCTGCGCGGGCGAGCGCGGCGGTGATTTCGCGGACGATGCCCGGCCGGTCGCTGCCGACGATTTCGAGCTTCGTTTGTTGGCCGGAAATATTACCGCCAGTTTTCGCGTCATCCCGGACGAGAATTTGCAGGCCGTTCGCCTGGAGTTTTTGCAGCGCGGCGAGCAGCGCGGATTTTTTGTCCGCCGGGATCTCAATGCGCAGGATGCCGGCAAATTCACCGCCGAGCCGGCACATCCGGCTTTCCAGCCAGTTGCCGCCGTGTTCGGCCACGGTGCGCGCGACGGATTCCACCAAGCCCGTGCGATCCGGGCTGACGATGGTCATGACGAGGGGAATTTGCATAAATTAGCGAATCATCCTCATCGTCATCTTCATTCTCGCTTCTGTTTTAAGGATGACCACGGGCATGAGGATGACGGAGATTTATTTCAGGCCTGGCTGGTGATCTTCCGCCACTCCACGCCCTGTTTGCCGGCGTAGATGGCGAAGGCTTTTTCGTTCTGGATCAGCACGGCACGCACCACGCTGGAATCATCCGAACGGCCCAGTTCCAAAATGGCGCTGGGGATGATGCCCGTCTTCTTGTGCGCGTAAATCAGCGCGAACACCGCCTGCGCGACGGCGACGAAGGGCAGTTCCTTGTAGGCGCCCTCGACGGCATCCTCGACGGCGTCGGCGAGAAATTCAAGCTGGTCCACGAGGTGCGGAAATTTCGGCGCGCTGATCTGCGTGAATTCCAGCTTCCACTGCGGCAGATGGCGCAAAACATTTTCGGCGAGCGCGGGCGTGATGGTGGCGGCCCCGCTGTTCACAAACTTGGCAATCTCTGGCATGGCGGCAATCTAGTAAATGCTCCGCCGGTGTAAATGGAAAAGTCGCAGCGGCCACGAAACAATTCTTTTCACAATGCGCCGCGCACCTGCTAAAAATTCCGTGTGCAAGATTTGATCGCCAAAGCGGCCACGCTCATGGAAGCGTTGCCCTACATCCAGAAATTCAGCGGCGAGACCTTCGTCGTCAAATACGGCGGCTCGTTCATGGACTCGCCCGACGCGGCGGTTCGCAACGGTGTCGCGCGCGACATCGTGTTTCTCGAAGCCGTCGAAATCAATCCCGTCGTCGTCCACGGCGGCGGCAAGGCCATCACCCGTGCCATGGAAAAGGCCGGGCTGAAGGCGAATTTCATCCAGGGCCAGCGCGTCACCGACGAGGCCACGGTGCAGATCGTGGACGATGTTTTGTCGCGCGAGATCAATCCCGAAGTCGTCAAGACCATCAACGCGCTGGGCG
>CAYUGC010000179.1:0-7497 GCA_964444085.1 uncultured Bifidobacteriaceae bacterium | reverse complement strand
TTGGCTACACTTGGAACAACGATCAAAGCACCTGGAACTGGACTTCCGGCCTGACACCGCCGGCGAATCAATGGTCTTTCATCGCGCTCGCCATCGAGCCGTCACGGGCCATCCTTTATCTCGCCAACAGCGGCGGCCTGCAGACGGCCACGAACAACTTCGCGCACGTCAACCAATCCTTCAGCAGCCCCGGCACAATCGGCACGGATACTTACAATTCATCCGTTCGCGCCTTCAACGGCGTCCTCGATGAAGTAGCCGTTTTCAACTACACACTCACGTTGTCGCAAATCCAATCGCTGTTCGCCAACGGCAGCCAACTGGCGCAGGCGAACGTGGGGATGCAAAAAACTGGCGCGAATCTGAGCCTCACCTGGCCACAAGGCACGCTGCTCCAGTCCACAAACCTAACCGGCCCGTGGTCGCGCGCGTCCGCTGCGTCGTCGCCGCTGGTCGTGTCGCCCACGAATGGCGCCATGTTTTATCGCGTATTACTGAAGCAATAGTGGCCGCGCAGAATGGAATTATTCCGAATGAAATCCACCCTAACCTCGTTGCTGCTTGCTTTGCCCTTGGTCTTGAGTGCGGAGTCCGCCACGCCATCCCGTTTCAACGGCATCACGCTCCACACATACGACTTCAACACCGGCCAGCCGCATGCTTTCACCAGCGACGGCAACACGGCCACCATCGTCGCGGGCGGTGCGGACATCTGGCAGGCTGCGGACAGTTTCGTTTTCAGCTATCTGGCGGTGACGAATGATTTTGATTTCCGGCTGCGCGTGCTGTCCGTGGAAGACGCCGACGGCGGGGGATTTGCCCGCAGCGGATTGATGGTGCGTGATGCGCTCACTGCCGGCAGCCGTCACATGATGGTGCCGGTGAATGCCAACAACACGTCGCAAACTATTTACCGGACCAGCGCCGGCGGCGAGGCGTTTGACAACGGCGCGCTGGCGGCAGCTTACGGCTCGAATTCCTGGGTGCGGCTGACGCGGAAAGGAACGCTGTTCGCCGATTACGCCAGTGACAACGGAACGAATTGGTTACTGCTGTATCATTTCGACGGTGCGAAGGAAGGTGCCGGCGCGTTCACCAACACCGTCATGTATCTGGGCATCGCCACGTCGTCGCATGATTCCGGCAAAACCACCACGGCGGTCGTCAGCGATTTTGGCATCACACCGCTCGCAGCCAGGCTCGGCCCGCCGGCGACCACCGCTGAACCGGCAGATGCCGCGCCGCAAAGTTTTGTCGAGGTGACGACTGGCGTTCCCGTCTTTTATCGTTGGCAGGCCAATGGCCTGAACGTCGTCGCTGTCACCAACGCGACCTCGGCTACATCGGGCACGGCAGTTTACTCGGTTCAAATGCGCGAAATTGAACCTGCCGCGCCGCTGATGTTTTCAGTTGCCGCCGGCGGCAAACAACCGATTCGTTATGTGGCCAAGGATTTGCCCCCCGGCCTGACGCTTGATCCGAAGACGGGCTTGATCAGTGGATCGCTCAAGGTGGCGGGTGAATATACGTTCTCCGTGATCGCCAAAAATTCCGCCGGGCAAGCAACGACCCAACTCAAACTCGTGACGGGCAATCAGGTTGCGATGACGCCGCCGATGGGCTGGAACAGTTACGATGCCTTTGGCGACAGCGTGACCGAGGCGGAGACGCTCGCCAACGCCCGCTACATGAAGAAGCATCTGCTCGCGCACGGCTGGAATTATGTGGTCATTGATTTTCGCTGGTATGATTCCGCGACCACCTACGACGACAGGAACCTGAACAGGGAACGCAGCGGCGCAAAATTGTTCGCCGACGAATTCGGACGGATGCTGCCGGCGACGAACCGGTTTCCCTCATCCATCGGCGGCAAAGGTTTTAAGCCACTCGCCGATGAGATTCATGCGATGGGACTGAAATTCGGTTTTCACATGATGCGCGGCATTCCGCGTCAGGCGGTGAAAGCGAAAACGCCGATTGAGGGCGGCAAATTTACCGCCGCCGATGCCGGAAACACAAACAACATTTGCGGCTGGTGTCCCGACATGTTCGGCGTTGCCACCAACCCTGCCGGTCAGGCGTGGTATGACTCAATGTTCCGGCTTTATGCTGCGTGGGGACTGGACTACATCAAGGTGGATGATCTTTCCGTGCCTTACAATGCGGGCGAAATCGTGATGATCCGCAAGGCGATTGATAAATGCGGGCGACAGATTGTTTTCAGCACTTCGCCCGGTGAAACGGATTTTCGTTACGCCGACCATATTCGCACCAATGCAAATCTTTGGCGCATTTCCGGCGATTTTTGGGACGAATGGAAAAAACTCAATCATCAATTTGATCTGATCGCGCGCTGGCAGCATGCGGGCGGGCCGGGACATTGGCCGGACGCGGACATGATTCCGTTTGGCCACCTCAGCATCCGTTGCTGGACGAATTCCAAAGAGCATCAGACCCGTTTCACACATGACGAGCAACGGACGCTCATATCACTTTGGGCGCTGACACCGTCGCCGCTGATGCTCGGTATGAACCTGCCGGACAACGACGCATGGACCCTTTCATTGCTGTCCAACGACGAAGTTATCGCGGTAAATCAAGACCCACTTGGTAAACCCGCGCGCCGCGTCAGCACTGCCGGACAGTCGCCAGAGGTTTGGGTGAAAGGACTCGCCAACGGTTCGCTTGCCGTTGGATTTTTCAATCGCACGGAACAGCCGGTCAAAGCAAATTTCGCCTGGCGCGAACTTGGCTTTGTCGCGTCACCCCGCATTCGTGATTTGTGGGCACACAAGGATTTGGGCGAACAAGCAAGCTTCACCACGCAACTGCTGCCGCACAGTTGTGTGCTGGTGCAAGCTGTCGCCACCGAGATCGCCGAACCAGTCGCTCCTGGCAAGTTTCAACCGACATGGGATTCGCTCAAACAGTATCAATGCCCCGAGTGGTTCCGCGACGCGAAGTTCGGCATCTGGGCGCATTGGGGACCGCAATGCCAGCCGGAAGCCGGCGACTGGTATGCGCGCGGAATGTATCAAACCGGTGGCTGGCAGTATCAATTTCACACCAACCACTACGGCTCGCCCAGGGATTTTGGCTTCAAAGACGTCATCCATTCCTGGCACGCCGAGAATTGGGATCCGGAAAAATTGGTGAAACTCTACAAGCGCGCCGGCGCGCAATACTTCTTCGCGCTGGCCAATCATCACGACAACTTTGATTTGTGGAATTCCACCTATCAACCGTGGAACTCGGTTGCCATCGGACCGAAGAAAGATTTGATCGGCGGCTGGGCGAAAGCGGCGCGTGAAAATGGATTAAAGTTCGGCGTCAGCGTTCACGCCGCGCACGCGTGGAGCTGGTATGAACCGGCGCAGGATTACGACGGCAAACTCACCAAGGCCGACGGCGCGGGCCAATGGTGGAACGGCCTCAACCCGCAGGATTTGTATGCGCAGAACCATGCGCCAAGTCCGAATTATCGAGACCCCGGATCCATCCATGCCCGGTGGAACTGGGGCAACGGCATTTCCATTCCAGACCAAGCCTACTGTGACAAGTTCTACAATCGCACCGCCGACCTTATCAAAAAGTATCAACCCGACCTGATTTACTTCGACGACACGGCCCTGCCGCTCTGGCCCGTCAGCGATGCGGGATTGAAAATCGCCGCAGACTTTTACAACACGAACGAGAAGCTGCACGGCGACGATGGCGTGCTGTTCGGAAAAATCCTCACGCTGGAGCAGCAACAGTGCATGGTGTGGGACATCGAGCGCGGCTCGGCCAACGAGATTCAGCCGTTTCCGTGGCAGACGGATACCTGCATCGGCGGCTGGCACTACGACCGCGGGCTTTACGAGCGCAACGGCTACAAGTCCACCAAGACGGTGATCCAGACGCTCGTGAATGTTGTCAGCAAGAACGGGAATCTGCTGCTGAACATTCCCGTGCGCGGCGACGGGACGATTGACGAGAAGGAACTCAAAGTCGTCGAAGGCATCGCTGACTGGATGGACGTGAATAAGGAATGTATTTTCGGCACACGTCCGTGGAAAGTGTTCGGCGAAGGGCCGGCATCGGCAGGCGCGGCGTTGAGCGCACAAGGATTCAACGAAGGCAAAGGCCGGCCATTCACGTTCGAGGACGTGCGCTTCACGCAATCCAAAGACGGCCGGACGCTCTATGCCATCGTGCTGGGCGCGCCAACCAACGGGGTGAACATCAAATCGCTCGGCAAGTCCGCCGGGTGGCTGAATCCATCCAGCCGACAGGTTCAATTGCTGGGCAGCAAGGAAAACATCCACTGGAGACAGACAGATCAAGCTTTGGTAATCGCTCCATCAAGTCAAGTTCCAAACAATTTTGCCGTGGTCTTTCGGATTATACTCAACTAGACAACCAAGTACCCGTCATCATGGCCAATGCAAGCATGTTCTTCCGGTTGCAGAGATAAATTGTGGAGTTATGCTTTTAAACAAGACCACACCGCGCGTTAACAAAATCAATTCCGCAACCGCACCCATATAAAACACCCAATGAAAAAATTTACCATTAGCCTGCTCGCTGCGGTTATCGTGGCTTTTGCCCCGTCCGCCGTCGCCCAGAGCTTGCAGACCTATTTCAACTTTACGACCTACGGCACCCAGAGTGGCGGGGCCGCGCTGGCTGATTTGACGGGGCACACGACCGCCACCCTGAATACCAACGCAAACACATCTCTGACGAGCAGCGGCCTGATCATCAGCAGTGGCGGAAGCGCAAACTACACCGGCGTTACGATTGGCAGTGCTGCCATGAGCGGATTCATCGGAAGCTTCTCAATTCAGGAGTGGGTCACACTTGCGCAGGTCAATGGCAATCAAATTCTGTATGGTGCCAACAACGGTGCCATTAATTCATATGTCGGTAGTGGTTCAACCGTCAGCACCGTGTTCGGTGCGATACGAGGTGGAGCTATCAGCGCTTACGTTGGTGGCAGCACGCCAAGTTATAGTCAATGGGGCTATGGTGTTGCCGATAGTTCCGGCACCGCTTCCACGGCCACCCTCTATGACGTGGTGTTGACCTACGACGGCACCTCTTTCCGCGAATATGTCAACGGCACTTTGAAAGGCACATTAAACATGCCCACTTTCGGAAGCCTGGCCCAGGCCTGCTCGGCCGATTCCTTCACGGGCAAGAGCGGTTTTGCCATCGGCGGCGGAATGAATGAGCCTTACAACGACCCTACCTTGCCTGAAACCACGAGCGACTTCCTGCTTTACAACGGGGCGTTGAGCCAAGCCCAAATCACTTCGATTCACAATCTCGGTGCGGGGGCCAGTTTGAGCGCTATCAACAATGTTTTGGCGCCGGCCACCAATAGTGAAGTTTGGGGCGGCGGCGGCAGTGACAACACTTGGACCAATGTTGCCAACTGGACAACGGGGCATCAGCCCATTGTCGGTGACACGGTGGTGTTCGCAGGCACAACCCAGACCACCGCGAACATGAACACCAACTTCAGCATCGGTTCGCTGACCTTCTACAACGGTGCCGGCAGTTTCGCCATCACCAACAACGGTTGGACACTGACCCTGACCGACGGCGTGACGAACAACTCGGCCAACGGGCAAACCATCAACGTGCCGGTCAGCCTGGGCACAAACCTGACCATCAATGCGGCGGCCGGAAGTTTGACGTTTGGTCAAAACATTACCAACAACGGCAACACCGTCACATTCGCGGGTGGCTACAATGTCACCGTCAATGGCGCGATTACTGGCTCGGCTGGATTGACCCAGTCCGGCACGGGAACCTTGACGCTTTCGGGCGCAAACAATCTGACGGGCACAACCGTGGTGAGCAATGGAGCCGTGATTGTGGGGGGCACTGCCAACCAATCGCTGGGTTCCAGCATCGTGGTGAAGGACGGCGCAACCTTGGGCGTGACGGCGTCGGCGACCACCAACTATTTGTCACCGAGCAGCCTCATGGTGGGCGGCAGCAGCGGGGCGACGCTACAATTTGGTCTGGCGGGAACCAACAATGCGCCGTTGCGTCCCACCACCCTTACCTTGAACGGCACCACGATGATCAACATCAGCGGTTGTCAGGCTTTGAACAACAATTACCCGTTGTTTACCGGTTATACCTCCGGAACCTTGGTGCTGGGTTCACAACCCCCGACTTTGGCTGGCAAACTGACGGTGAACGGCTCAACGGTCTATTATACGGTGACCAACTGGCCGGCCTTTGCGCATCCGAGCGCGCTGCACACGCAGGCGGATTTTGACCGGATGAAGGCCAAGGTGCAGGCCGGTGCGCACCCATGGATAGACAGCTACAATATTCTCATCAACAACTCTTTCGCACAGGCCAGCTACACGCCGACCCCGATGCCGATTCTGCAGCGCGGCAATGGCGGCGGTGCCTGCCTGGCATCTGACAACTATTGGTATGCCTATTGGGACACGGCAGCGGCATATCAACTGGCGTTGCGCTGGAAGATCACCGGCGACACCAATTACGCCAATGCCGCGATCAACATTCTGAACCAGTGGGCCAGCACCTGCACTCAACTGTGCGGCGATCCCAACGTCGATCTGTTGTCTATTTACGGCTACCAGTTCGCCTGCGCCGGAGACATCATGCGCAGCTACAGCGGGTGGGCGCCGGCGGATGTGACAAAGTTTCAGGTCTGGATGGTCAACCTCTGGTATCCTTTGGCCCATCAATTTCTATACTGGCACGACGGCACCTGTTCCACCTACATCTGGGCGAACTGGGATTTATGCGCGTTGGACTCGATGATGGCGATTGGCATTCTTAGTGATGATGTCAACATTTACAACGAGGCGCTGAATTACTTCAAAACCGGCGTCGGTAACGGCAATATCGAGCAGACCGTCTATTTCATGCATCCGGGCTATCTGGGACAGGGGCAGGAAGAAGGCCGCGATCAGGGACATTCCGGTTTGGAGGTTTCATTGTTGGGGGTGTTTTGTTCGATGACTTACAATCAGGGCGACGACATGTTCGCCTACGAAAACAACCGCGTGTTGTCGTTGTGCGAATACTTCGCCAAATACAATCTGGGCAACGACGTGCCGTTTCTGTTCTATGACGATTGTAACAACGATCAGGGCTGGGGCGTTTCTTCCGCCAGCCAGGGCGACAACCGGCCGTGCTGGGATTTGATCTACAATCACTATGTCAACCTCAAGGGCATCGCCGCGCCGTGGTCGCAGCAATACGCGCCGCGCGTGCGGCCCGAGGGCGGCGGCGGCAATTACGGCGGCAACAGCGGCGGCTTCGACCAGCTTGGGTTCACGACTCTGACGTGTTCGCTGGATCCGATTATGATGGGTGCCAACCCGAGTGGCTTGACGGCGATTTTGAACGGGCCGCAGCAGGTTCAACTCAATTGGTGGGGCACGGCCAACGCAACGAATTATCTTGTCAAGCGCGCGACGACCCGCGGCGGGCCCTACACGACCATCGCCACCATCACGA
>CAYUGC010000178.1:0-7569 GCA_964444085.1 uncultured Bifidobacteriaceae bacterium | reverse complement strand
CTTTCAGCATCAAGGGCATCGGCGCGAAAAAATGCGAGGGCACGCGGAACATCCCGGACGGCGAGGTGTTTTCCTGCCCGACGCTCAAGTCGGCAAACGGCGTGATTCAATTTAATACTCCGACGCTTTATTCGGGAACGAAGTTTGAAAATGTGCGCCTGGTCCTGAAAGACGGCAAAGTGGTCGAAGCCACGGCGAACAACGTCAAACGGTTGAACGAAATCCTTTATACGGACGCGGGGGCGCGGTTCATCGGGGAGTTTGCCCTTGGCTTCAATCCCTACATCCAGAATCCGATGTGCGACATCCTGTTCGACGAAAAGATCGCCGGATCGTTGCATTTCACGCCGGGGAACGCCTACGAGGATTATGGTAACGGCAACAAGAGCGCCGTCCATTGGGACATGGTGCTGATCCAGCGCAAGGAATGGGGCGGCGGCGAAATCTGGTTCGACGGGAAGCTGATCCGCAAGGACGGGATTTTCCTGCCGAAGGATTTGCAAGGGTTGAACCCGGCGAATCTGAAATAAGTCGCACTTGACGCAACGCCGCAACCGGCGCAGGCTCGGAGCATGAAATCCATGGTGCTCCGGGCTTTTTCATTTTTCACACTGGCATTTTTCATCACCATTCCCACCCTCCGGGCCGCTGACACGAATCCGCCGCCGCGCCTGACGGTGGAATTACGCGACGGCTCGCGCGTGGTCGGCACGAGCGCGGAGAAAAACTTCAAGTTCCACTCCGCGCTGCTGGGCGATTTCAAACTGGACGTGAAAGACATTCGCTCTATCGATAGCGTCAATACGAATTCGGCGAAATTGACCACGGCGAAGGGTGACGAGTTGACGGTTTCATTCTTGGACCCGGATTTCGCCGTCAAAACAAGTTTTGGAAAGGTAAAAATGCAAGTGGATACGGTGCGCAAGCTTTCGGTCGTGGCGACCAAAAATCGAACCCCGACACATTCGGGGATGGTTAGTTTGTGGTCAGCAGAGGGAAATTGCGATGACTCGGTCGGCGGCAATAACGGAACATTGACAGGCAACACAAGTTTTGAGGTGGGCCAAGTCGGGCAGGCATTTTTGTTTCATGGCAACAAGGATTTGGTAAAGGTAGGCAATCCGCCCTGTCTCCAACTACAGGAATTTACTATCGAAGCTTGGGTGAAACGGACCGACAATTCGTTTGTGTCCCATGGCTCTGAAGGCTATGGAATAATTTTTGGCTATGGGTTTGGTGGATATGGTCTTTGTCTAGATTCTACTGGGCGTCCAGTTCTCACCAAAGTCAGTGCCGGCGGAACAAGGCCAGCCATGGCAATTTCAGACACTAATTTTCACCATTTGGCAGTTACCAAATATGGAAACACGGTGATCTTCCATGTAGATGGCATTGCGTATCCCGCCCCGGCTTATGATCCAGGATTCGATTTTTCGACTGTGGCAGCAATTGGAGCGCGCGGAGATAATTTGGACAATAGCTTCATTGGCCTGATAGACGAGGTTGCCATTTACAATCGTGCGCTGACAGCATCGGAAATCCTCGAGGACTACGAAGCAGGCCATGCAAAATAAAAACACCAAGCCCTCAACCTTGCCAACTCCATCAACCACATGAAAACATACAAACTTTGCCTGTTCACCGTTTTCATATTCATTTCATTGTTTGCCAGCCCAGCCGGCGCAGCACCGATAGACACGAATCCGCCACCGCGCCTGACGGTGGAATTACGCGACGGCTCCCGCGTGGTTGGCACGAGCGCGGAGAAAAACTTCAAGTTCCACTCCGCGCTGCTGGGCAATTTCAAACTGGACGTGAAAGACATTCGCTCCATCGATTGCATTTCCAGCAACGCGGTGAAGCTGACCGCCGCCAACGGCGACGTGCTGGCGGCGCAGTTTGATGCCGCTGAACTGCGCGTCCAGAGTGGTTTCGGCAAAGTGGAGTTGCCAGTGAATTCAATCCGCCGGATGATGGTGTCGGCCACCGGGCATCCGCCGGTGGTGCGGCCAGGACTGCTGGCCTTCTGGTCGGGTGATGGCAATGCCGACGACAGCGCCGGCCAGCACAACGGCGAGTTGGTGGGCGACGCGAATTATGCGCCCGGCCCACTGGGACAGGCGTTCAATTTCACCGCGCCCGGCAGCTATGTGAAAATCACCAAATCATCCGACCTCAATCCAGCCAGCCAGATCACGGTGGAATTCTGGATGAACGCCGACGCGGCCAATGCAATGAATAACTATCAAGGCTTGGTCACCTCTGATTTTTACGGCGTGGAAATATCAAACGGCTATGGCGGAACCATGGGGGTGAATTTCTTCATCAGCACGACGGCCAGCCAGCCGGGTGCGCGCTTTGGCTTTGATGACCAAAGGATGCCGGGCTTTCGTTCCCGGATCACCAGCGTGGCCAACTTCACCCATATTTCTGATGCCAATGGCGGTGGCGCGCCGGTCACGGCCGGCCACTGGCATCATGTCGCGGGCACGTATGACGGCACGCAGCTTCGCCTATTCATTGATGGCCAGCCATGGGGGAATCCGGTGCGGCGCCCCGGCGTGATCGCGCCGATGCTGCCGGAAAGTTTTGTGGCCATCGGTTCCGAGGATGGCCGGACCACCTGCCCGGACTGCGGTGCCCAGCGTTATTTCAAGGGACTCATCAGCGGCGTGGCCATTTACAACCGCGCCCTATCGGCGGCGGACATCCACGAGGACTATGAGGCGGGCAAAAACAATCAATAATTTCAACTGTCTACGTAAATTCCACCGCCTTGAATTATCGCATGAAAACAATGGCATCTAGTCTTCTGGCGGTTTCCCTGTTCATCCCGGTATGCGTCCGTGCGTCGCTGGCGGATACCAACCTATCGCCGCGCCTGACCGTGGAATTGCGCGACGGCTCGCGCGTGGTCGGGGCGAGCGTGGGGAAGAATTTTCAATTTCGTTCCGCGTTGCTGGGCGAATTCAAACTGGCCACAAAAGAGGTCCGCACCGTAGAGTTCACCACCAACAATGCGGCGAAGCTCGTGACAACAGGTGGTGACGCGCTGACGGTTGTATTTGCAGACGACGCGCTGGCGATGCAAACGGGTTTTGGCAAGGTCGAACTGGCACCGGCTTTCATCCGGAAAATTTCCGTATCCGTCATCGGCACAGCGAGCGCACACCGGCCAGGGCTGGTGGCACTGTGGTCCGGCGAGGACAGCGGCAAAGATTTCGCCGGCAACAACGATCTGGATCTGAACAATGTTTCCTTTGCCGACGGGCAGTTGGGCCGCGCCTTCGAGATGAACGGTTTCAGCTCCTGCATGAAGCTTGCGGACACAGCCAGCTTGAATCCGGGGACCGGCGACGGCTTGACCCTCAGCGCTTGGATCAAGCCGGAGAGCGTGTCTGGTTTTCACCTGATTCTTGAATGGAACCCCAGTGACAAGATGCCGGGGGTTGTCGGTGCGCAGATTGCCCTGGGCCACACACCCGGTTCAGTCGGCGTATTGCAGGCAAATGTGGTGGATACACAGGGCGGACATCATATATTGACTTCCGCATCTGGTGTTGTTGTGCCAGGACGCTTTCAACTGGTGGCGGTGACTTACGACAAGGCCACCGGCAGCGGTGTTTTGTATGTCAATGGTATTGAGGTGGCTCGTGGGCAATGGGGCAGCTTCACGCCGCTCACAACGGGCGATTTATGGATAAGCCGCCGGCCAACTGATCATCCGGGCGATTGGACTTACAATGCATTTTTCTCCGGCCTGCTGGATGAAATATCCATTTACAACCGCGCGCTGACAGCCGAGGAAATCAAGTCCGTATGCACAGAGGAAAACCACGGCGAGCCGCCGCCGCCGCCGGTCATTTCGCCCGGCCGCCCATTCTACAATGGAATCAATCGCGGCGGATTCAGTGAATAAAAAACGGACGACGTTTTGACGTCGTCCGTTGGGGAAATTTCCGTCCGGCTTAAATCGTGTCCTTGAGGATCGTCAGGAACTGCTTCATCGCCGGCGAGAGCACCTTGTTCTTTTTGTAGATCGCGGCGAGCGGGCGGAAGAATTCACCGTCCTCGATCTGCACGGCGGACAGCGTGTTCTTGGCGATTTCCTGCGTGACGGTGCCGATGGGCACGATGGACACGCCGGCGTCAATCTCCACGGCGCGCTTCACGGTCTCGACGTTGTCGAACTCCATGACGTGCTTCACGTCCACGCCGTATTCGCGCAGGATTTTGTCCAGCGCCTTGCGCGTGGGGATGTCCGGCTCGAAGCCGATGAGCTTCTGCCCGGCGAGCGACTTGAGCTTGATGGCCTTCTGCTTGGCGAACGGATGCTGCGGGTGGCAGATGAAGACGAGCGGCTCCTTGCGCAGCGGAATGATTTCCAGCTTGGTGTCCTTCTGCGGATAGGCGACGAGGCCCAAGTCCACGACATTGCTGAACACGTCGTCATAAACCTGGTTGGCGCGGCGATACTCGACGTGGACATTCACCGTCGGGTAGTTCTTCATGAACTTCTTGATGTAGGGCGGCAAATCGTGCAAGCCGATGGAATAAATCGTCGCCACGCGGATGGTGCCGGAGATGATGTCCTTCAGGTCTTGCAGCTTGCTGTGCAGCGATTCATAGGTCTGGATAATCTGCTTGCTGTAATCGTAGAGCACCTGCCCCTCGCGCGTGAGGCGGAACTTTTTCTTGCTCCGCTCGATGAGCAGCGACTTGAACGTCCGCTCCAGCGAGCTGATCTGCTGGCTGACGGCGGACTGGGTGACGGCGTTGATTTGCGCGGCCTTGGTGAAACTTTCGGTTTCCGCCAAGTCGCAGAAAACTTTGAGACTTTCGATTTGCATAAGAATAATTAAACAGAACTGCAAGAATCAGTCAACAGCCTTTGCCGTCGCCAGCGCCGCCTTCACTTTCACCAGCAGCTCGGTGCTGGTGAACGGCTTTTGCAGGTAGCCCGCGCTGTGCTTCTTGTCCTCCGGCATTACATAGCCGCTCGTCGGCATCAGCGGCAGGCCGGGATGCAGTTGCCGCACGCGCTCCATCAGCTCGCGCCCGCCCATGCCCGGCATCACCAAGTCAGTGATCAGCAGGTCAACCTGGCTGCCCGGCTGACTCAAAATGGCCAGCGCCTTCTGCCCGCCGTTTGCCGTCAAAACCTTGTAGCCGAAATCTGACAAAATCGTCTCCGCCATCGTCAGCACGATGCTTTCGTCATCCACCACCAGCACCGTGGCGGAACCGCGCAGTTCGTTCCCGGTGCCCGCCGCCTCATGCACCACGGTGCGCTCCGCCGGCAGGTAAATCCGCGCCGACGTGCCCTGGCCCGGCGAACTGGAAATCGCCACGCCGCCGCCGTGGTTCGTGATGATGCCATAGACCAGCGCCAGCCCCAGCCCGCGGTGCGGCGCGCGCTTCGTGGTGAAAAACGGCTCGAAGATGCGCGGCAGCGACTCTGCGTCAATGCCCGAGCCGCCGTCGGAAATCTCCACACAGACGTAGGCGCCCGCCGCCAGCCGCGTGTTGCGGTCCTGCGTGGCCTCGGTCAGCTCCACGTTGCGCGTCGCCACCGTGATCTGGCCCGTGCCTTGGACGCCGAACGACTCGACCGCGTTCTCCAAAATCTTGGTGACGGCCTGCTGCACCTTCGCCTCGTCGAACCGCGCGCCGAACAGCGCCCGCTCCGGCGACAGCCGCCATTTGAAGCGCGCGCCGTGCGCATTCTGGAAAAACTCCACGCAGCGGTTCACCACCGTGTTCAGGTTGCCCGGCGGCGCGCGGCGCGCCACTTTTTCCTGCCGGCTGAACTGCGCGAGCTCGCCCGCGATTTCCGCCGCGCGCGCCGCCGACTTTTCCACCTCCAGCAGCGAACGCCGCCACGGATGATCCGGCTCCGCCTTGCCCAGCAGCAGCGAGGTGTGCGCCAGCACGCCGGTCAGCACGTTGTTGAAATCGAGGGAGACGGTGCGGGCCAGTTGCAGCACGCAATCCAGCTTCTGCTTGAGCGCCGCGTCGCCGGAGGCCGTCGCCGGCAGTTCCGCCGCCAGCGGCGCGCTGGCGGGCAAGCCCTCGCCGGACAGCAGTTGGAGGACGAAGCTTTTTTTCCCGTCATGGTGAAACGGGCAGATGCTCGTGTAAAACGGCTTCACCGCGCCGCCCACCGTCTTGAATTTCAAAATGCCGGCCACCGTCGGCGACTGTTCCCAGCGCGCCAGAAAGTCCGTGGCACCCGCGCCATTTTCGGTTGCCCAGATGGACGACAGGCTGGCCGCGTCGCCGCTCACCGCCGGGCCAAAGACATTTTTTGCCGCCGAGTTGGCCACGGAAACGCCGCCGGCGGCGCTGACCAGCACCGCCGGCCACGCCGCGTTCTCCAGACCAAATACAACTTCAGGCTTCATCAAGAAATCGAATCTGGAAGATTACGGTGAATCCGTCAAATATCAAGAGTCATCAGCGTGTTCCAGGCCTGCGCACAGGGCAAATTTTTCCAGTAAGACGCCATTTAACTTCAAGGGTTAAAATCATGGCTAGACACAGGGCGGCTTATTTAGTGCGCTTTTTTGCCCCACTACACCTAGATCAAAACGCATTTTTCGCAAGTGCCCGCCCCCGCTCCCGCCATCACGGCGCACGCGCCTTCGCAGGCGCAAGTGGAAGAAAGCTCGGAACGGGCTGAAAATTGAAAAATGGAAGTCATTTCATCGCCGTTTAAAAAATTTCAAAAGAGGCCCGGCAAAGGCTGGAAGAACTTAATCTTGATGACCCGGACGAATTATTTTCATTAAGATTATCGGACAAGCAAAGATTGTGGGGACTTCGCTCCAATGACTAATTTTCGCTTCTGTGGTGGGATTCAGACCATCAGATTTGCCCCTCGCAACTGAAAAATCACCTAATTCATTCGGACAGGACGGATTTGGATGCAAAAGTGGAAAGCTGTCTGGCTTTTGTCAGGCGAAAAATAGATTTTGGAAGTTTTTATATCCGCCGTGAAAACACCAACCCATCGAAAACATTGAAGTTTAAGAGTGGTGCACCCAATAGGAGTTGAACCTATAACCTGCTGATCCGTAGTCAGCCGCTCTATCCAATTGAGCTATGGGTGCAGCCTTGATTGCCAAGCAATCACGCTGGCGATGCGGAACCAAACCCGGCCCGGTGCCGCTAT
Source organism: uncultured Bifidobacteriaceae bacterium (assembly GCA_964444085.1). Classification (GTDB taxonomy): domain Bacteria; phylum Verrucomicrobiota; class Verrucomicrobiia; order Limisphaerales; family UBA11358; genus UBA11358. Next base: position 395 of record CAYUGC010000178.1, on the reverse strand, counting down.
TGTCCTGAACCGCCTCGTCAAGAGCCGCGAAGGATATCAGAGAATCTTTGGTTACCGCAAGCGCAGAATTTGCCCCCTCGGAGATGCGCCTGGGCCGACGGCTAGGTTGGCGGAACGCCCGCACTCGTCGGTTTTCCCTTCATCACCCAGGTGAACCACGCGCAAACGCCGAAGAGCAGGAGGTTGAACGCGCCGAGCGTCTGCAGCACCACTTCGAGCCGGCCCGGGAAATGGTTCAGCATCACCGGCAGCGTGAAGCCGTAGGCCACCGCCAGGGCCACCATGAACGGCACCACGGTAAACCGACCACGCGCCAGCAGGTCGTTGACCATCACGTTCGCCAGCGCCAGCGGCACCATCGCCGCCGCATACCACGGGATGAGCGCCATCGTGCC
>CAYUGC010000177.1:0-7578 GCA_964444085.1 uncultured Bifidobacteriaceae bacterium | reverse complement strand
GCCGGATGGTCTTCCAGGCGCTCTGTGATCAGGGCTTGCTGGGCAAATCAATTGATGTTGTCGCCGTCGTGGACGTGTCCACCGATGCCGATTACTTCGCCTACCAGATGAAGTATGACTCCATCCACGGCAAGTTCAAACACGACGTCAAGACCGAGAAGAGCGTTGCCTCCCTCGAAGAACCCGACGTGCTCGTGGTCAACGGCCACAAGATCAAATGCGTTGGTGCCGTCAAAGACCTTGCCACGTTGCCGTGGAAGGCGCTCGGCGTGGACATCGTTATTGAATCCACCGGCCTCTTCACCGACAGTGAAAAGGCGAAAGCCCACATCACCGCTGGTGCCAAGAAAGTCATCATCTCCGCGCCCGGCAAGGGCGAGGTCAAGACCATCGTCATGGGTGTCAACGAAGGCGAATATGATGCGGCCAAGCACAACATCATTTCCAACGCCTCCTGCACCACGAACTGCCTCGCGCCGCTCGTGCACGTCATCCTCAAGGAAGGTTTCGGCATCGAGACCGGCTTGATGACCACCATCCACGCGATGACCGCCACGCAGAAAACCGTTGACGGTCCGTCCAAGAAGGACTGGCGCGGCGGCCGGGCGGCGAGCATCAACATCATTCCTTCCACCACCGGCGCAGCCAAGGCCGTCGGCGAAGTGTTGCCCGTCACCAAGGGCAAGCTCACCGGCATGGCGTTCCGCATCCCGACGGCGGACGTCTCGGTCGTTGACCTGACCATTCGCACGACGAAGGACACGAGCATCGAAGAGATTGATGCCGCGCTCAAGAAAGCCAGCGAGAGCTATCTCAAGGGCATTCTCGGTGTGACCAATGAAGAACTGGTTTCCACCGACTTCATCCACGACAACCGCAGCTCCATCTACGACAGCCTCGCGACGTTGCAAAACAACCTGAAGGGCGAAAAACGCTTCTTCAAAGTCGTGAGCTGGTATGACAACGAATGGGGTTACAGCAACCGCGTGGTTGACCTCGTGAAATACATCACGGCCAAGGGGATTTAATCCTCCCGCAACAATTCAAAACGGCGATCCGCAAGGGTCGCCGTTTTTGCTTTCATGGGAATTGGGAAAAAAATCGGCGGATCCGCACACAGTTAAGTGGATCCGCCGACGCTCGTCTTTCGACAGGAAAAACGGGCACCCGTTATCGGGGCGAAGTCAACCTAGTCCATCCGCCACCGCCCGCAAGCGCTTTTTGAAAAAACTTTTTCCCCGTCCGCCAGCCGCTATGCTGTCGCCACAGATTGAAACGCATCCTCCATAGTTTACTCGGCGGCCTGTTGCTGGCGCTGGCGCTGGTTCGTCCGGCGGCGGCGGGCGATTCGCCGTTTGTCGTGGACGCGTGGAACACGGACGACCGGCTCGGTTTGCCGGAAAATTCCATCATCGCCCTGACCCAGACGCGCGACGGCCATCTCTGGCTCGGCACGCAGAACGGCCTTGCGCGGTTTGATGGCAATACCTTCACGCCGTTCAACGTCAACAACACGCCCGGCCTGCCGGGGAACGTCGTCAGCTTCCTGTTCGAGGACATCCGGGAAAATCTCTGGGTCGGCACCGCCAACGGCTCGCTCGCGCTGGTGCAGAACGGCGTCGTGAAAAAAGTCTTTGAGGGCACGGCGGCGTCCGGTCATCTCACCGCCGGGTTCGATGACCAGAACGGCAAAGTTTGGTTCGTGACCGACGCGCGGCGGATTTTCTGTTGGAAGAACAATGCGCTGGATGTCGCGCCGCCGGTGGAGCGCGGCCTGCGTGATTTCCTTATCTATCTTGCTTTTCACGTCATGGTTCCCGACAAGAGCGGCGCGAGCTGGCAATTGCAGCACGGCCGCGTCGAACGCTGGCGTGGCGACACACGGGAAAAGGATTATGGCGCGCTGCCGTGGGACAACGCCATTGTCACCGCCGCCATTGAGGATGACGCGGGCAACCTCATCGTCGGCACGCGCGGCGCGGGTGTGTTCTGGTTCGATGCCGCCGGCAACGTCGCGCACATCACCAAGGCGGATGGGCTGTCGGAAGATTTTGTCTTGTCGCTGTGTTTCGATTCGGAAAAAAACCTCTGGGTCGGCTCGGATGGCGGCGGTTTGGATCGCGTGAAGAAAAAAACTTTCAGCGCGCCGGCGGACTTGGCCGGCGGCGTCGCCCAATCCATCTCCGAGGACGTGGCGGGCGGCGTGTGGACGGCGTTCAATTTGCACGGCTTGGCGTATGCGCTGACGAATGCGGTCAGCCGTTTCGATTCCCCGGCGAATGCGTGGTGCGTGCTGGCCGATGCGCGCGGGCAGGTCTGGTGCGGCACGAGCGGGCAGGGGCTTTATCGTCTGGAGAACGGAAGTTTCACGCCGGTGTCGCTGGCGTTGCAGGTGGGGCCGAAGATTTTCTGCCTCGGTCAGACGCGCGACGGAAAAATTTGGGTGGGCGGCGAAAACGGCCTTGCCGGCTTCGATGGCGAGCGTTGGGATTTTTTTCTGGCGAACACCGCGCTCGCCGGCAATCCCGTCCGCGCGCTGGCGGAAGACACGAACGGCGTGCTGTGGATTGGCAGCGAGGGCGGGGGATTGTTCGCCTTGCGCGACGGGAAGATTGAGGCCGTCAGTGCGCCGGTGAAGGATATTTCCACGCTGCTCGTTGGCGCGGACGGTTCGCTATGGGCGGGCAGTTTCGCGCACGGCCTCGCGCGGCGTTCGGCGGCCGGCGAATGGAAACTGTTTTCGCACACGCTCAACGGCCTGGCGAATGACGACATCGTCTCGCTGGCCGAGGACGCGGCGGGCAACCTGTGGATCGGTTCCTACGAAGGTCTGGTGCGCGTGGAAAAAAAATCCGTCGCCGACGTGCTGGCGGGCGCGGCGCGGACGCTGACATGCCGGACGTTCCTGACGCGCGAATGTGCCGCCGGCGCGCAGCCAGCGGCCTTGCGGGCGCGCGATGGAAAATTATTTTTCCCGACGATTTCCGGCGTGGTGGTGGTGAACCCCTCGGATTTGAAGCCGAATCTCAACCCGCCGCCGGTGGTCATCGAATCGGTGCTGGTGGACGGCGTGGAGCAGAATACGAACGCCTTGAGCACGACGTGGCGCGGCGCGGTGACGCTCGCGCCGGACAACGAGCAGTTGGAAATCCGTTTCGCGAGCTTGAATTTTTCCGCGCCGAAAAACACCGTCGCCGGCGCGCGGTTCAAATACCGGCTGGAAGGCCGCGACAAAAATTGGACGGACATCGGCGGCGAACGCGTGGCGCATTTCCCGAAACTGCCGCAGGGGAAATTTGTGTTCCGCGTCATCGCCGGCAACGAGGACGGCGTATGGAACGACACCGGTGCGACGCTGGCCGTCACCGTGGAGCCGCCGTTCTGGCGCACGCCGTCGTTTCTGGCCGCGAGCGTGCTGGTTTTGCTGGGCGCGCTGGCGGGAATCATTTATCTGATTTCCACGGCGAAGTTGAAACGCCAGTTGCGCGCCGCGCGGCAGAAGGAATTGCTGGAAAAAGAACGCGCCCGCATCGCGCGTGATTTGCACGATCAGATTGGTGCGAACCTCACGCAAGTCGCGTTGCTTGGCGAGATGGCCGAGGCGGACAAGGATTTGCCCGGCGAAATCGAGCAGCACGCGCAGCAGATTTCCGCCACGGCGCGCGACACGACGCGTTCGCTGGATGAGATCGTGTGGGCGCTGAATTCCTCCAACGACACGTTGGAAAGTCTCGCGAACTACGCGTGCAAATACGCGCAGGATTATTTTGCGCTGGCCGGCATTAGCTATCGCGCGGAGTTGCCCGCCGTGCCACCGGTGCCGATTTTGCCGGAAGTGCGGCACAACGTCTTCCTCGCGTTCAAGGAGGCGGTTAACAATGTCGTGAAGCACGCGCACGCCACCGAGGCACGGGTGAAATTGCAGTTGGAGCCGGATAGATTTATCCTGACCGTGACGGACAACGGGCGCGGCCTCGGCGACCTTTCGGCGAAGCAACTGCGGAACGGATTGAAAAACATGCGGAAGCGGCTGGATGATGTGCAGGGCGAATTTGACATCACGCCCGGCGCGAACGGCGGGACGGTGGTGAAATTGACAGTTCCAATTTCCGGTTCGTAATCGTAATCTTAATTTTAATCGTCGGCGGGATTACGATTCAGATTAGGATAAAGAAAAATTACCAATGCCCATTTCCATCTCCATCGTTGAGGACAATGACAAGCTGCGCGGCACGCTGGCCAAGCTGATCGGCCGCACGGAAGGTTTCCGTTTCGTCAGCGATTACGCCACCGCCGAGGACGCGCTGGCCGGCTTGCCGAAGGTGAAGCCGGACGTGGTTTTGATGGACATCAACCTGCCCGGCATCAACGGTGTGGAGTGCGTGCGCAAGTTGAAACAGATTTTGCCGCAAACGCAGGTGATGATGCTGACGGTTTACGAGGACACGGAAAATATTTTCAACGCGCTCGCCGCCGGCGCCAACGGCTATATGCTCAAGCGCACGCCGACGAAGGAATTGATCGAGGCCATTCGCGAGGTTAATCGCGGCGGTTCGCCGATGACCACGCACATTGCGCGGTTGGTGGTGCAGTCGTTCCAGAAGCCAGTCGCGGTCGCGCCTGCCGGCGGCGGCGGGGAACTGTCCGATCTTTCCGAGCGCGAACAGCAGGTGCTCGATTTGCTGGCGCAGGGCTTGATCTACAAGGAAATCGCCGAGAAGCTGAATATCGGCTACGAGACCGTCCATACCTACATCCGCCGCATCTACGAAAAACTTCAGGTGCGGACGCGCACCGAGGCGGTGGCGAAATTTCTGCAACGCTGACGGGAACTTTGGGTTGAGGTAAACACAACTGGGGACAAGTCAAGCCGACGGCGTGTGGTATTCTAATCTTGTTGTTGGACGTGTGTTTCAAAGTGTCTTTGGCGCTTGTTCTCGATTGAGGCCGGAGTAGTGTCCGGCCTCTTTTCTTTTTGCGCGTGGCAGGGCGCACTCACTGGGGGATGCAGTTGCTGCCGTTGCTGCTGCTGAATTTCGGCCTGATCGCGCTGGCGGTGTATCGCATCGCCCACGCTTTGTGGCGGCTGCAGCATTACAACCGGCTAATTGACAAACTTAGAGCATTTCCATAAATCCGGTAGCGCGGCGGAATCAGATTTGAAAGCAGCGGTCTTTTTGGTTTTTGGCTTCGTTTCGGCTCAGTTTGTCTCCCCGAGTCCTGCAATCCAGATGCCCGAATATTCGCTATGCGCTTACGCGTAATGCAGTCAGGGTTTTCAAACCTGCGCTTTCGCCAAAGCCTCGCCCACAACCAAAAATCCTCGCTCCGCCTCGCTACATCATTTCTGTCAATGCTCTAAGCGCAAGCATAGTCTGCTGGCCAAATTGCTGGTGTGACTCACTTCGCCGCCGTGAACTTGTAAAGCACCACGCCGTGCGCGGGAATTGTGAGCGGCAGTGAATCTTTCGCCGTGTCCACCGTCGCCACATTTTTCTGCCGCCACAAATCGCGCACGGTCTGCTGGCCGGACAAATTTAATTTGGCGAAGTTGGTGAAATCCATTTTTGCCGCCTGCGCGCCGAGATTGAAAAAGCCGACCGCGCGGCCGCCGTCGGCCAGCGTTTTTTCATAAACGCGCACGTCGCCGTCTTTCATGACGCACGTTGCCGATTGGCCCAGTTCGTCCTGGTCCACCGCCAGCACTTCGTCGTTTTCCAGAAGGTTCAGCGTGAAGGTGTCAAACTTTTCCATGTCGCAGCCGATGAGCAGCGGCGCGGACAGCAGGCACCAGAGGCTGATGTGCGTGTATTGTTCGTCCGGCGTCAGGCGCGTCGGATGCGTTTTGCCCCAGCCGACTTCGCCGACAATGAGCATGTCGGGATCGTTCCAGTTGCCGGGCTTGGCGTAAGGCGCGGCCTGATCCTGTTTGAAGCCGATGCCGCTCATGCTTTTCCAAGTATCGGTGATGTCGCCGGTGGTGCGCCAGCAATGGCCGCCGATGGCGCCGCCCCATTTCCAGACGTCGCCCATGCCGTATTGGCACAGGCTGAAGACGATGTCGCGCGGTTGCACGGCGAGCGCGCGGTGCATGAGTTCGTAGGGCTTGATGAGCGCGGCCTGTTCGGTGTTGGCCGGCATGAAGCCGCCCCAGCTTTTGGCGGCGACGGGATAATTCGTCGAGTTGCCGCGCGTGGCTTCCATCTCGGGTTTGTAGGAGCACCAATCGTATTTCAGATAATCAAAGCCCCACTTCGCGTAGGTCTCGGCGTCCTGTCGTTCGTGGTCGAAACTGCCGGCGCAGCCGCCGCAGGTCCACGGGCCGGGCGAGGAATACAAACCGATCTTCAGGCCGAGGCCGTGGACGTAATCGGCCAGGCCCGGCATGTCGGGAAAGCGCGAGTTGGGCACGATGAAACCGTTGGTGTCGCGGAAAGCGCCGCGCAGGGTCGGGTCTTTCGAGTCGCGATGGTTCTGCCAGAAATCGTCAATGTTGATGTAGCTCCAGCCGTGGTTGATAAGGCCGCTCTTCACGAGTGCATTGGCGGCGTGTTTCACCCGGTCGGCGGAAACGGCCTCGGCGAAGCAGTTCCAACTGTTCCAGCCCATCGGCGGCGTCAGTGCAATCTGGTCGCCGCAGACGATGCGGAATTTCTTTTCCGTCGTGCCGAGGGCGTTTTTGGCGCGGAGCGTGACGATGGATTCACCCTTTGTTTTCAATGTTCCGGTGATGATGCCGATCTTTTCATCCAAGTTGAGGCCGCTAGGAAGATTCTTTGCGGAAAATTTCATCGGCCGCTCGCCCGTCGCCGGAATGGTGAACAAAAACGGCGAACCGGGTCGCACGCCGAAGACGTTCGCGCCGTTGATGCGCGGCGTGGCCGGCGCGGCGGGCGTGAGAATGTAGGGCGCGACCGGTGCCGGCATCGCTTCGCCGCTGGTGGCAAAAGTTTTTGCCGTCGCCGTCTCAAACTTCGCGTCCGCCCAGTCGGCGTGATCCCAGGAATTACCATCGCCGGCATCGCCAACCTTCAGCACCAGCGATTTCACGCCGGCCAAATCCACGGCGCATTCCTTGGCGGCGTTGCCCGCCTTCATCACGCCGCTTTGCCAGAGCGTTTTGCCGTCGCCGATGACGAAAAACTCCACGCTCGATGCGGGATTGCCGCTCACCTCGTCATCCACGCCCATGCTGGCGGTGAATTTCTGTGCGCCGCCGGCGAGGTTCACGCGTAATTCTCCTTCCGAATGGGTGCCAAAGCCGCGCTCAAAATTCTGGCCGCCGATGGTTAGGGTATTGCCATCAATGGATTTGTTTTTGCCCGGCTCACCGTAACCCTGCGTGGCGGCGGCAAGGTTCAAATCGTCCAGCCAGACGGTTTCAGCGGAGACAAATTGTGGGGCAAATGCGGCCAGCGAAAGGCTCAGGGCGAGGGCACGGCGTGATTTCATCCGATGATTCTGCCAATGGGAATTTTCGCGTCAAGCTCGCCTCCATATGACATTCTGGTTACGATGAATGGATGACGACGCTGCTCATCGCCACGCGCAACGCCCACAAGGTCGGGGAAATCCAAG